>JBCBXF010000310.1:0-1562 GCA_039816705.1 Pseudomonadota bacterium | reverse complement strand
CATCCACGCCGATACGCGTCCACCTGCGCCCGCATGGCTGAGGCGTCGCCCGAGAGCGGCGTCGTCTGAATATGAAAGCCACGCTTGACGCAGGCCTCAATGCCGGGCGGTGCCATGACCGCCATCATTAACGGCGGTCCACCTGGCCGAACAGGGCGCGGCATGATCGTGAGGGGAGGAAATTTATAGTATGCGCCATCCCACGACACCTCTTCCCCACTCAGCAACGCGCGCAACACGTCGATCGACTCGTCGAATTTTTCGCGCGTCGTGGCGAGTGGTACGCCCATCCGATCCATCTCGAACGCGTAGGCGCCGCGCCCGATGCCGAGCATCAGCCGCCCTTCGGTAAAGATGTCCGCGCAGACAAGCTCACCGGCATAGATCCGCATGTCGTGCAGCGGCAGCACAGCGACGGCAGTGAGGATGTTAAGTCGCTGCGTGGCATCAGCGATTTTGACCGCGAACTGCAACGGCGCCGGCATCATCAGGATATTGATCAGATGATGTTCGGTCAGGCTGACACTCTCGAACCCCAGACGATCGGCGAGTACGGCCTGCTCCAGCATGTCGCCGTAGATACGATCACCACCATAGTTCTTGTCCGGGTAGTACGCCGAAAGCTGGATGCTGAAGTCCATGGCCATCCTCCTCGCGCCGCGATCGCTCTCTGCAGCACAACGTCTGTGTCAGGGCGTTCTCATCGAGAGATCCTATGTCGACGCGTGACAAAGCGCTCGTCGGCACCCTATGCACCGAGAATGACACCCTTCGCAGCGCCGTCGCCCGACTGAGACCGACCTTCTATGCCTCAAAAACCGTTTCTCATCTTGCAAGTGCGCCCGGAAACCGAGGCCGCCGACGATGAATTTGTGGCGCTGCTCGATAAGGGCGGCCTTGCGGTCGAAAACGTCGTTCGCGTGCGGCTTGATCTCGATCCAGCTCCTGACGCGGCCGATCTGAGCGATTTTGCCGGCATCATCGTCGGTGGCGGGCCGGGCTGCATCAGCGATCCACCGGAGAAAAAGACCGATGTCGAAGCGTTGATGGAAGCGCGCGCACTTGAGATCATGCCGCGCGTGATTGCGGATGATCTGCCATTTCTCGGCTGCTGCTACGGCATCGGCACACTCGCACACGCCCTCAGCGGTGACGTCTCGCAAGCGCGGTTCGGCGAGAGCGTCGGCCCGGTCACGTGCCACATGACGCGCGATGCGGCCGACGATCCGCTTTGCGACGGGCTGCCGGAGACCTTTGATGCGTTCGTCGGCCACAAAGAAGCGGTACAGGCGCTGCCCCCTGGAAGCGTGCATCTCGCGGCCTCTGAAACGTGCCCGTTTCAAATGATCCGTTACGGCGCGAACGTGTACGCCACCCAGTTCCACCCCGAGGCCGACGCCGCCGTCTTCGAGACGCGTATCCGGCTCTATCGCAACAAGGGATACTTCCCCCCGGATGAGGCTGACGCGCTCATCGCCCGGTGCAATGCCGCTGACGTCACCATACCGGAGCGAATACTGGCCCGCTTAGACCCCCCGATAGCGTGTGACGAAGCGGGCCAG
>JBCBXF010000030.1:494-20064 GCA_039816705.1 Pseudomonadota bacterium | reverse complement strand
CCGTCATCGCGCGCATCGCACATGAGCTGAACATCCTGACCGTCGGCGTGGTCACCAAGCCGTTCCATTTCGAGGGTCAGCGCCGAATGCGTGCGATGACGGCCGCGGCGCCGGTGCCTGTGCCCCCCCCCATGCCCGCAGCGACGAAGACCATATGGCAGCCGTCGATGACCTTGCGGATTTGCTCTGCAGCTTCTTCCGCAGCGGCCGCTCCGATCTCGGGTTTTGATCCGGCGCCCAGACCTTCGGTGAGTGCAACGCCAAGCTGGATGCGGGTTTCGGCCTCCGAGGCGGCGAGTGCCTGTGCATCGGTGTTCGCCACGATGAACGAAACGCCATCGAGGCCGGCCGCGATCATATTGTTGACGGCATTGCCGCCTGCACCGCCGACACCGATGACGGCAATCCGTGGTTTCATGTCCATTGACAGGACGGTCTCGCGGGCTGCGGCAGAGTTTTTCTCCGCTGCAGCTTTTGCGGTTTTAACTTCCGTGACGTCGCTGTCGCCGTTCTGGCTGGCGCGTGCCGGGTTCGTGCTGGCTGGCGTATCGCTCATCGCGGTCTCGTCCCTCAATTGTCCGTTCCCGTGCGTCGCGTATCGTCGCGATCATCATCCCAGAGGCTTTGACGAAGCCATTGCCCCATCTGGCCGAATATCGAGCGTTCGGCGGTGGTCGTAGCGTCGATTGCCGCGCGATGGCCCGCGCTGCCATGCCGTTCTGCGACCGCGCGGATCAGGCCGAATACGACGGCGTGTGCCGAGGTCTCCAGTTGCTCCGGGCAGTCCGCAAGCGTCATCGGCGTTGCAATCCGCGTGTGCATGTCGAGTTGGTCTTCGGCGAAATCCTGAAGGCCGGTCAGAGCCGCGCCGCCGCCGGTAAGCACAAGACGGTCGCTGGTGTACTCAAGCATACCGCTGCTGCGGAGACGGTCCTGGATGAGGGACAATATCTCGCTCATGCGCGGCGCGATGATATCGCGAAGTTCGCGTCTGCTGACTTCGTAGAGGCCAACCTCATCGGCATCCACGACGGGATAAGAGATTAATTCGTGCGCATCTGATGCGGCGACGGCGAGACTTGCATGGAGCGTTTTCAAACGCTCAGCTTCGTTGAGCGGCGTGCCAAGTCTGCGGGCGATGTCCGTGGTGATCTGGTTGGCGCCGATAGTCAGAGCGTCGGCGTGGATGAAATGCCCTTCGGCGAAGACTGCGAGGTTGGTGGTGCCGCCGCCAATGTCAACACACAGACAGCCAAGGCGCGCTTCATCATCGGCGATCGCGGCCAGTGCGCCAGCATAAGGCGCGGCGATGAGACGTGAGACATCAAGATAGCTGCGATCAATCAGAGCCGTAAGATTTTTCAGCGGTGTCTCATCGACAGTGACGGCATGCAGATCGGCAGCGAGACGTTTCCCGGCCATGCGACGCGGATCGGCGATCCCTGTTTCGTCGTCAACACCGAACCCAAGCCCGTTCATATGGAGCAAGGCGCGGCCATCGCGGACTGCAAAATCACGACCGGCCTTGAAGACACGCGCAACATCGGCGTTCTCAACCCGCTCTTTGAGAATATCGGCTGTCGCGGTGAAGTTTATGCTGGCGGCGCGGCCGCAGGACGCTGCAATCACGATCTTCTCGATCTGACGATCTGCCATGGCCTCCGCTTTTGCGATCACGCGGCGGACGACGTCCTCGGCCTTTGCGAGATCAACAACGGTGCCGGCGCGGATGCCCGCTGAGCGAAGTTCGCCGTAGCCAAGGACACGTCCTGCGATGGCTGTGCCGGGCGATGTCGCGTCGGAATTGTCGCCATCAAGCGCGACGATCAGGCAGCAGGTTTTGGAGGTGCCGATGTCAAGGACGGAGACGATGTGCTCATCGTCATCGAGCAGGGATTGCCGCGTCATGAGGCACCCCCGGTGCGGACCCTCTCGCCGCGAGCCGCGGTGATCCGACGGTTGCGCGCCTTTGCGGCGCTCTGGGCCAAGCGAAGTGTGGGGCGCTCAGGAATGCGCAGATCGACGTGAGCAACCCGGTGGGGTGCCAGCGAGGCCGTGGCGAGCAGTGCCTCGAGGGTTGCAAAAGCACTGCGCACGCCGCGCTCAGGAAGCAGCACCTTCACGCCGCCCTCAAGCTCCAGGTTCCAGCGTCGATCGGCGACACGCACTGCGGCTTTGACGGCTCCCGCGATGCGCGGGCTTTTGTCAATCTCGCTCAGCAGCGGCTTCGCGGCAATGCCCGCGCCGTGCCCGACGACGATTGGCAGGGCGGGGAGCTCAGCCGTTTTGTCGAGCGTGGTGAGTGGATGGCCTGAAGCGTCGATCAGGCGAAGCTCGCCTCTCGTTTGCCAAATGGCAAAAGGGCGTCGTTCCACGACGTCCAGCGTCAGGGTCGTGGGGAGCACATGAACGACACGGACACTTTCGATCCATGGCAGATGCGCAAGGCGCGCCTGCACCTCTCGGCGGTCCCAGGCAAGAAGCGAGCGCTGGTGCGTTGGTTGAAGGCTCGCGAGGATTTCTGACACCGCGGTATGTTCGTGCCCAATCACCGCAATCTCGTTGACGCCGAAACCGGACGCGACAGCAGCGCGGTCTGCCGCATGGCGGAGGCGATCCTGCAAATGGGGCGGGAGGTTCAGCACGATGATCGCAACAACGGCGCAGGCCATGACAAGCGACCAGCCGATCATCAAACCGTTACCGCGTCGGGTTTGTGGCGCCTGCGCGGAGACAGAGACCGACTGAGCTGCGCGCACATCTTCCCGGCCGAAAAACGGTGGCTCCGTAAGGGGAGAAAAATCGTCGGTCTTGCGCGTGCCACGACGCATCGGTGCGGCCAGCGCCAGATCGTGCCCCGGTCTCATCTCGCCGAGATCGCGATGCGCGCCAGGTGAAGTGACTGCATCAGCCCGACCAGCACGGCGTGCCGCGGCGCTGCTTGCGCGCGCAAGCAGACGTGGCATCCGTAGTGTCGGCCCTAGCGATTGCACCCTGCATCCTCCACGATCCAGCGCATCAGGTCAGCGAACGTCCAGCCGGCGTGCTCAGCCAGCTCAGGCACCAGCGACGTCTCCGTCATGCCGGGCTGGGTGTTCGTTTCGAGATAGATCAGTTCACCATCGGACCCGGCTTCCGGATCGAAACGGAAGTCGGACCGCGAGACGCCGCGACATCCGAGCGCGCGGTGCGCCTGGAGGGTTAATTTCCGGACATTTTCGTAAAGATTCGGTGAAATTTCCGCGGGCAGCACGTGCTTAGACCCGCCGACCGCATACTTTGCCTCGTAGTCGTAGAAGGCAGAGCCACCGACAGGAAAAATCTCGGTGACGGCGAGCGCGGTGTCGTCCAGCACACAGCATGTGAGTTCTCGACCCGGCACATACCTCTCAGCCATCAGGATCTCTGCCGGATCGCCATCCTTGGCAGCCTGGGGTGCGACGAAGTTTGAGTGCTCAAGCACAATCTGAACGCCGACGCTCGAGCCCTCGAGTGGAGGCTTCAGCACAAAAGGTCGGGCCATCGGCTCGCCGTCCGCGAGTTTGGCGCGGGTGAGGACGACATCTTGCGCGACGGGCATACCGCCTGCTGCAAGCACCGATTTCGCCCGTGCCTTGTCCATCGCAAGCGCGGAAGACAATACGCCTGAGTGCGTATACGGCAGACCCATCGTCTCAAGCAGGCCCTGGATGCAGCCATCTTCGCCATAACGTCCGTGGAGCGCATTGAAGCAGACGTCCGGGCGATCGGCGGCGAGACGGCGTGCGACGTCGCGATCAACGTCGATACGAACCACCTCGTATCCGGCGTCTTCAAGACCACGCGCGCATGCTGTGCCGCTTGCGAGCGAGACCTCGCGCTCGGCAGAAAGTCCGCCCATCAGCACGGCGACACGCTGGTATTGCCTGGCGCTCATGACCGGACTGCCAAGGTGTCCGCGGACACTGCCAACGCTGCGCCGGTGGGCCCGCCTTCGCGAGGCACTCCGAGACGTTTGATCTCCCATTCAAGCGTGACACCACTTGACGATCGCACCCGCTCCCGCACCGTCTCGCCAAGTGTCTCGAGATCTTCGCCGGTCGCGTCGCCAGTGTTGATCATGAAGTTGCAATGTTTCTCGGACATCTGCGCACCACCGATCGTCAGCCCGCGACACCCGGCCGCGTCGATGAGTTTCCAGGCGCTGTGGCCCGGCGGGTTCTTGAAGGTGGAACCGCCCGTGCGCTCCTTCGTTGGCTGGTGTTCCTCGCGGTAGGCCGCGACCTCATCCATCTCGCGCCGGATGGCGTCCGGATCACCGGCTTCGCCCGCAAAGAGCGCCTCCGTGAAGATGATGTCGGCGGGCGCGCCGCAGTGGCGATAGCTATAGGCGAGGTCTTCATTCGTAAAAGTGAGGACCTGACCGCTGCGATCGACGCCACGCGCCTCGATGACACGGTCCTGTGTTTCGGTGCCGTGAGCGCCTGCATTCATGCGGAGCGCGCCGCCAAGACCGCCCGGGATGCCGCGGTAAAATGCGAGACCCGCAATGCCCGCATGTGCAGCGGCCCGCGCGACTTTCATATCCGGGTTGGCGGTTCCGGCGCGCAAGCGATGGCCGTCCTCGACCGTGATGTTCGCGAAACCGCGACCGAGCCGGATCACAACGCCTGGGATGCCGCCATCCCGGACCAGCAGGTTGGAGCCCAGACCGATCGGCAAGACCGGGATCTGCGGCGGCAGCGCTCTCAGGAAATCGGCGAGGTCGTCTTCATCTGCCGGTGTGAAGAGATACTCCGCCGGTCCGCCGACGCGAAACCAGGTGACATCAGCGAGCGCCGCATCAGGCGTCAGACGGCCGCGCACATCAGGCAGCTGGTCGCGGGCGATCGGACTGGCCTCGCTTCGCAAATGAGGTGACTGCTCTGCCATGGATTCAACTGCTCTCGCCGTGCGCTGGCGCGGACCGCAGGGCGGAGTCGCGCAATGTTCACCTCGGACGGATTCGGTTAACGCCGCGTTAACTTCTGTTAAGACAGCGGCTTTCGCAGGGCGATCGAACTGTTCTTTGGACGGTGGTCAGGCCGAGACTTGATGCACCGCGGCGAGTTGAGCCGGAAGGGCATGGGACCACTCCGTGATCGAGCC
Source organism: Pseudomonadota bacterium (assembly GCA_039816705.1). GTDB lineage: Bacteria > Pseudomonadota > Alphaproteobacteria > Rhizobiales > CALHAX01 > CALHAX01. The sequence goes on along the minus strand of JBCBXF010000030.1, from coordinate 14,937 downwards.
TGCACCAAGCCCGATCACCAGATCTCCAGGCTGCACGATCTGAGAGAGAACAGGCGCCACTTCCTGCTGCATCTCGATGGCGATCGCGCCTGCACCGCCAAGTTCGCGGATGCGATCCGCGAGCGTGCGGTGATCAAAGCCTTCGATCGGCTCTTCTCCGGCCGCATAGACCGGGGCGACGAGAACAGCATCCGCATTGCCGAACGACTTTGCAAAGTCGTCAAACAGATCGCGCAGGCGGGTGTACCGGTGCGGCTGCATGATGGCGATGACGCGGCCATTGGTGGTGCTGCGCGCTGCGCTCAGCACCGCTTCGATCTCAACCGGGTGGTGTGCGTAATCATCGAAAAATTCTGCGCCGTTCCACGAGCCGGTGTGCGTGAAGCGGCGTTTGACGCCGCCGAAGGTCGCAAGTCCGGCCAGTATCTGTTCATCCGCAATACCAACCTCGGCGCAGACGGTCATCGCAGCGAGTGCGTTCAACGTGTTGTAGTGCCCCGGCACCGGCAGGCGCACGCCCGAGATCGTCCGTTGGCCGCCTTTGACGCGGGGGCCGCAATGAATGTCGAAGTGGGTCGTCTGGCCCTGATTGCCATGGACCTGCGGGCGTACGTCCGCATCTTCCGAGACACCGTAAGTCAACACACGCCGGCGGTTTTCGCGGTGCAACTCGCTGAGCAAATCACGGACGACAGGGTGATCGATACAGGCCACCGCACAGCCATAGAACGGAATGCGCTCAAAGAACGTGCGGAAGGCGAGGTGCATCGCTTCGACCGAGCCATAATAATCAAGATGCTCCGGATCGATGTTGGTCACGACGCCGATCTCAGTCGGCAGTCGAATGAAGGTGCCGTCACTCTCATCCGCTTCGACGACCATCCACTGGCCGGTGCCATGGCGGGCGTTGGTGCCCCAGTCATTGATAATACCGCCGCTCATCGCCGTTGGGTTGAGGCCCGCTGAGTCGAACAGGTGAGCGATCATCGATGTTGTGGTGGTCTTGCCGTGTGTGCCGGTCACCGACACGGTCGAGCAGAAGCGCATTATTTCCGCGAGGATTTCGGCCCGCGAAATGATCGGGATGCCCTTCAGTCGCGCGGCGTCGAGTTCCGGATTGCCCGGTTTGACGGCGGAGGAAATGACGACATATCGCGCGCCAACCAGATTGACAGCGTCATGACCTACGAAAACTCTGATGCCGCGTTTGCGCAGACGATCGACGTTCGCGCTTTCCTTCTGGTCGCTGCCCTGCACGTCATAGCCGAGCTCTACCAGTATTTCGGCGACAGCACTCATGCCAATGCCGCCGATGCCGATAATGTGGAACGGGCCGATACCCTCAGGAATGCGCATGTCGTTCTCTCCCCAGGCGCTCCGGACTTCGATACGCGCGCACAGCAGCGCACGGTTTGCGCCTTTTCACCTTTGCGCGGAACCCGATAAGGTTAAGCTCGCGGCCGCGCGGCAGCGAAACCCTCAGTAAACGCCTCATACACCCGATTCGCGAGACGGCGGTCATCCATCAGCGCCGCTTGCTAAGCGCTCCGCAAGATCGGCGAGACGTTCAACAGCGTCCGCTCGCCCCTCCCCAGCTGCTGCCGCGGCTGCCATGGCAAGGTTTCGGGGCGAGGTCATGGCTTTATGCAGGTGTGCTGCAAGCACCTCAGCATCGAGTTGCGCCTGTTCGAGACACCACGCCCCGCCCGCCGCAGCAAGCGCAGAGGCGTTGCGGAGCTGATCATTGTCGAGCGCGTGTGGCAGCGGTACCAAAAGGGATGGACGACCGAGCACGGCGAGTTCCGTAACGCTTGATGCGCCTGCCCGCGCAATCACGAGCTGTGCGTCTGACATCCGCTGTGGCAAATCCTTGAAGAAGGTACCGAGATGCGCGGTGACCCCCTGCGCCTGATACGCCGCACTGACACGCGACATGTCTTCCTCCCGGCACTGCTGCGTGATGCTCAGGCGGCTGCGAAGCTCCGGCGCGAGCCGCGCGACGGCGGGAGGCACCGTGTCCGAAAAGTACCGCGCGCCCTGACTGCCGCCAAAGACGACGAGTTGAAATGACTGGTCCGCGGCGGACGACACATAAGGGCGCTTCGCGAGACTGCGAACGTTGTCGCGCACCGGATTGCCCGTCACGCGGACCCGCGAGGGATCGGTCTTGCCAAGCAGGCCCGTGTTGGCGAACGAGGTGGCGACAGCTGTAACGTGCGGCGCCAGTGCCCGGTTTGCGCGCCCCATCACGGCGTTCGCTTCGTGGATGGCGCGTGGCAGTCCGCGCATCCGCGCGGCAACTAGCGGCGGAAATGTCGGATAGCCGCCAAACCCGATCACGGCTGCCGGCTTCTCCCGGGCTATGAGCTTGCGGCTTGCGTGAACGCCACGAAGCAGTTTCAGCGCGCCTTTAATGCTCGCCAGACTGACCCCGCGAAATGTTGCAGCGGGGATACGGTGCGTCTGTCGCGCCGGGAAATCGCTGCCATAGCGGTCGCCGCGATCATCGGTGACGAGGTCAACGGTGTGGCCGCGCCGGTTGAGCTCCTGCGCCAGCGCATAGGCGGGAAATAAATGACCGCCGGTACCGCCGGCCGCGAGGAAAAAAAGGTGTGGCATCTCAGTGTTGTCCTTCAGGCGCGGCACATCTGCACGCCGCTGCGCATTATTCTCCCGGCAGTGCCCGCGCTTGCGTCAGCGCCGATCTCTCGGCTGTGCGTGGAATAACGTCGGTCCATTCGACGGAGCGCCGGGTCAGCGCGAGGAGCATTCCCATCGCAAGCGCCATCGCGGTGAGCGATGATCCACCATAGGAAATGAACGGCAGCGTGACGCCTTTTGCCGGAAGCAGGCCTGTGTTGACCCCCATGTTCGCAAAGGCCTGCATGGCAAGCAGAAAGGCGAGACCACCGGCAGCGGTACGTGCAAACCGGTTCTGCATACGCCAGACGTGGCCGATGGTTCGTGCAACCACGAACGCATAGAGACCGAGCAATACAAGGCACACGAGGATGCCATACTCCTCGGCAATCACCGCGAGGATGAAGTCTGTATGCGCATCCGGCAGGATCGACTTGATGACGCCTTCGCCGGGACCGCGTCCAAACCATCCGCCTTCGACAAACGATTGGACCGCGCGGTCAATCTGGTAGGTGTCGCTGTCTTCCGGCGAAAGAAATCCTTCGATCCGGGCGCGCACGTGCGGGAAGTGCAGGAAGGCGATGCCGGTGACGCCAAGCCCGGCAGCGAGCGCGCCGAGTGGCCAAAGCAACGAGTAGCCTGCGGCGAAGAACATGATGCCGAAGAGCGCGGCAATAAGAAGTGACTGGCCGAAATCAGGCTGCAACGCGAGCAGCGCGACAACGAGTGCAACAAGGCCGAGGGGGATCGCGAGCAGCACCGCACGGCCTGTCCGGGCATGTGCGGAGAGCGCCCATGCGACGAGAACGACAAATGCGGGCTTCACGAACTCGGAGGGCTGCAGCGACAGCCCGGCAAAACGCACCCAGCGTTGCGCGCCATTAATCTCCGGTCCGCCAAGCACCAACGCGATCATCGCGGCAATGCTGGCTGCGAGCACCAGCAACGCAATCCGCCTGATGGCCAAGGGCGTACAAAACGAAACGACCGTGACGATGACAACGGCCGCCATCGCGAAGAGCGTGTGTCGCTCTACGAAGACATAGGCGGCAAGGCCTTTTTTCATTGCCACGGTCGGTCCGGCAGCCAGAGAGAAAATCACCCCGGCGGCGATAAGTGCGAGCACGGCGCAGAGAAGTTGGCGGTCCACGGTGAACCACCACATTGCGAGGCGTGAGCGATCGGTGCGTGCAAACATCAGTGGTGCTCTTCCGACGCTGGGACAAAGCCCGGAAGCGCGCGGAGCTTTTTGCGGAACGCGTCACCTCGCTTTTCGAAGTCTGCGAATTGATCGAAGGACGCGGCTGCTGGCGATAGCAAAACGACCGGCTCAGCTATGGGGCTTGCAACCGCCGCGGTCGTGGCCTGCTCGACCGCACGGTCAAGTTCACCACTGAGTGTGATGGCATCCGTGTCACCGCCGAGCGCTCTCAAGGTCGCTGCAAAATCATCTGCGGCTTCCCCAATCAGGAACGCGGCACGCAGCCGATCAAAGCGCTCCGCCAACCCAGAGATCCCGCCGTCCTTGGCGCGTCCGCCTGCGATCCAGAAAATATCATCGAAGGCTGCAAGCGCATGCCCCGCTGCCTCGGCGTTGGTTCCCTTGCTGTCGTTGACGAAAAGCACACGACCATCTGGCTTGGGCAGATGTCCCACATATTCGAGGCGGTGCGCGAGACCGGCAAAGCTCGCAAGACCGCGTTGCAGGGCTTCGGGCGTCACGTCCATGGCGGTGGCGAGCATCCAGGCGGCCGCCACATTCTGCCCGTTGTGGGCGCCGCGCAAGGCGAGATTTGCCGAGAAGTCTGCGGCTTCAATCGGCGTTCCGGCGCGATGCACGAACAGCTTGCCATTGCGTACGGCAAGTCCGTCGTCAATCTGCGCACTGGTTGTGATTTTAATCCGCGTCGCTGCGGGCGGAATGTGTTTTGCGATCGCGGCACTCAGCGGATCGTCAATGCCAACGACGGCGGTGTCGCCGGTCTCGAGCTGCTTGAAAACCCGTGCTTTCACGGCGGCGTAGTGTTCCAGCGATCCGTGACGATCCAGATGGTCCGGTGTCACGTTCAGCAGCGCGGCCCCCTGGGGGTGGAGCGACGGGGTGAGATCGATCTGATAGGACGAAAATTCGATGACATAAATGCGCGATCCGTCGAAAGCTTCCAGCCCGAGAACGGCGTCTCCAATGTTGCCGCCAAGCGCGACATCACATCCGGCATCGGCCAAGAGATGGGCGGTGAGTGCGCTGGTGGTCGATTTGCCATTGGTGCCCGTGATGGCGATCACGCGCGGTACGATGCCAAGGTCACGCGCCGCCTCATCCCGCGCGCGGAAGAACAACTCGGTATCGCCAATGATATCGACCTCTGCGGCGCGGGCTTTTTCGACCGTCCAGTGGGGCGCCGGATGGGTCAACGGTACGCCGGGCGCGAGAACCAATGCAGCGATGTCCGACCAATCAATGTTCGCAAGGTCGGCCACTGCCACATCGAGTTCGCCCGCGCGTGCGCGTGCGCTCTCGCCATCATCCCATGCGATCACGTTGGCGCCGCCCGCCTTGAGCGATGCGACCGCGGTCAGCCCGGAGCGCCCCAGCCCAAAAACGGCGACCGTGCGGCCTGCGAATGTGCTGCAAACAATCATGCGGTGGTTCTAGCCGGATTCGTCGGCCGCGGCGCGGACCGCTCTTCTACACGGGCTTTGTTGAGGTGCGCTTGGTCGTGCGCGGTTTGCGCTTGCGCGGTGCGGCAACGGACGCGCTGTCCGGGGGAAACAGGAGCTGACGATGCGGATAAGGAATCGATATCTCTGCAGCGTCCAGCGCCACTTTGACTTCGCGTGTGAGATCGAAACGCGTCGCGAAGAAATCGTCCTGCGCTACCCACGCGCGGATCTCCAGATTGACGGAACTGTCCGCAAGCGCCTTGGTGATGACTTGCGGGGCGGGTGTCCGGAGGAAGCGATCGTCCGCGGCAACCACCTTCAACATGACCTCACGGGCAGCCGAGATGTCCGCGTCATAGGAAATCCCGATTTCGAGGTCGACGCGCATTTCAGGGAATGCGTTGTAACTTGAGATCACGTCGCCGAAGACCGCGGAGTTCGGCACATGGCGGAGCACGTTCTGCGGCGTTTTCAACTCGGTCATGAAGAGACCGATCTGCTGGACGGTGCCGCTCGTGCCGCCAGCCTCGATGTAGTGTCCGACCTGAAACGGACGCAGAATCAACAGCATTATGCCGGAGGCAACATTGGAGAGCGTGCCCTGCAATGCGAGCCCGATCGCGAGGCCTGCTGCACCGAGAACAGCAATGATGCTGGCGGTCTGCACGCCGAACTCCGACAGCACGAGCACGAACGTGATGACGAGGATTGCGTAACGAACGATGCTGGAGATAAATGGCACCAGCGTGCGGTCGAATGTCTTCAACGCGTAAAGCCGCTGCCGGACCAGCCGTTGCGCCCAGCCAGCCATCACGAAGCCGGCGACGAGCAGCACGATTGCGGTTGTCAGATTAAAGGCGATGGCCATGCCCTGGTCGACCCACGTCGCAGGTACGTCCGTGATCATTGTCAGCATGTTCATCGCCTGTCGGTCGTGCGCAGCCTAATGCCGTCGCTGCTTCAGCCTTGCATTCATGGCGGATTCGGCGAATTCAAGCGGAGCTGCTGGCGGGCTTTCCACATCAGGCTGGCCAGCCGCGGTCCGTCATCTTCGGTTGGTGGTGCGCGCCGGACCGTTGTCTGCTGCGAAAATACGCGAGGTTGCCTGTCATGACATCATCTCCCGCAGCGAACGAGACGCCCGTGGATGGTTTGCGGTGTTTGCATACGCGACCGAGCTCTGGCGATCTGACGTTTGTGTTCGTGAACGCGCTGACCGGGAGCACTGATCAATGGGAGGCCGTGATCGCGCCAGCGCTGCGCGACCAAGGTTACGGCACGCTGAGCTATAATTTTCGTGGGCAGGTTGAGACAGAGTACGGCGCGGAGGACGCACTCGACGACGCGCAGATCGTGCGGGATTTGCACCGTGTGGTCAGCGAACGCGTGACAGGGCGATGCGTTCTTGTCGGGCTGTCAATCGGGGGGCTTTTTGCGGCACGTGCCATGAAAGCTGGCCTTGCCTGCGAGGGGATCGTGCTGATCAATACGTTGCGCAAACCGGGCCTTGCTCTCGACTGGACGAACGAGGCGGTGTTCCGAGCAAGCAAGCTTGGCGGATCGCAACTCGTCATGGACCTTTTCCTCCCGATGCTGCTCGGCCCGGAAAAGCTGTCCGAGATGCGCGCGGCGTGTCTCGGCGACAGCGCCTACACGCCACTTGATGCGACTTCCGGAATTTATCGGCTGATTAAGCGTTCGCGTGATGTTGACTGGGAGTTTGCGTGGAGCAACATCGAGTGCCCGGTTCTTGTGGTGACCGGCCTGCGGGATCGGGTCTTTCTCGACCGCAATGCCGTCGAGGAGATCAAGGCGGAGATCGCCGATGTTGAGGAGATCGTGCTTGCCGATGCCGGGCACCTCATCCCGATCGAACAGCCGGAGATTCTCGCCGGGGCGCTTCAGTCATTCGCCGAGCGGCTGTCGTCGCAACCCCATCCGGCTGTCGAGACGGACGCCTCCTGATGTCGCCTGCGCTCGCCTACGGCATGACGTTTCTCGGCGTCACGGGTCATGCCTCCAGCGAATTTTTCGCCGTGTTCTCGGGCGTGAACGGGCCTGAGGTTTCGGTCTGGCGCTATCTCATCGGTGCGCTCGGCCTGCTTGCGATCTGTGCGTGCTGGCCGAGCCAACGCGATCTCATGAGCCCTTTGCGTGCGCACTGGAAAGAGCTGGTGCCCCTTTCCATCGTCGGTGTGAGTGGAGCGTATCTGTTTTTTCACTGGTCGCTGGATTACGCGAGCGTGGTGCAGGTCGGGACGATGGTGACCACGATCCCGATTTTTGTCGGGCTGGCGAACCTGCTGATCAATCGCGTGCCTGTCTCGACCGCAAAGCTGATCTCGGGCGGCGCTGCCGTCATCGGGGTTGCGCTCCTGCTCACGGACGGGGTGCTCAGTCAGCTCGCCGGGGACAGCCGCTCGATTATCGGCATCCTGATGGCGCTCGCCTGTGCGGCGCTTGGTTCGTTCTACGCGGTCATGGTGAAGCCGTTGATCGTGGCGCATGGCGCGCTGCGGATCACGACACTGTCGATGACGATTGGCGCGATCGGGCTTTGGGTGATTGTCGGTGTGTTCTTTGCGATCTGGGTCAATCCGTTGACCCTGTTCGAGAAGTCGGCGACGGCATCATCATCGCTGCTTGTGCTCGGCATCTGGAATACAACGATCACACAGATCCTCTGGCTCGGAGGTCTGGCCGCTGTCCCGGATATTACTCGGGGTAGCTATCTTTTCTTCCTCAAGCCGGTGCTTACCGCCTTCCTCGCGCTTGCCATCCTGCGTCAACCCATCTCCGGCATCGAAGTGCTGGCGATCCTGGTGATCTGCGGCAGTGTGGTGCTGGAGTTGCTCTGGCCGCGTCTCGCCAAACGCTTCGCCTGAAAGAGTTTGAATGCGGCATTTCGAGAATCCACATCGACGTGCGTCTCGTCAGACACGCTTGCGATTTCGTGCCGATCCGGATCGGCCACGGACCCTCCTCGCCGCGTGCCCGCGGCATGCAGCAACGCCTCTGCGGCTTATGCCGGAAATGGCGGCAGCACAGGGCATCGCGACACTTTGGGTGAAAGACGAAAGCACGCGAATGGGGCTTGGCAGCTTCAAGGCGCTGGGTGGCGCTTTCGCGGTTGCGCAAGAGATGCGAGGTCGCGTGGGAGATGCGCTCGGTGCCCCGGTCAATCCGCACGAGATGACCGCAGACGCGGTGCGCCGCATGGCGTCTACCATGACGTTCATCACCGCGAGTGCTGGCAATCACGGGCTCTCCGTTGCGGCGGGCGCGAGGATTTTTGGAGCACAGGCGGTCGTGGTTCTCGGCAGCGCGGTGCCGGAGGCTTTTGCGGCGCGGCTGCGCGCGATTGAAGCAACGGTTGATCGCGTTGATGGCAGCTACGAAGACAGCGTCACTCATGCCGCACGCGAGGCGGCGCGGCATGGCTGGTTCCATCTCGCGGATGGCTCGTGGGAGGGGTACATCGATCCGCCAGCGCTCGTGATGGAGGGCTATACGGTTATCGCGGATGAATGCCGCGACGCGTTCGCTGCGGAGAATAAATGGCCGACGCATGTCGTGCTGCAGGCTGGTGTGGGGGGCCTCGCAGCTGCTGTCGCGGCGCGCATCCGCGATGACTGGCCGGTGCAGCCGCGCATCGTGGTCGTGGAGCCGGACGAGGCCCCCTGTTTGATGCAATCGGTAGCCGCCGGAAAGATGACGACGGTCAAGGGGGATGACAGCACGATGGGCCGCCTTGACTGCAAGACGCCGTCGCTCATCGCCTTTGAAGCGTTGCAGCAGGATGCGGATGCGTTCGTGACGATCAGCGATACCGAGGCCGAGCAGACCGTGGCACTGATTGCGGACTATGGCTTTGCCAGCACGCCAAGCGGTGTCGCCGGGCTTGCCGCATTGCGCGTGTGCGGCGATGCCCTTTGGGTCGATGCGGACGCGCGGGTGTTGGCCATTCTCTCGGAAGGCGCGGTCGACTGACGCGCTGGTGCCGGCTCAAGCCTCCGGCGGGACTGCGTCGCCGAGCGCGTCGATCAACGGCTGCAGATGGTCGCCGTAGCGCTTCCAGAGTGCAACGGAGGATTTATAGATCGGCTGGCGGACCTGGCTGGCGCTGATCGTGTTCACGGTGCGCTTGGTCTTGTAGAACTCCAGACATGCCGGTTCCCACGCAAGGCCGCAAAACTCAATCAGCGCGCGGGCCTGTGCCTCGGTGTCTTCGACGAGTGTTTCGTACTGGATGTCGTGCATGGCATCCCCACACACCTCGCGCCAGTGCGCCATGAGGGAGAGATATTCGCGATAATATCGGCCGAGTTCTCCCATCTCGTAGGCGTAGTCATGGGCGGCGGAAAATGCGTGCTTGAAGATGGAGAGGCTGGTGTCCATCGGATGTCGGCAGCAATGGATGATTTTTGCGTTCGGCAAGGCGAGGCGGATCATCCCGACGTTCAAAAAGTTGTGCGGCATCTTATCGGTGATGTGTGGCGCGTCGCCAAAACGCTTTCGCACGGCGGCGACATATTTATCCCCGATCTCGACAAGTTGCGTATTCGCAAGCGTCGGCACATCACCGGGGAAGCTTCCCCCGCGCGTGGCCATTGCCTGAGAGACCACATCACTGAACGTCGTCAGCTCACCGGCGCCATCAACGCGTGAATGGCTCGAGATAATCTGTTCGACCAAACTCGTGCCGGAGCGCGGCATGCCCACGATGAAGATGGGGGTTGTCTCCCCACTGCCCTCGCCCGACCTCGCGCTCAAGATGTCTTGCGAGAAGGTTTCCTTCAGTTTGGCCACCGTCTGCAGGAATTGCGCTTCGTCATACTTTATCTCGGCTCGGCGATAGTAATTGGCCGCTACGAATGCTCGACCGGCGCCGTCATACTCGGCGATATCTTCAAACGCCTTGCCGAGGCCAAACTGGACATTCGCCATTTTTGATTCTGGCAGTGTTTCATCGGCCGCTAATTTCTTGAGGGCTGCGAGATTTTCATCCTCCGCAGTATGTTTCGCGATCTGCGAGAGAACCATGCGGGCAGCCACGTGTTCAGGATCACGCTTGAGCGCCTCGCGAAGAAGCGCTTCGGCCTTGATGCGTTCGCCGGCGGCGCGCCAGATCGAGGCCAGTTGAACGTGAGAGTCCATACATTCGGGGTCGATGACGAGATGACGTTCGATCACGGCCGCGGCCGCTTCGGGCCGATTCGCGTAGCGCAGCATGTCCGCGTAATCGAGATAGGCTTCGCGGTCCTCGGGCGCCTGGCGCAGACGCGCTTCATGTAGCTCCGATGCAGCATCGATATCGCCACGGGTGCTGGCGATCGTTGCCAGCGCGCCGAGCGCTCCATGGTGCGCCGGATCACGGGCCAAGACCAACCGGAACTTTTCTTCCGCCTTCAGATGATCGCCAGAGCCGAGAAGGGCGAGGCCGAGGTTGTTCAGCGCTTCAAGTAATGACGGCTGGATCTCGAGTGCTCGCATGTGCGCGGCCACGGCATCGGCGCCACGCCCGACCTCAAGCAGAGCATTTCCGTAGTTTGTTAGCAGCATGGCGTCACGAGCGGAGAGTTTCAGCGCGGTCTCATAGACCGCGACGGCGTCTTCAGCGCGACCTTGCCCCAGAAGCGCGGTGCCGAGATTGTTCTGAAATCCCGACTCTTTTGGCGCGAGAGCCATGGCGCTGCGATACGCAGCCTCCGCATCTTCGAACTGCTTCAGCGCACGATAGGCTTCGCCAAGATTGTTATGCACCATTGCGATGCGTGGATTGGCTTTGATCGCGCGGAGGAAAAAAGGGATCGCGGTCTTTGGGCGACCGTCCGCATTGGCGATAACGCCTGCAAGGTGATTGGCATCCGCGTTGACCGGATCAGCGGAGAGATATTTTGTGACGTTCTTGTGCGCGCGGGCAAGGTCGCCAGCCTCATAGTACTGGATCGCCTTGCGCATGAATGCTGCAGCCTTGCCACCTCGCCCGGCGGCCTGTCTCGGAGACGCCATGCTGGCCTCGCTGCGTGTTGTCGTGACGGTGTGGGCTCAGACCTAGCGAAGTCCGCGAGATCGAACAACTTAGCCGTGCGTGCCTACGGCGTCTGCGGTGCTGCGAATGCGATGATCTCGGCGAGCGCACCTTTGTTGAAGAGGTCTGAGTGGCCGCCTGTGGGGAAGATGCGCAGCGTCTTTGGCTCGCGAGCGGCGGCGAAAACGGCCTCGCCCATGGTCGAAGGGATCACGGCATCCCGCGCACCGTGCATAACCAGCAATGGCGCATCGATGTCAGCGATCAGCGCCTCGACGGGGTAGTTTTCGCGCAGAAACGGGCGAACCGGCGCCCACGGGTAGAGCTGCGCGGCGCGATCTGCGAGTGAGGTAAAGGTAGCGTCGAGGATCAGGCCGCCGATGGCGACCTTTGATGCGAGATCCGTGGCCACACCGGTGCCAATCGACTCGCCATAAACGAACACACTGTGGGGGGACACGCCATCTGAGATAAGCCGATTGTAGAGCGTCCGGGCATCGGTCGTATTTGCGGTCGCCGACGGTCGCCCCGTGCTGCCGGAATAGCCGCGGTAGGCCATGATCCAGACGCCGAAGCCGGCGTCGTTAAGCGCTTGAAGGCGTCCGCCCCTCGCAGCGAGCGTGCCGCCGTTGCCATGAAAGTAGAGCAGCGTCGGACGTTTTTCGCGCGGCGCAGCCCGCCATGTCACCAGCGTGGCCTGGCCGTCCTCGGTCGGGACAGGCACCTCTTCGAACCTGCTGAGACCAAGCGTGCCCGGCGAAACCTGCGTCGCATCCGGATGATAAATAAGCCGTGCCTGGCCGAAATAGAGCGCTGCCATGACCGCGAGATAGGCGGCGAGCCCCCAGCCGAGAAGTTTGAGCGCGATCAGCATGTCGCCAGTGCCGGGCGGGACGGGCTAGAGCAGGAAGATTGCCAGGAGTGCCAGTACGACGATGACGACGATGGTGGCCCATTTGGTGGCCATCAGAAAGCCGGCGTACGTGCGCATGTGTTCCGGGTAGTCCATGGCCTCGTGGCCTTCGGAAGTGTCGATCGTCATGATAGTCCTGTCGGTATGTCCAAGCGTGTGCGCTGCAGCACAACGGCAATAAGCCTCGTGTAGCCAGTTCGCCTGGCCTTGCCAACGGCAGAGGTGTCACAATCCAAATGCGGGTGAGGAGCGGCCGCGATGTTTGACCCACAGGATAGCGACTTCGCGGCACGGGTTGCGGCGAGTTTTTCGCGACAGTCGGCGATGGCAACGCTCGATGCGCAGTTGGGCGCGGTGTTGCCCGGTGACGTTTCCATCACCATGCCGTTCGCCGAACATTTCGGGCAGCAGCACGGCTTCATGCATGCAGGAGCCATCACCACGCTTCTCGACAGCGCATGTGGGTATGCCGCGCTCACGCTCATGCCGGAAGGGAGCGGCGTCCTCACAATCGAGTTCAAAACCAACCTGCTTGCGCCCGCGCGGGGTGCGCGGTTCACGGCGCAAGGCACTGTGATCAAGGCGGGCCGGACAGTCATGTTCTGCGAGGGCGTGGCGACGGCTCATGGGTCGGAAGGTGTGGCGACGGTCGCAACACTGTCCGCGACGATGATGGTTGTGCGTGATCGCCCGGGTATCGACGGCTAGATGGCCGAGGTTTACGCGGCGACCGGCATCTCGGGGACCGGGACGCCCGTCACGTTGAAGGCCTCGACCTGCCGGGCGCGCAACGTGTCTTCGTCAAAGCCTTCGATGACCTCGTTGAACATGCGGTAGTAGTTCAGCTCCGATCCGAGGCGCAGGAAGACACCGCCGAGGCCGATTGCGGCGCGGTCCATGAACACGAACTCACGAGGGATCTGCACCGGCCCCTTCTCGCGCAAGCCCTTGTGGACCTCGAATGCCTGCTTGCGCCCGTATTCACCGGGGCTCGTATTCTCATCGATCTTGCGGACGCGGTCTTCAAGCAGCGGGGCATAGATGAACTTTGCCCAGATCGTCAGGATGTCGATGAGGTCGTTGCTGAGGCCCTTGAAGCCCCACGTCTCATACGCATTGACGATGCGCGCGCGGTCGTCATGCAGCACGCCGAGATAAAGCTCGATCACGCCGCCAACGAAGGCCGGTGCGAACGTGCGAATGCAGCCGAAATCGAGGAGGTTGATACCGCTCGCCGTTCCATCGTGGCTCGCGCGCACGGTATAATTGCCCATGTGCGGATCGCCGTGGATGACACCAAAATTGTAGAGCGGATGCCACCAGGCGTTGAACAAGGCACGTGCGATGGCGTTGCGATCCTCGAGGGGGCTGTCGAGCCAGTCTGCGAGTGGCGCACCTTCGAGCCACGTCATCGTGAGAAGGCGGTTGGTGGAAAGCTCAGACAGGACGTTCGGGACTTCGATCCGAGGTTCGTCAGCCATGATGCCGGAATAGAGCGCGATATGACGGGCCTCGAGATCGTAATCGAGTTCCTCGCGGAGCCGGGCGCCGATCTCTTCTCCCATCTGGGACGGGTCGATGGCACTGTCGACGCGCTTGTAGAGGGAAACCGCCAGCTCAAACTGAGCGAGGTCCGCTTCGACGGCGGACTGCATTTCCGGATATTGCAACTTGCAGGCGAGCGCGCGCCCGTCGAGGCTGGTTGCGCGGTGGACCTGGCCGAGCGACGCGGCGGCGGCGGCCTCTTTTTCGAACGATGCGAAGCGTGCCTGCCAACCGGGGCCGAGCTCGGCCTGCATCCGGCGCTTGACAAACGGCCAGCCCATGGCGGGCGCCTGGCTTTGCAATTGCGAGAGTTCAGCTGCGTATTCCGGTGGCACGAGATCCGGGATGGTCGACAGCATCTGCGCGACCTTCATCATCGGACCCTTGAGCCCGCCGAGTGCTTTTGCGAGGGCAGCCGCGTTCTTGTCGTTCGTCGCGTCACGCCCGAGGAGGCGGGATACGGCAACGCGCGCGGCGACGCCACCGACGTTCGTGCCGACCCGCGCATACCGGCTGACGCGACCTGTCAGTCGGTTGGCTTCGGTATCGCGTGCCTTTGGTGCCGCGTCGGGTGTCGTTTGGATATCAGGAGCACCACTCTGAATTGCTCGCCCCCTTCGGCCTCAACGCCAGCGACCCAAGTTTTTGGT
>JBCBXF010000030.1:0-484 GCA_039816705.1 Pseudomonadota bacterium | reverse complement strand
CAGGAGCATCAGTCATAAGCGCGAGGTGGGGAGCAAGTGCGGCGAGGTCAATGCACTCTACGTCCGGCCCTCGATCACGGATCCACTGAACGGGCTCAGCCTTCTTGATCTCTGAGATGCGTGTGACTGCGCTTCATCCTATCTGAAGCGCAAAATGTGCTGTGGCCGTTGTGCTACTCACCCCTCCATCGCTTCAAGCTCGTCGATGAGACGTTCGATCACGCCGAGGCCCATGGACCAAAAACTTGGGTCGCTGGCGTTGAGGCCGAAGGGGGCGAGCAATTCAGAGTGGTGCTTCGATCCGCCGGCGCGCAGCATGTCGAGATATTTCTCCGCGAAGCCGTCCTCGGCGCCCTCGTAGACAGCGTAGAGCGAGTTCACGAGGCAATCGCCAAACGCGTAGGCGTAGACGTAAAACGGTGAGTGAATGAAGTGCGGGATATAGCTCCAATAGGTCTCATAACCCGGGCGCAGGTCGACGGAT
>JBCBXF010000309.1:0-1838 GCA_039816705.1 Pseudomonadota bacterium | reverse complement strand
CATAAAGGTCGGAACGCCTGAGAAACGTGGCATCTCCGATCCAGAAATCGGCTGAAAAAATCCGTCGATGTCTCGTGTCGACATGGCAGCGTCCCCTCCAGCGCATTGCTTTCACCCGCCGTGATTGCGCGAGCGCACCGTAGGGCGGGGTTGCCGAGAAGAAAAGCACCGTCATTAAACTCCATAACGAGACAACGCCCGCAACGCTGTCGCCGCATTTCCGCCACCGAAGCCCCGTTGTGCCGCCGCCGCCCGTCGGATGCCGCACTGCGCTGACGGATCAAAACACACGCGTTAATTCGAATGGAGAATAATATGCGTCAGACGTTTCGATTTCTCGCAGGCGCCGTCACGATCGCCGTATTCACACTGGCCAGCCCAACGCAATTTCCCCCCGCACAAAACACGGCCCACGCCGCCGCGCCGCAAGCCTGCCTGCCCGGTTCGCTGAAAGCCACGCTCGCCGCCATGCGCAAGCGCTTCGGCAAACCGGTGATCCTATCGACCCACCGCCCCGGCGCCACCATCCGCGGAACGGGCCGCCGCAGCCTCCACGCCTCCTGCCGCGCCGTCGATTTTCATCCGCCCCGCGGCCAGTACAAGGCCGTGCTCGCCTGGCTGAAACGCAATCACAATGGCGGACTTGGCACCTACAGCGGCCGCCACAGCCACATCCATATTGACAACGGACCCCGCACCCGCTGGCACAAGAGCTACTAGCGACATCGTTGCTCCACTCCCTCTACCCGTGAGCGGGGAGGGGGCTAAGGTGAGGGGCTGCGTCGCGAAGAATATTCGCGAACGCCTCCGCTTCGCGCATCTCATAGTTCCTGGCCGAAAATCGCTGTTCTGCAGCGAGCGGCTGCCTCTCATCCGCCCTAAGGCCACCTTCGCCCCGCCTGCGGAAAGAAGAAAACGCGACTCCCCTCTGGTCGGCAGCACGCTGCACGGCTAAACTCTCGTATGCCACATCCACTCGCCATCGCCGCAATCGGCGCCGGTCTTTTCGCGTCCGCACGCTGGGCCCGCCGTCGCCTCGAGGCGCTGCAGGCGGATCACGCGGCCCGCGAATTGAAAGAACGCTCCAGCAAGGCGCGCGCCTCCGGCACACTCAAAGCCGACCCGGACACCGGCGTCTATCGCCCGCGCTGATCTCAGCTTGCCCACCGGGACGCGCTCCCTATAGTGCGCGCGACTCTTCCCGCCCCGACCCGGCGCCCGACCATGTCGACGAAACAGAAAAAGACCGCCGCCCCGGCATTGCACCCGCGCGAGTCCTTCCAGGATCTCATCCTGACGCTGCACCAATTCTGGGCGCAGCATGGCTGCGTCATCCTGCAGCCCTATGACATGGAAGTTGGCGCCGGTACGTTTCATCCCGCGACGACCCTGCGCGCGCTCGGGCCAAAACACTGGAACGCCGCTTACGTGCAGGCCTCGCGTCGTCCAACCGACGGCCGCTATGGCGAAAACCCGAACCGGCTACAGCACTACTATCAGTATCAGGTGATCCTGAAGCCGAGCCCGCCCGACATTCAGGAGCTATACCTCCAGAGCCTCTACGCCATCGGTATCGACCCGAAGAAACACGACATCCGCTTCGTCGAAGACGACTGGGAGAGCCCGACGCTTGGCGCCTGGGGCCTCGGCTGGGAAGTCTGGTGCGATGGCATGGAAGTCTCGCAATTCACTTACTTCCAGCAGGTCGGCGGCTTTGACTGCAAGCCGATCCCTGGCGAGCTGACTTACGGCCTTGAGCGCCTCGCTATGTACGTGCAGGGCGTCGACAGCATCTACGACCTGAACTTCAACGGCGGCGACGGCGATGCACGCGTGAG
>JBCBXF010000308.1:0-1898 GCA_039816705.1 Pseudomonadota bacterium | reverse complement strand
ATCCAGCAGCATGTCATCGGAGTGAAACGCATACGCCCCAAGCACTTCGTCAGCGATCGGCGGGATCGATGCGGCCATAAGACCCGAGTAGGTCTCAATATCTTCCGCGCTCAGCGAACGCGCATCATCTTGCGCCCCATACGTCCAGAACTTTGAAAGTTTGGTGTCTGGCGTGTCTGACTTCAGCAGCCCGACAGGATCTCGCAAATCGTCGTAGAGCAGCGCGTGGTGGCGCACCATGTCCAGAATACCGGGGCAGCCGATCAGCGCCGCTCCCATCTCGCCGACGGCATAGTGCCCATCGCTTTGCAGATACAGCAACTCAAGCGCGACCCCGGCATCAAGCAATCGCTCTGCGCGATCTCGCGAAAGCGACAGACGCGCCGCGATGTCCCGCGCCTGCATCGGTTCGGAAACCAGAAGCTCGATCACCTCCAACTCGACGAACGCCTTCACGACCTGCGCATAGACAAACCCGGCGCAAACATCGAACAGCTTTCGAGACTTCCGCTTGCTGACGGCGCGGGTCAGTGGGAACTCGGCCAATCGGCTTTGCGTACGCGAATTCATCAACTGCCGCGCATAGACACGTCGCATCCGGTCCCCCAACGCACCGCCCGCTAAACCCATCGCGTCATCCTCCGTCTGCGCGCCAAAGTGTCCAATCTATGCGTCGCAACTTGTGTAAAGTAAAGTTGACAGGCTATTCTCTGGCCGTTGGCATGCATGTGCGAATGCAAAGACGAGGCGGATCAAACGAAGATGATCCCGAAGGACGCAACGACCATCGTCGTGGGAGCCGGGATTGCCGGTCTCTGCGCAGCAATCGAACTGGCCGCAGCCGGACGGCAGGTCACGGTCTGCGAGGCGCGTGACACGCCAGGCGGGAAGATGCGCGCGCTCCCGATTGGCGGGCATGCGATCGACAGTGGTCCGACAGTGCTTACGATGCGCGACGTCTTTGAAAGCATCTTCGCCGCGGCTGGAACCTCACTGGATGCCGAGGTGGATCTCGCCGCTCTCCCGGTGCTCGCCCGCCATGCCTGGGACGATGGTCCGCATTTCGATCTACTCGCAGAGCCGAAGGCGCGCGACGATGAGGTTGCCCGGATTTTCTCTCCAAAGGCACGAGACGAGGTGCGGGCGTTTCTGTCTCATGCCAAAGCTGTGCACGACAGCCTTGAACATCGCTTCATGCGGGCAAGCCAACCAGGAATGTTGGGTCTGGTAAGACGCTTCGGCCTCACCGGAATGCCGCAGCTCTTGGCAAACCGCCCTTTTGCCAGTCTGTGGGATGAGCTCGCGCGACATCTCAGCGAGCCGCGACTGCGCCAGTTGTTTGCGCGCTACGCCACTTATTGCGGCGCATCGCCAATGCGTGCACCATCCACGCTGATGTTGATCGCGCACGTCGAGGCCGCGGGTGTCTGGCATGTCGTCGGCGGCATGCAACGCCTCGCCGAGGCTCTTGAACGTACCGCGCAAAGACTGGGCGTGACGTTCCGCTATGGCACGCGCATCGCCGATATCGAGATCAAACAGGGCCGCGCCTGCGGGGTCATCTCAAAAGACGGCGAACGTTTCTCCACCTCCTCGATTGTCTGCAACGCAGACATCAATGCCTTGGCTGATGGCCTGTTCGGAAAACGCGCAGCGCGGGCCGTCAAAGCCGTGCCGCCGGGCGAGCGCGCGCTGTCCGCCGTCACCTGGTCGGCACGCGGTAAATCCGCCGGCCGCCCACTTGCGTATCACAACGTGTTCTTTGCGGCAGACTATGAGCGCGAGTTTGCGGACATATTTGCTGCGGGACGAACACCCGACGACCCAACGGTTTATCTCAGCGTCGTCGTCCGTATTGCTATGGCGATCCGGCGTCCTCTCCTGTGCGCAGAGATAAA
>JBCBXF010000307.1:0-2081 GCA_039816705.1 Pseudomonadota bacterium | reverse complement strand
CCACCGAACAGCCGCAAGAAGCGAGATCGACGCGGCCGCAACGACGTAGACCGCCTGAAGCGTTGGGTGGAAATAAAGTTCGGCAACTCGAGTATTATTTCCACCCAACGCCAACCCCGTCTCGTCGTCCCGCTTGATCCAGATTTCCGCTCCGCCAACCGCCTGCGTCAGGTTTGGAAAAAACTCCAGCGGCGTCGGCGTGCGCGCGAGATGTTCCCGCGGAAACGTAGAATGTCCGTGTGTCATGACAGCCCCGCGGCGTTGAAGTGATCGTTCGCTTCTCCCTAAAGCACTCATCGAAGTGACGCGAGCAGGGTGATGACGCAAATGACCGCGCAATGTCGCGGGCAGAGCTTGCGCAATCCACCCGTTCGCAACACGCTTCAAACAAGACTGATCCGGGAGGGTACGATGGACAATCGCCACGCGCGCCACACGCCGAAGATCGACCCGGGCAGCCGCGCGCCGAAAGCGCCACTCGGCTTCGTGAACGCGGAGTCCTCCAGCAACCCGGCAGGAGATGAATGGTCCGCGGCCGGCCTTCCAGCCCCCGACATGGATATTGTCCGCGCGTATCGATTGGAGCGGATTCGCGCACAATTGCGCGATCGCGATTTTGGCGGCTGCCTGCTCTATGATCCCCTCAACCTGCGCTACGCGCTCGACGCGACAAACATGCAGATCTGGACGATGCACAACGCGGTCCGTTACGCCTATGTTGCGACCGACGGACCGGTGATCCTGTTTGACTTCCACGCCTGCGAGCACCTGTCGGAAGATTATCCTGTCATTGATGAGACGCGCCCGGCAGTCGCGTGGTTCTACTTTGGCGCTGGCCAGAACGAGATGGCACGCGTAACCGACTGGGCGGCAGAAATCGCTGATCTGATCAGCACTCACGGCGGCGGGAACAAGCGTCTCGCAATCGATACATGCGATCAGAATGGCATATCCGCGCTGGAAGCCCATGGCATCGAATGCCATTCAAGCTTCGCGTTCTGCGAAGAAGCCCGAAAGATCAAGCATCCAGAAGAGCTGAAAGCGATGCGCCGCTCGATCCTCACTTCCGAGATCGGCGCTGGCGAGATGTGGCACGCTTTGAAGCCCGGCATCACCGAAAACCAACTCTGGTCGATCCTGCATCAGGTGAACATCGCTCGCGGCGGCGAGTGGATCGAGACCCGGCTTCTCGCATCGGGTGAGCGCACGAACCCATGGATGCAGGAATGCAGCGACCGGGTCATTGGCCCCGGCGATACCGTCGGTTTCGACACGGATCTGGTCGGGCCGTACGGCTACTGCTCGGACATTTCACGCACATGGATTTGCCCCGGCGGCACACCGACAAACGAGCAGCTCTCCAACCATGCGATGGGGATGGACCAGATCGCCCATAATGCGGAACTCATAAAGCCGGGGCTTTCATTCTTCGACTTCGCCGCGCGAGGCTACACCTTGCCGGAGGATTACTTCCCGCAACGTTACGGTGTCGTCGTCCACGGCGTTGGCCTGTGCGATGAATATCCCGCCATCGCTTACCCGACACCAACCAGTCCGGGCGCCTACGACGGCACCTTCGAGGAAGGCATGTGCATTTGCGTCGAGACATACATCGGTCGCGTCGGCGGCCAGAGCGGCTGCAAAATGGAGCGCCAGGGTGTCGTCACGGCCACCGGCTTCGAGTTCTTCGACACCTTCCCCCTTGACCTCACCCCCGACGTGGATGCCTGGCGGGACAACGTCGGGATCGCGTGAGCCTTGACGAGCGGCCGACGCGCCGCAATCAAATCATCGGCTGGGCGCCCGAGCTCGCAGGATTACTGCGTGTCGCCGCCTGGGTGAGGCGATCGGCGATGATGGCGATGATGGCCATGCCGACTCCGGCAACGATCCCGACGCCGAAATCGGCATCGCCGAGACCGATATAGACCTGTTGGCCGAGACCATTGGTGCCGACCAGCGCCGCGATGACGAGCATGGCGATGCCGTACATGATCGTCTGGTTAAGTCCGAGCATCATCACCGGCCAACAGGTCTATATCGGTCTCGGCGATGCCGATTTCGGCGTCGGGATCGTTGCC
>JBCBXF010000306.1:0-2091 GCA_039816705.1 Pseudomonadota bacterium | reverse complement strand
CCGTGAGATCACGATTGCGGCCATATGCGTGGCAGTGCGTCACCATCTCAATGCCGCCGGTTTCAACGCTCGCCGCATATTCGCCTCGTCCACCGTCGTAGGCGGTGCGACGGCGCGCATTCCACCAAGGCGATGTTCCGGCATCGACAAAAAGCGGGAAACCGGCGGTTGCGCCATTGCCCTGCTGCTGAGGTTGTTGTGGGGGTTGGACTTGTGGGGTCGCATTGCCGCCTGAGTTGTCTCCGCGAAGGTTCGCAAGATAGGCGCGTGCCAGATCGGCCCGGAAACCGCTGCCAAAGTTGTTCAGAAATGCTTCCCAGGCGCCGATGGTGCCCAACTCCTTCGCGATGTCGAACGCCTCTTTTTCGCTGATGCCCGTGCCCGCGCCAGTTGACGCTGTTGCGGGGGGTGTTGTGACCGGCGCCTGCACTGCGTTGACGCGGCTACGACAGGCCAAGAGGAATTCGGCGATCACCTCGCGTCCTTCGGCGAGATCCAGCTGGGCGGCTCGGTAGCCAGAGATAAAATAATCAACGCCGGGAGCACCTTGCAGCAGATCCCAGATTGCACTGTCGTGCTTTGGCGAAAGACGTACGCCTGCGATGCGTTCTTGCGTGTTGCCGACGCCGGCAATGCGGCCTTCCACCGTTAGTGATCGCCCGCCGCCAGAGAATTGCAGGCGCACTTTCTCTCCATTCTTGAGAGCGCCGGTGTCGGTTGCAAAGACGATACGTGAGCGCTGTGCAGACGCTGTTGTTGTGCCCGAACAGGTCGCGCGGACCTGGGTATTGTCCGTCTCGGGAACCCCGAACGTGAGACTGGCGGTTTCCTGTTGGGTGGCTCCGTCGCGGTACTGGTCGAATTGCCAGAGCATTTGCGCCTGAGCGAACGCTGGCTCGAGCAAAAGGCCGAACAGGCCTGCTATCGCGGTTGCGCCAGCGATCATGCTGCGACCTCTGGGCGATGTCCGCGCTTGGACCACTTGCAACGTCATTCGCCTGCCTCGCGCCTGAACTCTTTGTTGAGGGTGTTGTGACGCACGAGACATAAACGGACAATGATCATCGGTGCTGGTCGTCCACGATTTCACGCGGGGTGGTGAAAAAAGAACTCGTGGATTTGTGCTGATGCGGGCTGGCTACCCCCGATGCCGTGCCTCAGGCGCTTTCGATCAAAGTCTCCCCAATCGCTGCACGCCGTTTGCGCGATCGTCTGCAACACACTGTCTCTCCTTCAACCCCTGGATGGGACCCTAGATATGTTGCAGCGCCAAGCCTCTGACCGTGAAGCGTTCTCGCCCACGGCGCTTTTTATCACCTTCGGCCTTGCCGGGCCGCCGCTCGGGTTCGTTGCGCTGATTGCCGGGCTTGCGGTGACCGCTGAGTTGCCTGAAGGACTGGGTGCGGTGGCATACGGACTTCACCCGCTCGGGCTCGCGTTGATCTATGTCTGTGGCCTTGCACCGGCTCTGGCGACTGCCTCTTTGCTCGTGTGGATGAAGGGTCATCCGCTTGCGAGCACGATCTGGTTTCCCGGTTTTTTAGGGTTTGGGATGAGCCTGCTCTACGGCCTTGTTGGAACCGTGGGGTTCAGCCTCGGCCTTGACTGGCAAAGCGTCCTGGCGCTCGGTGCCATCGGAGCGTTTGCCGCGGTGATGTCGATCCTCATACTGCAGCTTCTCGCATGCCAGACACGCAAAGCTCTTGATGGGTCACGCGGCGCACGTTAGCACGCGGCCCAAGAGAGATCGTGCGCCCCGACACGCGCGCCATTATTCCGGAGCCACCCGCCATGCCGAACCATGATGTTCTTTTTCTTCCCGGTGATGGCATAGGTCCGGAGGTCATGGACGAAGTGGCGCGTGTGGTTGCGTGGTTCAACGCGCGCGGCACCGTGACTTTCAATCTCGAAACCGATCTGGTGGGCGGTGCAGCCTACGATGCGCATGGTGCCGCCGTTTCGGATGCGACGGTCGAGAAGGCGCTCAAGGCGGACAGTGTGATCTTCGGTGCGGTCGGGGGCGCGCAGTGGGACGACGTGCCCTATGAGCATCGGCCGGAAGCGGGGCTCCTGCGCTTGCGCAAGGATCTG
>JBCBXF010000305.1:263-2228 GCA_039816705.1 Pseudomonadota bacterium | reverse complement strand
CACGAACGGGGCGCCAGCACGCTCACTCTCGCCCTGGATGGCGCGGGCGATCAGCTCTTTGCCGACACCGCTCTCGCCTTCGATCAGCACAGGGATGTTCGAGCCTGCAGACCGCCGCCCGAGATCGACGACGCGGTTCATCGCGTCACCGTGAATAATCAGATCGTCGAAGGTGAGCTTACCGTTCGCCTGCCGCTTGATCCGGGTGATTTCACCGGCGAGCGCATCGATCTTCAGGGCGTTCTTGAGCGAGACTTCGAGGCGCTCCGGGCTGACCGGTTTGACCACAAAATCGACAGCGCCGGCGCGCATCGCGGAGATTGCCGTGTCCATACTGGCATGTGCTGTCTGGACGATGATCGGAGGAATGCCGGCGCGGGCCCGCAACCGGTCGAGAACGGCCATGCCGTCGACATCGGGCATGACGAGATCGAGCAGGACGATGTCCAGCTTCGCAGCGTCAGGTCCTTCGAGGATGCCGATTGCAGCCTCACCGCCATTGGCGGTGGCAACATCGTAGCCAAAACGTTTCAGGGTTTCTTCAACGATACGACGCTGAGCCGGGTCGTCATCGACGACCAGAACGCACTTCGACATGTACTCGCACTCAATTTACGCAACTGTTCCGGCCGTTCCCCCGTGACGCCAGACAGTGGCAGGAGGTACGCGGCCGGTACTGGACTAAAACCTGACGCGACTGTGGGCGATAACGGTAAACAACAGCTTTCCCGCTGAATTTTTTTGAAATGACGGGTTCGAACACGCGGCTGCAGTCGCAGTCCTCATCAACGGGACGTGCGCTTAGGCAGACTTGTGCAGGCGCGGGCGCCTTGATAGGCCGCGCCGACGCGTCCCCCACCGTGCCCTGGAGCCAAGCTTATGAGCGATCCTGAATTTTCTCCTCTCATTGCCCATGCAAGTTCAGAGGCGGCGGTTTCCGCAGCGCAGCCTGATCTTGGCGAGATGCCGGTCTGGGCTCTGTCCGATCTCTATGCCAGCCCGAGCGCCCCGGAAGTCGAGCGTGATCTCGACCGCGCACAAACGGACGCCAAGGCGCTGCGAGAGAATTATGAGGGCAAACTCGAAGAGCTCGCGAAGGGTGGGGAAGGCTTCCGCGCAGCCGTCAAAGACTATGAAGCACTCGCCGATCTTTTGGGGCGTCTCGGCTCCTACGCCGGCTTGCTCTATGCCCAGAACACCGCTGATCCGGACCGCGCGAAGTTTTATGGCGACATCCAGGAGAAGCTGACCACAATCTCCAGCGAGCTGATCTTCTTCGAGCTTGAGATCAACCGGATCGAAGATGCCGTGCTGGATATGGCCATCTCCCAAGGCGAACTCGCGCGCTATCAGCCCTGGTTCGCCGACCTGCGGAAGGAAAAGCCTTTCCAGCTGAGTGACGACTTGGAAAAGGTCTTCCACGAGAAATCGACGACCGGCCGAGGCGCGTTCAACCGTCTGTTCAATGAAACGATGACGGCGTTACGGTTCGAGGTCGAGGGCGAGGAGTTGGCCATCGAGCCGACGCTCAACCTGCTGAGCGATCCCGAGCCGAAGAAACGCGCCGCCGCGGCGCATGCGCTCGCCGATGTGTTCTCCGAAAATATCCGCCTCTTCACGCTGATCACGAACACGCTCGCCAAGGACAAGGAAATCTCCGATCGCTGGCGTGGCTTCGAGGACGTGGCCGCTTCTCGTCATCTCTCCAATCGCGTGGAGGCTCCCGTCGTCGATGCGCTCGTTGCGGCCGTCCGGGCGAAATACCCTGCGTTGTCTCACCGCTACTACGCGCTGAAAGCGAAGTGGCTCGGCGTCGACAAGCTTGCGCACTGGGATCGAAACGCCCCGCTTCCGGAAGATCGGGAGAAAAAGCCCGGTAGGCATCCATGACCGTGCGACGGGCCTGCGGCCAGTCAATCAGTGTGTCAGAGGCTTCCGGAAGCGGGGCGTTTCGATCCCAGTGCG
>JBCBXF010000305.1:0-253 GCA_039816705.1 Pseudomonadota bacterium | reverse complement strand
GCGATGTCATGACACTCGCGCACGAGCTTGGTCACGGTGTTCATCAAGTGCTTGCGAATGATCAGGGCCCGCTGCTCGCCCCGACGCCGCTGACCCTCGCCGAGACCGCTAGCGTCTTCGGCGAGATGTTGACCTTCCGCGCGCTGTTGGACGAAGCCGGCGACGGTCCGGCCCGTAAGGCGATGCTCGCCCAAAAGGTCGAGGACATGATTAACACAGTCGTCCGCCAGATCGCATTTTACTCCTTCGAGCG
>JBCBXF010000304.1:0-2303 GCA_039816705.1 Pseudomonadota bacterium | reverse complement strand
CCGAAACCTCGGCTGGGGTTGGAGCGGCCAGCCGGACTCGAACCGGCATCTTCTGCTTGGAAGGCAGAGGTAATAGCCCTTATACGATGGCCGCTCACGACAGCTGCACAGAGCTGCCTGCCACACCGCCAGCGTTTGCCGACGCGTCAGTGCTGCGTTGGGGTGGTGGAGGAGGCTGGATTCGAACCAGCGTAGGCGAAGCCAACGGATTTACAGTCCGTCTCCTTTAACCACTCGGACACTCCTCCAGCCCAACCCGCCTCCGCGTCCTCGCAGACCTGCGTTCCCGCGCGCTTCCGCCCGCGAGAGAGCGGTGTTATGAGCATGCCGCTTCACGGTGTCAACTAGCCGCGAACGCATTCCAATTGCTCTCATCAAAGGTGGTTGCGATGGCGCGCAGCAAGGGGGGGAAGCGACCGCGCGTTGTTGCCATACCGGGCCGCAATGAGGCCGAGGGGTCCGGTCGCGGCTCCCCGTCGGATCAGCGAACTGACACGCCACGCGGGCGCGCAGCGCGACGGATCGGACGGCGCCCAGCTGCTGGTGACGGGTCCGAGACACTCTTTGGTTTGCACGCTGTCGCTGCAGCACTCGCCAACCCTGCACGTGATCTCATTCATCTGACCGCGACAGAGGCCGCACTTGAGCAGCTTGGTAAGACGGTCGATGCCTGCGGCCTGCAGCCTGAAGTCCGAACAACGCACGATCTGACAAAGCTCCTCGGCAACGACACCGTGCATCAGGGCGTCGCGTTGAAAGCGCGTACACTCCAGCAGCCGGCCCTTGGCGATCTTGCTCACCTGCACGCCGATCGACACGGCGCGGATGGCGGCCCACCGCGCGTTCTCGTCCTCGATCAGGTGACCGACCCGCACAACGTCGGTGCCATTATCAGATCAGCAGCAGCATTTGGTGCGGCCGGTGTGGTCACCACGCGCCGCAATACGGCACCGCTCGGTGGCGTCACCGCGAAAGCAGCGTCTGGCGGGGTCGAGCATGTGCCCGTCGTGCAGGTCGGCAATCTCGCGCAAGCGCTCCGGGACCTTGCTCGGGACGGCTACCGCGTGGTTGGACTCGATGGGGAGGGGGAGCACGCGCTGAGCGACATCCGCAAGGACGATGCGCTCGCTCTCGTTCTGGGCGCCGAGGGACCGGGCATGCGGCGGCTCACTCGCGAGACGTGTGACTTCATGTGTCGGCTGCCTGTGCGTGGTGGCATCACCAGCCTGAATGTATCGAACGCGGCGGCCGTCGCCCTCGCGCTTACGCAGGCCTGATCCGTTCGAAGCCACCCCTGACAGCAAGCACGGATGTCCCACGCACGCCTGCGACACTGGATCACGAGTGAAACCGCGCATTGCGATCTGGCGATGCCAATGGCAACACCATATGTGCAAAGCAGGTGTTGACGGTCTGAGGTGTCACCAAACGCCCGCCTGCAACGCGAGACGTGATCGGGGAGCTTGCCTTGAACTTCGACGACTTTTTCGCCCGTGAGCTCGATGGCTTGCGCGACAACGGCAACTATCGTGTTTTCGCTGACCTCGAACGCAAGCGTGGCGCCTTCCCAAAGGCCGAACGACATGACGAGACCGGCGCGGTGCACGACGTGACTGTCTGGTGCTCGAACGACTATCTCGGCATGGGGCAGCACCCTAAGACCATCGCAGCGATGCAGGAAGCAGTGGAACGGTGCGGCGCGGGCGCCGGCGGGACACGCAACATATCCGGCACGAACCATTATCATGTCTTGCTCGAAGCCGAACTTGCCGACCTGCACGCGAAGGAAGCAGCACTCCTATTCACCTCCGGATATGTCTCGAACTGGGCTGCGCTTGGGACGCTCGCCGCACGGCTGCCGGGTTGTCAGGTTTTTTCCGATGCCGACAACCACGCCTCAATGATCGAGGGCATTCGACACTCGCGCGCTGGAAAGCACATCTGGAAACACAATGACCCGGAAGATCTCAATCGGATGCTTGCGGCCGCCGACCCCGCAGCGCCGAAGATCGTCGCATTCGAATCCGTCTACTCGATGGATGGTGATATCGCGCCGATCGCAGAAATCTGTGATGTAGCGGAGGCGCATGGCGCCATGACCTACATCGACGAAGTGCATGCCGTTGGGCTTTATGGTCCGCGCGGCGGCGGTATCTGCGAGCGCGAGGGCTTAATGGATCGCCTTACAGTCATTCAAGGCACCCTCGGCAAAGCCTTCGGAGTGATGGGCGGTTATATAACGGGATCGCAGTCGTAAAGATGAAGCCGGAGGCAAACGAGCGAACAAAATCGATCAGTTGCGC
>JBCBXF010000303.1:0-2304 GCA_039816705.1 Pseudomonadota bacterium | reverse complement strand
GGCGGCACAACGGCATCGTCCGCACCCTGGAAGAAAATCGTTGGTGTGCGGAAACCATCGAGCATGTTGATTGGTGATCGAGCAGCGAAGGTTTCTTCCCAGTCGTCCGGGCCGACACCGAAAAGGCGATAGAGATAACCGGCCTCAAACTTGTGGGTGAACTTCAGCAGTTTTGCGAGATCGCCGATGCCGTAGTGGCATGCGCCGGCATTGAAGACCGTGGATGTGGCCAGCGCCATTAGGACTGTGTAGCCCCCGGCGCTTCCGCCCGAGATCGCGAGGCGGTCGCCGTCCGCACGACCACTCGCGGAAAGCCAGTTTGCGGCGGCGACAACGTCGGCCACGTCTCGCACGCCCCACGTTGAATCGAGCCTCTCGCGATAGGCGCGGCCGTAACCCGAGCTACCGGAGTAATCGACGTCGAGGACGGCAAAGCCGCGGCTCGTCCAATACTGGGTTTTG
This sequence comes from Pseudomonadota bacterium, assembly GCA_039816705.1. Taxonomy (GTDB): domain Bacteria; phylum Pseudomonadota; class Alphaproteobacteria; order Rhizobiales; family CALHAX01; genus CALHAX01. The sequence continues at coordinate 1,842 of JBCBXF010000303.1, read as the reverse complement.
AGCATCAGCCCGCGTTTCGCCATGCCCGTTGGGCCGCCATGTGCCGTGACGATGGCGGGTGGTCTGGCGTCGGCTGCGCTGGCAACAATGCCGTTGGTGGGAGGGTAATAAAGCGCTGCGACACTGGCGCCGTCTGCGCCTTCGAAGTGCACGACCTCAGCGGGCGAAAAATATGACGCGTCGACGGTGACATCTGCGGATGTGCGGACTGTTCGGATCTTGCCGGTGCGATTTGCAAAAACGAGTTCGGTCGGGCGATCCGCGTAGGCAGCGTACGCGGCAACGCCATCGGCCACTGGCGCCGGATCGGCAAACTCAACCAGATCTGCAAGCACGGCTTCGCTGTCACGGCGAATGATGCTCTCACCGTCGCGGAAACCACTCGTCCAAAGTGCGGTACCGTTGTGCGCATGGGAGCGCATGCTGAAGTTCCATAGCGGACGCAGAAGGTCTTCATCTGGCGGGGTCAGCGGCTCTTTCGGTGTGCCGGGCTCCGCGATGTTTTGACGATAGAGCCGACCGAAGCCGTCAACATCGCTGACGTAGCGCAGTGTCTCATCTGTTTCCCATTCCGGCTGAAATACCGCTCCAACGTCCTGTGTCGTCAGGCGGGTTGGCGCGGCTAGCCCGTTGTCCTGGACGGTTGCCGTGAACAGTGCTGCACTATCCCACGGCATATCTGGCAAATTCCACGCGATGAATGCGAGGTTGCGTGCATTCGGCGATAGACGGAGCTGGGCGTAAAAATCGGAACCGGTTACAACGGGGATGACGGACCCTGTGGGCACGTCGATCTCGACGATCATGTTCTGCGGGTGATGCGCGCCTTCGATCTCCTGTTCGGCGACGGCAAACAGCCGTTCACGTTCTGGGAGTGGCACGAGATCGGTGAAGCGCATCTCAGGCACACGCGTGATGCGACTGACCCCGCCGAGACTGATGAGGTAGATGTCCTGATCTTCGGCATTGACGAACCAGACCCGCCCGTCAGCGACCGAAAACTCACCACCGCCGTACTCGTGAACGCGGGCGCTGGCCGACCATGGTGCTGGGAGAACGTCTTCGTGTTGGTTCGGTGTGGCGACGGCAGCGCGGACAATGACAGAGCGGCCCTCTTCCTCAGGTCGGCTCTCGCACCAATAGATCTGGCCCTCGTCGCATGTGAGGTGACCGAAGCGACGGGTCCTTCCGGCGACCAGTTCCCCTGTGATCGGAGAGGGCCAGAACCCGAATGGCGCATCTTTCGACATGGCGAGTCTCCGTGAGTGTTGACGATGACTGTCGGGCAGACGGTCTGCCCGGGTAAAAGGGGCGTGTCGAGCGATGTTCTGCGGTGGTTTTCGTCTCTCTCAGGGGCGATGCAGCGTGCGGCTCAACGTCGTCATCGACCTTCGCTGGCGGTTCAAAGCCTTGTCTGGCAACGGCAAATCTGCTTTCCAGACACAATTAGGTCAATCAACCTGTCCCATTTCGCACGGCATGCGCTGCGCGATCGGCGCTGAACGCGTCCCCGACGCAGGACGCTGCGACGATCGGATAGGTGGTGGGCAACGTAAGCGTTTTGGGCATCGCTAGCGATGCGCCTTGGACGTGCACGGTGACAGGCTGGAAGCTGGTGAGCGGGCGGTCCGCTGCCACGGATGGAGGATACGATCATGGTCGCATTGAAACTCGACGCACGTTCACGCGCCGCGCGCCATGGTCTTTACACGCCTGCGAAAGAGCACGATGCCTGCGGCGTCGGTTTCATCGCCGATCTCCAGGGGCGGAAGTCGCACGATATCGTGCAGAGCGGAATCGAGATCCTGGAGAACATGGAGCATCGCGGTGCCGTAGGTGCCG
>JBCBXF010000302.1:0-2399 GCA_039816705.1 Pseudomonadota bacterium | reverse complement strand
GATGACATTTACGCACGCGGCTTTGGACGCGGATGGAAGTTCACCAACGACCATGCCGGTGTTGGCCGACAGCCAGCCCGTGCAAGTCGAAATTGTTGACGAGGCGATTGTCGTCACGCCGTTCCCGGCAGCGCCTGCCGAGGGATCGGGGGCAGACGCAGCAGACAACGAATCCCAGCTGATGGGCGATCCCGCACAAATCACCCGTGCCGAGCCTGAGATACTGACGCCGGTATCGAGCGAACTGGTCGAGATGCTCACGCCTGATGTCGCGGTCGCCACAGAAGGCGCGGATGAGGTGCCGATGGCCATCGAGCCCGTCTTCTGCGAGGCGAAAGTCGGTATCCCGCTCGACGCACCATCACAAGCAGCCACAGCCTCCAATGAGCTCATGCTCACTCCGACGTCGACGAGCACCTCCAAGCGCGAAGCTCAGGAGATTGTGCATACGCAGGACGACATTCTGCCGTGTGCCGATGACGATGGTTTCGAACTCCCCGCCGCATCGGTGGGAGCAGTCAGCAATGCCGTGACCCCGCCCCACGCCGTCGCACCGGATGCCGAGCGTCAGATTCCGATCCTGATCGCCGAAGATGATCCCGACGACCGGATGTTCATGCGTGATGCGTTCGACGAAAGTGACTTCGAACACGAGATCGCTTTTGTCGAGAACGGAGAGGAATTGCTCAGCTACCTGAAAGGCGAAGGCGAGTACGCCTCAGCGCCGCGCCCGGGGTTGATCCTCCTCGACCTCAACATGCCGAAAATGGACGGGCGCACCGCGCTCCTGCACATCAAGGCGAACCCGTCACTACGTCGCATTCCGGTTATCGTGCTGACGACATCGCGCGCCGAGGAAGATATCGAGCAGACCTACGATCTCGGCGTCAGCTCCTACATTTCGAAACCTTCGTCGGCGGACGGCCTGAAAGAAGTGATTGCAACGTTGAACGGTTACTGGAGCAACCTCGTTGCTCTGCCAAATCGCGCTTAGCCTTCCTCTCAGAGCAATTAGCGGCCCTCACGCCACCACATCGCGGCAATCAGAGCGAGAAGCGCGGCGAGCGCTGCAAAGCCGGTGAAGAGCGGGTAGAGTTTCACGCCGCGCGTCAGGAACGCACGACGATCTCGCAGGGCCAACCATGAGTTGCCATGCAGGATTTTTGCAGACCGCAGCATGCTGATCTTTGGAATTGAAACGCTGCCGTCAGCGGCCGCAGCAGACGTCTTGAGCCAGAAGGCGCCGCCGCCGCTTGCCTCGACAACCGGTGCGAGTTTCTCCCGTGTGGCCGTAACCTCTGACATCTCACGCGCATTCGGATCACCAGCTCGCGCCACAGCGGTTAGCTCATCCGTCGTGAGTTTGTAGAGCCCCGGCGTTTCCGCATCGACCGTTCCGCGCCAGATGCCCGGCTTGGATTCACGCAATGTCACGGTTCGCGTGGAACCGTCGGGACCAAGCACCTCCACACCGGAGACGCTGTCTTTCATCGTCCGCCGCTCGATGCTGAGCGACTGCCCTTTGCGAACTGCGGAGAGATATTCCTCCTCAAGGTCCGGCTCCTTCATCAGCCAGTGACCGAGACGTCTCAATAGTGGCGTGTGCGGGCCACCGCCCTCAAGCCCGCGCGCCCAGAGCCATGCATGATCGGACAACAGCAGCGCCACGCGTCCTTTGCCACGCCGGTCGAGCACGAGCAGTGGTTTATCTTCCGCACCCTCCATCACGATCTGGCCGCGCGGCTGTTCCGCTTCGATCAGGCGGAACCAGCGCCCCCAACTAGGCTCCGTGTCGCGCGAAGCCTCGCCCGCACCCGGCAATCCCTGGGTCACCGGATGTCGCCGCCCTGTTGCAGTGATCCGCGGTTTGAACGGCTGCTCGATCACCCGGCCTGTCGGCGCGGCCGGCAGCACATCGGCAAGTGGCGTGAGATAAAGGCTGAGCGGCTCGGCATAGTCGTTCCCGGCAGCCACCAGCACGGCGCCGCCATGATCTTCGACGTAGCGCGTGATGTTGCGGAGATAAAGCAGGGGCAACACACCGCGGCGTTGATAGCGATCAAAGATCACCAGATCGAAATCGTGTAGTTTCTCGGAAAACAGTTCGCGGGTCGGAAAGGCGATCAGCGAAAGCTGATTGATCGGCGTACCGTCCTGCTTTTCCGGCGGCCGCAGGATCGTGAAGTGCACCAGATCAACCGCCGCATCAGATTTCAGCAGATTGCGCCACGTCCGTTCGCCGGCATGCGGCTCGCCTGAGACAAGCAGCACGCGCAGGTTCTCCCGGACACCCTGTGCCGTGATGATCGTACGATTGTTGGCGGTCGTCAGCTCCCCGGGCGAAGAGATCATTGTCGATTTCGATTTTCCTCATGCGGGAACAAACCTGATCGAGCTCG
>JBCBXF010000301.1:0-2412 GCA_039816705.1 Pseudomonadota bacterium | reverse complement strand
ACGCCTGGCATCGAGCACGACCGATCCCGACGGCTCTGTAAGGTTCCCGCAGGGCCTGACGCAGGGCACCGGCGGCATGGCCCCGGCGCTCTTGGTCGCCCGCAATGGCGAGACGGATTATGTCTTCCTCAACCTGGCAACCAGCGCGTTTGACCTGACAGACCGTGGTGTCGCCGGGCGTGCGCCCGCCGGCCCGCTCGAGGCCTTCATGTTCACCGAACGCGGCGTGTACCGCCCGGGCGGTGTGGTGCACGTGACCGCACTTTTGAGAGATCAGCGCGCCAACGCGGTCCACGATGTGCCGACAACGCTGGTTATCTACCGTCCCGACGGTAAGGAGCATCGTCGCGTGATCCTGCAGGATCAGGGGCTTGGCGCACGACTGCATGACCTGCAGCTCTCCACCTCCGCGATGACGGGCACGTGGCGCGCGCGCCTGTTCACCGATCCAAAATCCGATCCGGTCGGCAGCGCCTCGTTTCTCGTAGAGGATTTTGTTCCCGAGCGGCTTTCACTGGCGCTCACCCCAGACGCAACGTCGGTTTCGCCCAGTGCGTCAACGAACATCGCTCTGACAGGGCGGTATCTTTATGGTCCCCCGGCAGCTGATCTCACCGTTGAGGGCGATGTCACGGTTCGCCTGCGCTCGCAGGGCCGTCCCGGCTGGAAGGGTTACACGTTCGGGCTCGACGATGAAGCCGTCGCGCCGGTACGCGCGAACCTTGCCGAGCTCCCGCGCACCGATAAAACCGGACGCGCCACCCTCCCCCTCACCTTGCCGGCTCTCCCACGCACCGCTCGCCCGCTTGAAGCACGTGTGAACGTCAGATTGCGCGAAGCAGGGGGCCGCACGATCGAACGCCGCGCTGTCCTCCCCGTTGCCACCGCAACAGACGCCATCGGCATCAAGCCGACGTTCAAGGCCGGTGAGCTCTCACCAGAGAGCGAGGCACGCTTTCACGTCGCGCATGTTTCCGCAGATGGCACATCACGCGACGGATCAGATCTCGTCTGGACTCTCTTCCGTCTTGAGCGCACCTACCAATGGTACAATCGCAACGGCGACTGGCGCTATGAATCCGTCGATTTCACACGTAAAGCCACGAGCGGCACGGTAACCACGACCAACGAGTCGGGTGCGCGTCCCGGCGCGAAAATCTCCATCCCCGTCGACTGGGGGCGCTATCGCCTCGAGGTCGCCGCAGCAGACGACCGACAGACTGTCTCCAGCTTTGCCTTCAACGCAGGTTGGTTCGGTACGGCTGACGCAGATACCCCGGAGCGGCTCGAGGTTGCGCTGGACCGAAAAGGCTATAAGCCCGGCGATACAGCTCGCCTGACAATTTCCTCAGACGACGCCGGGCTCGCCCGCGTAACTGTACTGGGCAATGGCGTGCATCTCTCGAAAGAGGTTCGCGTCACGCCTGGCGAGACCACCGTCGATCTGGAGGTGGCAGACGACTGGGCCCCGGGCGCCTACGTCACCACTTTTTTCTATCGTCCAATGGACATCGGCAACAAACGCATGCCGCGTCGCGCAATCGGCGTGCAATGGCTTGATATCGATCGCACGCATCGCACTATCGCCGTCACAACAAACGCGCCGAAACAGATCAGGTCTGGTAGCACGCTCGAGGTTCCGGTGCGCCTTGCCGGTCTGCGCAAGGGAGAAAAAGCGCATCTCGTCATGGCGGCGGTTGACGTCGGCATCCTCAATCTCACCAAGCACAAGACACCGTCTCCCGACGACTGGTTTTATGCGCAGCGGCGCCTTGGCGTCGAAGTCCGGGATCTGTACGGCCGCCTGATCGACGGTATGCGGGCCAATCGCGGTGCACTGCGTTCCGGTGGAGACGGCGGCGGCGCGGGCACCAGCGGATCTCCGCCAACTGGCGATCCCGTCGCCTTGTTTTCAGGTCTCGTCACCGCTGAAGCAGATGGAACCGCAGTCGTCCGCTTCGATATTCCGGAGTTTAATGGCACACTTCGCGTTATGACAGCAGTTTGGACAGGCGCGCGTCTCGGTCATGCCGAGCAGGATGTGATCGTCCGCGACCCCATTGTCATGCAGGTGGCCAGCCCCCGCTTCCTTACGATGGGGGATGAGAGCCGACTGTTGCTCGACATTCACAACGTCGATGCGCCGGCAGGAGATGTGACGCTCGCCGTCACCCGACAGATCGACAGCGAAGAGCCGAGCGATATCCTGCGCGAGACCCTCTCGTTCGCGAAAAAGCAGCGCCGGTATAGAGGCGTGCCGATCATCGCGACGGCTCCGGGTGAAACCACCTACACAGTCAGCCTCAAGGGTCCGGGAGCTGTCAGCGTTCGCCGAACGTTGACCTTCCGCGTCAACCCGCCGGGCCCCGCGGTCAATCGGCGAACTGTCGCCAAGCTGGCGCCCGGCCAATG
>JBCBXF010000300.1:0-2417 GCA_039816705.1 Pseudomonadota bacterium | reverse complement strand
TAAGGCCTTCGTCACTCACGCGGCATGGCTGGATCAGGCTTTCGCCCATTGTCCAATATTCCCCACTGCTGCCTCCCGTAGGAGTCTGGGCCGTGTCTCAGTCCCAGTGTGGCTGATCATCCTCTCAAACCAGCTACTGATCGTCGCCTTGGTGAGCCATTACCTCACCAACTAGCTAATCAGACGCGGGCCCATCTAAAGGCGATAAATCTTTCCCCCTGAGGGCGTATACGGTATTAGCTCCGGTTTCCCGAAGTTATTCCGTACCTCTAGGTAGGTTCCCACGTGTTACTCACCCGTCTGCCACTCCCTCCGAAGAGGGCGTTCGACTTGCATGTGTTAGGCCTGCCGCCAGCGTTCGTTCTGAGCCAGGATCAAACTCTCATGTTTTGATCATTTGATACTGGTTTGATCATCCGAATCCGGACAATCATTGTCGCATTGACGAGTCCCATTCACGCATCACCCAGCCCCGAAAGACCGGATGAAATGGTGTATGGAAGAAACGCTTGCGACACCAGTTGTCTCGTCGTGGTTGACCCAAAAGTCAACCCGCCAGGAGACCGCCGCCTGCGTTTCTCTTTCTTACATATTCAATTGTCAAAGAGCGCACCGGTGATAACGCCACGACCCGAGCGAAGGTCTCAGTCCCGACGAGTACCAGCGAACACAGCGTACCGTGCTCGCTCGATCTAGTCAGTTGCAGTGGTGTCTGCCCAGCGCAGGGCGGCGTGAACAACGTCGCCCGCGGTGAGCAGCTTATATATGCGACTCCACAAAGCCGTCAACACTCGCTTCCAACTTTTTTACGCTGACCTGCGGTTTTTCACTCACCGCGCTGTTTTTCATGACAGTTTTTCGACGACTGATCGCGACACGTGCCCAGATCGGCGATCACTCGTCCCGGAAACTGCGGGTAGATGAGGTCTTCCCCCAGCCATCTTTGCTGAGATCGCCGCAACGACAGTGTCGCCGCTCCCCTCGCGCCGACTTAAGCGCGACCTGTTCAACGGGTGGCAATTGTAGATTGAGGCGGGCATTGCCACAATCGCGCCGGGGTCGCTGAGTACCGGGTAACCGTCGCGCAGGTTGCCGCCTCTCTCCGTGAGATTGGCCATGATCGCGACGGCGTGAACGCATTGCGTGAACATGCGGCACTGCAAGTGCATCGAGACTTGCATCGGAGGCATTAAGGCGTGTCTCTAACTCTGGATGCCGCTCGGGGGAGTTGGAAAACGTGATCGACAAAAACGGCAGAACCGGCGCAAGGCGGCGCGGCGCCCCCGTGACGCAGCGCTCTGGTCGGAAACCTGCGCCTGTCTATCTCGGCCGGGCCGGTCGTAACGTGCCGGACGTCTATCTGACCGAGCTTGGCAACGGGTCAAAAGCCGCTCGAGCAAAGTTTCTCGTAAGTACATGCTTGGCCGGGCTTGTCGGCATCTGCGCGATCTTTTTCGCAATCTACGGATCCATGGAAGATCGCAACGGTCGCGGCGTCCTCGAGACAATCACGCACGCGAGCGACACTGTCTTCCAAGGCGCTCAGACGGAGCGCCGGATCAAGATCCGACAGCTCCGCAGGGTCGCACCGAAATCTGACCGCCTGCAGGCGAGCGCCAGCGGCACGGCAACCAAGCACATCATCCACGAAAGCGTTCGCCAGCGACGCAACAATCGTGAGTTTATCAAGATCAAGCCGTATGCCCGGATCGTTGCACGCCTCGCCATCGAGCAACCGGAGCGCAACGATCTCATACCGACATTCAATCCTTTCAAGCTTTACGCAGCGACCAAATCTGGCGGAACACGCAAGTCGGCATCGGGCAACAAGCTCGGTGGTGGCAGTGAGGCCGTATCCGTCCGTATCCTCGAATTGGTCGGTGGCATCCTCCCCGCTGACGATGGCTTGGAGCTGAACGCGACCGAGGTCGCCGATCTGGTTGCACGCGCGGATGAAGAGTTTCGTACACCCCTTGAAGGCACCAGCAGCGCCGACGAGGCGACCACATCTGCAAGTTCCGGGGGCACGGGGGCTGATTATGCCTCCCTGCCCAACACGACCGTTCTCGAAAAGACGGTGTTCGAGTCCCTCGGCGCAACCAGCGGTGCGAACGGCCAAGAAGTGCGCATTATCCGCGTAAGCAAAGGCGACACGCTCGTCGGCCTCGTGCGGCGCGCTGGTGCTGAAAACTGGCAGGCGCGGGCGATCAACGAGCAAGTTGCAAAGACGCTGAAAAAGTCAAAGCTGCGTGTCGGTCAGGAGGTCCATATGACGTTGGTTCCCTCGCCGACCCGCGCCCTCGCATTGGAGCCTGTCCGCGTTGCACTCTATGCACCAGGGCACCGACATAAGGTCACCGTGTGGCGTGATGACGGTGGCGATTACCGCGCCTCGACGAAACCGCGTTTGGCAGGCC
>JBCBXF010000002.1:7206-40009 GCA_039816705.1 Pseudomonadota bacterium | reverse complement strand
GGCCGCGGCGGAGAAGGAAGCGGAGATCATGCAGGTCTAACTCGTCAACGGCACGAGCGCCGGTCGCGCCACACCGAAACCATTCTTTGCCCCGCGTGACAGCGAGGCTCTATCGCAGGCACGTTTCATTCATGGCCATGACCGCTGATCCGGATATCGCGACGCCGCAGGACGTGCCGGCGCATATCGCGATCATCATGGATGGGAATGGACGCTGGGCGCAGGCGCGCGGGCTGCCCCGGCGCGAGGGCCATCGCGCCGGTGTTGAAGCGGTGCGCCGCACCGTCCGGGCCGCAATCGAACTTGGCGTCAAGCATCTCACCCTCTTCAGTTTTTCCTCCGAGAACTGGTCGCGCCCGGTCAGCGAAGTGGCGGACCTCATGGGACTGTTGCGCCGCTTCATCTCGCGGGATCTGGCCGATCTGCACAAGCATGGCGTACGCATCCGCGTGCTGGGCGGAGAGGATAATGTTCCAGGCGACATCCTGAAGACGATCGGCGAGGCCGTGAAACTAACGCAGGCCAACACCGCAATCGAACTGAACGTGGCTTTCAATTACGGCGCCCGTCAGGAGATCGCGCGCGCAGCCGAGCGTATGCTGGTCGCGTTCGAAAACGCAGGTGAACGCCGACCGACGATGACACCAGGGCTGTTTGAGAGCTTTCTCGACACCTTTGGCACGCCGGATCCGGATCTACTGATCCGCACCAGTGGCGAACAGCGCATCTCAAATTTCCTGCTCTGGCAGCTGGCCTACACCGAGTTGATTTTCACGCAGACGCTCTGGCCAGATTTCGGCGAAGACGATCTACGCGATGCGATTGCGTCATTCCATCGTCGCGAGCGTCGGTATGGCGGGCTTGGCGCCCGCACAACGGCCTGATGTCCGATATGCCCTCTCAGTCGATGAAACAGTCGTCACGGCTGGGTGACGATTTTCGCACGCGTGTTGTCTCCGGGATTGTCATGCTTGTCGTTGCGCTCGGCGCGACATGGATGGGCGGTTGGGCGTTCGCCGCGCTCTTGCTTGCAGGCGGCGTTGTCCTGTTGGTTGAGTGGACGAACATGACGCGTGGCGGTGAGCGCGACTCGACCTTCACGACCGCCATCGTGACGCTCGCCCTGATGGTCCTTGCGTTCATGCTGCAGCCGGACTGGATCCCGCTCGTGCCTCTGTGGCTCGTCATTGGTATCATTGGCGTTATCACAATGATCGCGCTCAACCGCTCCAATGATCGCAGCACCAACCTCGCCACCTTTGGCTTCGACTACATCGCATTGCCGGTCATCGCGATCCTATGGTTACGCAACGATACGCAGACAGGCCTGCTTGTCGTGCTCTTCCTGTTCGCCATCGTCTGGGGCACGGACATCATGGGCTATGTCTGCGGAAGATATTTTGGCGGACCGAAACTTTGGCCTGCCGTATCACCCAAGAAGACATGGTCCGGCGCCATCGGAGGCACGGTGGCAGCTATTGTCGCAGGCATACTCGTCGGGCTTTTTCATCCTGAAGCCTCGTGGCTCCGCCTCGGCCTCGTAGCGTTCTGTCTGAGCATCCTCAGTCAATGCGGAGACATTTTCGAGTCCGCTATGAAACGTCACTACAACATGAAGGACTCTGGGCGCATCATACCCGGCCATGGCGGGTTACTGGACCGGGTGGATGGGCTGCTGTTTGCAGCACTTGGCGCAGCAATTTTCGCGCTTGCGGCCGGTCCCTGGGATCAACCGGCGCGCACCATCCTGGTCGGCGGTTCATGAGCGAGCGGACAGGCGCGAGAAGCGCGGACGCCGTGTGTGTTCCGCTACCGGTCGGACACAGCCAGCCAGAGGTCGCGCTCCGGCGTATTTCCATCCTCGGCGCCACCGGCTCGATCGGAGAAAGCACACTCGATATCGTTCGCCGCAATCGTGATGCCTTCACCGTCGTTGCGCTCACCGCGCAGACCAACGTCGACAAACTCGCAAAACTCGCCCGGGAGTTTGATGCCGAGATCGCTTCGATTGGAGATCCGGCGCATTACGCGACGCTCGTCGAAGCCCTCGCAGGCACAAACACCGTTGCAGCAGCGGGGGAGACGGGCCTGGAGGACGCCGCCTCACGCCCGACTGATTGGACAATGGCCGCGGTTGTCGGGATCGCCGGCCTGGGCCCGACGATGGCGGCGATGAGCGCTGCGAACGTTATTGCGCTCGCCAACAAGGAGTGCCTCGTCTCAGCCGGCTCCGTCTTCACCGGCGCAATGAGCGCGAGCAACACAACGCTGATCCCCGTCGACAGCGAACACTCTGCCGGCTTTCAATCCATCGACACATCCGGGCTCGCCAGCATCGAGACAATGACGCTTACCGCCTCGGGGGGGCCGGTTCGCGAATGGCCGCTCGACAAGAGTTCCAAAGCAACGCGCTATGACGCGCTGGCCCACCCAAATTGGTCCATGGGCCCGAAAGTCACGATCGACTCCGCAACCCTGATGAACAAGGGCCTCGAAGTCATCGAAGCCTGGCATCTGTTTCCCCTTGAGAGCCGCCAGATCGACGTGGTCGTACATCCACAATCCACGATCCATTGCATGGTGTCATACTGCGACGGGTCTGTGATCGCGCACCTTGGCGCGCCTGACATGCGCACCCCGATCGCCTACGCACTGGCTTGGCCACGACGGATGCACGTCCCCGTCGAGCGGCTGGATTTTGCCAAACTCGGGCGGCTCGATTTCGAAGCGCCAGATCTGACACGCTTTCCCTGCCTCGGCCTGGCGCGCGCGGCGCTGGAACGCGGTGAAGCCGCGTGCACGGTGCTGAACGCGGCAAATGAAATTGCTGTGGAGCGCTTTCTGGCCGGCGGAACCACGATTGACCGGATCGCCGCAACTGTTGAGGCAACGATCGAGCAGGCAGAAAATGCAGGCTTGATCGCATCTCTTGAGGGAATCGTTCAGGTTTACGACCTCGATGCGCAAGCGCGACGTATGGCACGGGCGTTGCTCTGAAAAGACTTCTTCCCATATCCGTCGCAATGCCGTGCTGAACAACGATCACGAACCCTCGGCAGCATGCTGGCGATCTGCAGCGCCCGCACCGGACACCATTCCGGTCATAAGGAGACAGCTCTCTCATGGATTTTCTGACACAGATCCCGTCGATGGGCGTGCATCTCCTGATCTACGTCATACCGCCGTTCCTGTTTGTGCTGACGATGGTCGTGTTTTTCCATGAACTCGGCCACTTCCTCGTCGCCCGTTGGTGCGGGGTTCGCGTGCGTGCCTTTTCACTGGGTTTTGGCAAGGAGCTTTTTGGCTTCGACGACAAGCACGGCACGCGCTGGAAAGTCTCGATGCTTCCGCTTGGCGGGTATGTGCAATTCATGGACGACGACAACGCTACGAGTGTGCCGACGTCCGGGCAGAACGAAGCGGCCGGAGATCATGACGAGGGGCGGTTTCACACGAAACCGCTCTGGCAGCGCACCGCGGTCGTTGCCGCAGGTCCCCTCGCGAACTTTTTGCTCGCGATCGTAATTTTCGCAGGCGTGTTCATGGTCGTCGGCGAGCGCACGCTCGCGCCCCGCGTCGACGCCGTAATGGAAAATAGCGCCGCATCCGATGCCGGGTTTGAGAAGGGCGACATCATTCTTGGGATTGACGGCCAGACAATCTCGACGTTCCGCGATCTGGTGAAGATCGTCACAGCTTCGGCGGACGAAGAACTGGCGTTCACAGTTGAGCGTGCAGGCCGCGAGATGGTCTTGCGCGCAACTCCACGCCGCCAAGAGGTGACCGACCGGTTCGGCAACACCTATAAACAGGGTCGCCTCGGCATTTCCCAAAGCGCAACGCCGGCCGAACGCGAGCACAAGGACGTCGGCCCGATCCGTGCCATTATGCTCGGCGCAGACGAAACCTACTTCTACACCTGGCGGACGCTCCAGTTCATCAAGGACATTTTCGTCGGCAAGGAAGAGGTCAAGCAGCTCGGCGGACCCATTCGAATTGCCAAGGTCTCGAGCGACTTTGCAACGCTTGGACCGCAGGCGCTGATCCAGATTGTGGCGGTGCTGTCGATCAGCATCGGGCTGCTCAATCTGTTCCCCGTACCCATGCTTGATGGGGGGCATTTGCTCTTCTACGCCATAGAGGCAATTCGGGGACAGCCGCTCAGCGAAAGGGCTCAGGAGTTCGGATTCCGGATTGGCCTGACGCTCGTCATCATGTTAATGATCTTTACAACTTGGAATGATGCGACGTGGCTGATTTCCTAGATTGACGTCGCGGTACGAGGCTGGTGCCGCAGTGGTGGAGCAAGCGTCTTAAAAAGAACGCGAATCCGCCATGATTGGGTGTCTTGCGTGTTGGCGGTCCTTGTTGGGCCGCACTGCCGAGGCGCCTGGGGGACTGGGCGTTAGAATGGGGCACAGCCTTTGATGTGGTCTTATACGGGAACCGTGTTCCGGGTCGCGTTCTGCGCTGTCTGGGCGTTTGGTGCGTTCACTGTGGCCGGTCTTGCGACGCATGGCACACACGGTGTGGCGGGTGATGCTGCACGTCTATTCGTTGGTGCCGCGCAGGCGCAGTCCATTCGGCAGATCCGCGTCGAGGGCAATCGTCGCGTTGAACCTGAAACCGTCCGCACGTACCTGACGTTTACGGAGGGGGATCAATACGACGAGTTCGAAGTCGATGAGTCGTTGAAAGCGCTCTTCGCCACGGGGCTCTTCTCGGACGTGCAGATTAATCGCAGTGGCGGTACGGTCGTCGTCAGCGTCACCGAGAGTCCGGTCGTCAACAAGGTGGCGTTTGAGGGCAACTCAGCCGTCGACGACGCAACACTGTCGGCCGAAGTCCAGGTCAAACCTCGATCTATTTTCACCCGCGCACGTGTACAGGCAGACGTGCAGCGTATTCTCGATGTCTACACGCGACAGGGCATGTTCACCGCGTCGGTCGAGCCGAAAATTATCGCGCTCCCGCAGAACCGCGTGAACCTTGTCTTTGAAATCGCCGAGGGCGGCGATACCGAAGTCAAGTCGATCAACTTTGTCGGCAACCGCTCGTTCACCGATAGCGAGCTGCGGGATGCGATCACGACGGAGCAGACCGGATGGCTGAGCTTTCTTGGCTCCGCCAACGTTTATGATCCCGATCGCCTCAATCTTGATCGCGAATTGCTGCGCCAGTTTTATCTGAAGAACGGCTATGCCGACGCGCAGGTTCTCGCGGCCACAGCCGACATTGACCAGAGCGGTACCGGCTTTTTCATCACCTTCACAATTGACGAAGGCGAGAAGTACACGTTCGGCGAGGTTGCGATCGAGAACGGCTTGCAGGAAGTCGATGTCTCTGCGATCGACATCCCGCTCCAGGCGCAAACAGGCGACACATACAACGCCGCGCTTGTCGAAAAAGACATCGAGCGCATTACACTGGCTGTTGCCGGAGACGGCTATGCCTTCGCGAGAGTGCGTCCACGTGCGATCCGCGATCCGATCGCACGCACCATTGGCGTCGTGTACGCGGTCGAACAAGGTCCCCGCGTCTACATCGAGCGGATTGAGATCTTCGGGAACACGCGTACGGAAGACAAGGTTATTCGCCGTGAATTCCGTCTCGTGGAAGGCGACGCCTACAACCAGTTGTTGGTCAACCGTGCCGAAAAACGTCTCAAGGCGTTGGGCTTTTTCAAGAACGTCGGCGTACGGCGCCTTCCAGGCAGCTCACCTGACCGCGTCGTCCTGCAGGTCTCGGTGGTTGAAGAATCAACGGGTGAACTCTCGTTCGGCGGTGGCTTTTCCACCAGTGAAGGTCTGATCGCCGACGTCAGCATCACGGAACGGAACCTGCTGGGCAAAGGACAGTTTCTCCGCGCCAAGATTGCCGGTAGTGTGGAGCGCCTTCAGTTCGATCTCGGCTTCACCGAACCACGCTTCCTCGACCGCAACCTCGCCGCGGGCTTCGACATCTTCCACAAAGAGGTCGATCAGAGTGACTCATCGTCATTCAAGAGCCGCAAGACTGGCGGCGGCATACGTCTCGGCTTTCCTATCCAGCAGAACCTCACTGGTCGGATCCGCTATAATCTCGTTCGCGACCAGATCTATGACGTCGAGAACAACGCCAGTCTCGCCGTCCGCAATGCTGTGGGATGTGGTTCGCAGGTCGCACAACCCGTCTGTAATACAGACGCTGTGACGTTCACGTCCACGGTTGGCTACACGATTACATATGACACCCGGAACAGCCGCCGCGAGCCGACGTCGGGCCTCTACGCAACGCTCTCACAGGACGTTGCTGGTGTCGGTGGTGACGTGTCCTACGTCCGCACAGCTGCAGAAGCCCGCGGCTATTACCGCGTCGCCAAGGGTGTGACGCTTGTTGGCCGCGTTATTGGCGGGCACATCGTCGGACTGGGTGAAGACGTTCGACTTCTCGACAGCTTCTACAAGGGCGGTGAAACCGTCCGTGGCTTTGAATCATCCGGCTTCGGTCCGCGTGATGCGGCAACAGGCGATTCAGTCGGCGGGACGCTCTTTTACGGTGCGACGGCGGAGTTGCGCTTCCCGTTCCCCATCATTCCGGAAGAGTTGGGTTTGAGCGGTGCCGTGTTTGCCGATGCCGGATCGCTCTACGACTTTGGGTCCAACATTGCAGGTCTCCAGGTCGACGATTCGAACTCGATACGTTCGTCCGTCGGCGCCAGCTTGTTGTGGAACTCGCCACTAGGACCGCTTCGGGCTGACTATGCCTATGTCCTCTCGTCGGAGACCTTCGACAAAGAACAGGCAATCCGCTTCGGCGCATCGACGAACTTCTGATCCTGCAAACCAACGCGCGACGCGTCGGCGCAGTTTGGCCAGCTCCCCTGAGATGAGCGCAGGGTAATGCGCTTGGCCTAACTCACAGTTACTGAGCGCGGCGCTGGACAAACCACGCCCGCATAGGCCATGCGCTCTGTGTCATCCTGCGCGGGCAAACACGTGCCCGCGTCGCTTCCCATCGAGCTGCCTGATCTGCCATGGACCATCCGGGTTTCTTCACACGCACCGGGCCGCACAGCCTCGCCGAGATCGCCGCCGCATCTGAGGCAACGCTTTCGGAGGAAAAAGCTGCCGCAACGCAGATCACCGATGTGCGATCCCTTGATCTGGCGGGCGAAGGTGATCTGTCGTTCTTCGACAACCGGAAATATCTTGATCAGCTGAAGACCACCGCGGCGTCCGCCTGTTTTGTTCGCGAGGCGGACAGCGCCAATCTGCCAGAAGGATGCACGCCGCTCCTCAGCGCTGCGCCCTATCACGCCTACGCGCGCGCCCTCGCAGTTTTTTATCCCGAGGCTGCTCGAACGCTCACACACGGTCCGGTCCGCCTGGCTGACGAGGCACCGAACGTCAGCCCGCATGCGATCATCGAACCCGGTGCCGTCATCGAACCCGGCGCGGTCATCGCACCCGAGGCGCGCATTGGAGCCGACACACGGATCTGCAGCAATGCGTTCATCGGCTACCGCTGCACCATCGGGCGCGGCGGATATGTTGGCGCGAATGCCACCCTGACCCACGCCATCATCGGTGATCGTGTCGTCATCCATCAGGGCGCGCAGATCGGCCAGGATGGTTTTGGCTTCGCGATGGGCCCGCAAGGACACCTGCGTGTGCCGCAGATTGGACGTGTGATCATCCAGGACGATGTCGATATCGGTGCCAATACGTGCATTGATCGCGGCGCTCTTAACGACACCATCATCGGCGAAGGCACCAAGATTGATAATCTGGTCCAGATCGGACACAACGTGGTGATCGGGCGCCACTGCGTCATCGTTGCGCAGGTCGGTGTGTCCGGCAGCACGGTGCTCGAGGATTTTGTGGTGATGGGCGGACAGTCTGCCTCGATCGGTCATACCCGCATCGGTATGGGCGCACAGATCGCGGCTCAATCGGGTGTGAAGGATGCGATCCCGCCAGGTGGCATCTATGGGGGCACGCCGGCCGTGCCGCTTCGTGATTATGCCCGACAGCTGGCTGCCGTGAAGCGCCTCGCCCGAAAGTAAGAGCGATCAACGAGGCGTCGGATTTCCGCACTGGCGCACCACCCCGTACGCTGCGACACGCGCCGCGGCTTGTGAAGAAGAGACGTCAATGGACCAGAAGACAGAACTCGGCACCGCGGACATCAACAGGGTCCTCAAACTGCTGCCACACCGCTATCCGTTCCTGCTGATCGACCGGCTGGAAGAGATGAACGGCGATGAATCCGGCGTTGGCGTAAAGTGTGTCACGATGAACGAGCCCTTCTTCCAAGGGCACTTTCCAGGCTTTCCCGTGATGCCGGGCGTCCTTCTGGTCGAAGGCATGGCACAAACCGCCGGCGCGCTGTGCGTTGCGAACGCGGGAGCGGACAACAAGGCACCGGCGATCGTCTATTTCATGGGGATCGACAAGGCAAAGTTCCGCAAGCCGGTGTTGCCCGGTGATACGGTCCGCTATCACGTCAAAAAAGTCCGCAGCCGCGGAATGACCTGGCGTTTCGCCTGTGAGGCCCGTGTCGACGACAAACGCGTGGCGGAGGCCGAGGTCAGCGCGATGCTCGTGGAGAACATTGAAACACCGGATACATGAGCAGCATTCACGAAAGCGCCGTCATCGAAGACGGTGCAAGTCTCGGCAAGAACGTTTCAATCGGCCCGTTCTGTCACATCGGCAGCGATGTCACGCTTGCCGATGACGTCACACTCCACGCCCACGTGGTTGTCGCAGGACAGACAAGCGTTGGCAAAGGAACGACGATCTTCCCTTTTGCATCCATCGGCCATGCGCCGCAGGATCTGAAGTTTTCGGGAGAAAAAAGCACTCTCGAGATCGGCGAGAACAACGTCATTCGCGAGCACGTGACGATGAACCCGGGCACAGAGGGCGGAGGACTGACAACCAGCGTCGGCTCGCACGGGCTCTTCATGGCCGGCTCGCACATTGCCCATGACTGCACCGTCGGCGACCATGTGATCCTCGCCAACAATGCGACAGTCGCCGGCCATTGCCAGATCGAGAGCTACGCCATCCTTGGTGGGCTGTCGGCTGTGCACCAGTTCGTCCGCATTGGAGAATACGCGTTCGTCGGCGGCATGTCCGGTATTGAGAACGACGTCATTCCGTTTGGTATGGCCATTGGCAATCGCGCTTTTCTCTCCGGCCTCAACATCGTCGGGCTCAAGCGCCAAGGGTTTGAGCGCGAGCGTATCCATGATTTGCGCAAGGCTTATCGTCTTTTGTTTGCGACCGAAGGCACGCTGCTGGAACGCGTCGAAGACGTCGAGAAAATGTTCGGCACGGACGAGGGCGTGAAAACCATCCTGAAGTTCATCCGCGCAGAATCAAGCCGCTCCCTCTGCGTGCCGGCGGCCTAATGGCGTCCGATGGCCACACACTCGCACGCTCCTTCGCCTGACCAACGCGCGCATGGCCGCATCACGCGGGATGCACTCGGCATCATCGCAGGCGGTGGCGCCCTCCCAAGATTGGTGGCGGAGGAAGCCCAGCGCCAGGGCCGCGATGTATTCTGCGTCGGGATCGAAGGCGAAGCCGGCGAAAACATAACCGCCTTCCCGCACGAGTGGATGAAATGGGGGCAGGTGGGGCGACTATTTTCCCTCCTCCGCGAGGCCGGATGCGGCGATGTCGTCATTATCGGGACAGTCAAACGTCCCGACCTGCGCAAGGTCCGCCTTGATCTCGGCGCGATTCGAAGTCTTCCGGTCATCCTCGGCATCCTGACCGGTGGAGACGATGCGATCCTCTCCAGCATCGTGCGCGTGTTCGAGAAACAAGGTTTGCGTGTCCGTGGCGCCCACGAGGTCGCGCCAGGATTGCTCGCAGAGGCGGGATTGCTCGCCGGACCTGAGCCAAGCGCCGCGGCGCATGCCGATATCGCAAAGGCCCAGGCGGTGATCGAAGTCCTTGGGCCCCATGATGTCGGGCAGGGCGCAGTTGTCGCGCGCCAGTATGTGCTTGGCATCGAAGCGGCAGAAGGCACGGATGAGTTGCTCCGTCGTTGCGGAGACCTGCGCCAGTGGGGCCAAAGTTGGCTCCAACGCAAGCGCACCGGCGTGTTTGTGAAGATGCCGAAGCCGGGTCAGGAGATGCGCGTCGACATGCCGACCATTGGGCCGCAGACAGTGCGCCTCGTGGCAGACGCAGGTCTGATGGGGCTTGCGATTGCGAGCGGCCGCGTGCTCGTTGTTGACAAGCCGCAGGTGCGCCGCATTGCCGAGGATGCCGGGATTTTCATCTACGGCATGATTAGTGACACGTAGGCGCGAGCAGGGGTCTACAGACAATGAGCAGCCGTCTGATCGAGGACAGCCGCCCGGTTGCAGCGCGGCCGCGCCACATCGCGATCGTCGCCGGCGAGCACTCTGGCGACCACCTTGGCGCCGCGCTCATGCATGCGTTGCAACGATTGTCTCGTGATGGCCGACTGCCGCCACTCGTCTTTTCGGGCGTCGGCGGCGCGGAGATGACCAACGCTGGCCTCACGTCAATCTTCCCGATCGAGGATGTCGCCGTGATGGGCCCGCTTGCCATCGCCGCCCGCTTGCCGAAAATCGTGCGGCGAGTCTATCAGACCGTCGATCACGTTCTCGCG
Organism: Pseudomonadota bacterium; assembly: GCA_039816705.1. Classification (GTDB taxonomy): domain Bacteria; phylum Pseudomonadota; class Alphaproteobacteria; order Rhizobiales; family CALHAX01; genus CALHAX01. The sequence continues at coordinate 29,371 of JBCBXF010000002.1, read as the reverse complement.
CAAAAGCCCGACTTGCTTGTCATCGTCGACAGCCCGGAATTTACGCATCCGATCGCCAAGCGCGTGCGGGCCAAGCTGCCGGCTCTTCCGATCATCGATTATGTCTCCCCGTCGGTCTGGGCATGGCGGCCGGGGCGTGCCGCGAAGATGAAAGCTTACATTTCGCATGTGCTCGGGCTGCTCCCATTCGAGCCAGAAGCCCATCATCGGCTCGGCGGACCGCCCTGCAGTTATGTCGGCCACCCCCTCATCGAGAAGCTCGAGGAGATGCGCAGCATTCAGACAGCAGCGCTCGAAGCCCAACTCCAACTGCGTCCGGGCAAACCGGTCCTCGCCCTTCTTCCCGGCAGCCGCACCAGTGAAGTCCGACGCCTGATGGGGCCGTTCCTTGATACGGTCGATCGGATGTTGGGCGCAGGGATCGATTTTGAAACTGTCATCCCGGCGCTGCCGCACGTCCGCGACTTCATCGACAGTGAGCTCCGCAGCTCCGGCCTACCGGTCTACGTCGTCGAAGGCGTGGATGCGAAGTTGCAGACATTCAAATTGGCGACCGCGGCGCTGGCAGCGTCCGGCACTGTCAGTCTTGAACTCGCCCTCATGGGCACACCCATGGTGATTGCCTACAAGGTCGACGTGATTGCCGCGCAGGTGCGCTACATCCTGACCGCCCACTCAATCGTGTTGCCAAACCTTGTGCTCGGAGAAAATGTAATCCCCGAGTTCACGCAGGAAAAATGTTCGCCTGCAGAACTGGTCGCGGCACTAACCCCGCTTCTCACCAAAGGTGACGCGCATGCTGCTCAGCGCCGCGCACTGGCAGAGGTTGAGGCGAGAATGCGCCTGCCCGATGGTGCCGCCCCAAGCGATGCAGCGGCGAAGATTGCCGCCGCATACCTGATGGGTGCCTCGAAGCCTGCATAGCGCGTTGAAGCGCCGGTGTCGTCAGACGCGCTGATCGACCGGGACGTAATCGCGCCGTGTCGGTCCAGTGTAGAGCTGGCGAGGCCGTCCGATCCGATGGCTTGGATCGGTGATCATTTCCTGCCACTGGGCAATCCAGCCAACGGTGCGAGCAAGCGCGAACAACACTGTAAACATCGACGACGGGAAGCCCATCGCGCGTAACGTGATCCCGGAGTAAAAATCGATGTTCGGATAGAGCTTCTTCTCGATGAAGTATTCGTCTTCGAGTGCGATCCGCTCCAGCTCCATGGCAACCTCAAGCCGTGGGGCATCTTTGATCTGAAGTGTATCCAGCACCTCGTGGCAGGTCTGCTGCATCACTTTCGCGCGCGGATCATAATTCTTGTAGACGCGATGGCCAAAGCCCATCAGGCGGAACGGATCGGACTTGTCTTTGGCGCGCGCCACATACTCGGGGACACGGTCCACCGTGCCAATCTCTTCGAGCATGTTCAGTGCCGCTTCATTCGCACCGCCATGGGCTGGGCCCCAGAGGCAGGCGATACCAGCTGCAATACAGGCAAACGGGTTTGCACCGGATGAACCGGCAAGACGAACCGTTGAGGTCGAAGCGTTCTGCTCATGATCCGCATGGAGGACAAAAATACGGTCCATGGCGCGCGCGAGGATCGGATTGACGTCATAGACCTCGCACGGCACGGCAAAGCACATGTTGAGGAAATTCGATGCGTAATCGAGATCGTTGCGCGGATAGATGAACGGCTGACCGATGGAGTACTTGTATGCCATGGCGGCAATCGTCGGCATCTTCGCGATCATCCGATAGGACGCGATGGTCCGTTGCTCTTCGTCCTGGATGTCCGTGCTGTCGTGATAAAATGCTGACAGCGCACCAACGACACCGACCATGATCGCCATCGGGTGCGCGTCCCGACGAAAGCCGGTGTAGAAGCGGTACATCTGCTCATGCAGCATCGTGTGACGCGTGACCTTCGTCTCGAAGTCCTTGTATTCCTCGCGTGAAGGGAGCTCACCCCAGAGCAACAGGTAGCAGGTCTCGAGAAAATTCCCCTGTTCCGCGAGTTGATCGATCGGATAGCCGCGATAAAGCAGCTCACCCTTTCCCCCATCGATGTAAGTGATCTCGGATTCACAACTCGCAGTGGAGGTAAATCCCGGATCATAAGTGAACGCGCCGGACTGTCCGTAGAGCTTCGTGATGTCGACAACATCGGGCCCGAGCGAACCGGAACGCACCGGCATGTCGTACTGGGTTCCATTCACCGAGATTTTGGCCGGAGACGCATCGTTTTCAGCAGTCGTTGGGGCTGGCGTGGTTCCGCTCATGGCTCGGCTCCTGAAAAATGGCTGGGCGACATCAAACGTGACAATGGCCCCTCACGACGGTTTCCGCTCGGGAAACCGGAGGGTCAGAGAAGTCGCAGTGCAATGTGCATTGCGAGCGTTTAGCGGGTTTGTTGCACTGCGGCAAGCACACCTGCGACACGTGATGACGCGGGTAGCGCCATGCTCACGTCAACGTGTTCCCAACATGCTCCCAATGGCTCACCTGCCCAGTTGATCGTCGATCCGCGCCAGCGATTCCTCTCGCCCAAGCGCGTAAAGACAATCATAGATGCCAGGGGCATTTGGCGTGCCGGTCAATGCACCACGAATTGGTTGGGCAATTTTGCCAAGTCCGATACCGGCGTCTTCCGCAAAGCCTTTGACCAGCGTCTCGAGTGCATCCGATGTCCATGGTGTGAGGGTCTCGAGCTTCGGGCGCAGCGCGGCAAGGTGCTCGAGATTGGCCTCACTCAGCATCTTCTGCGCCTTTGCTTCGATGGTGATCGGACGCGACGCAAAGGCAAACCCGGCCTTCGCGCCGATCTCGGGGATCGTCGTTGCGCGCTCCTTCAATGCCGGCATGGCGCGGATCAGGCGCCCGCGGACCTCATCGTCAAAGGTGTAGGTCTCGCCATGTGGCACCCAGCCATTGGTCACCGCGCGCTCGAAGTCCGCCGCCAGCGCGTCATCTCCCATCTCGCGGATGTAGTGGGCGTTGACACTCGCCAGCTTGTCAAAGTCTAGACGTGCGGGCGCCTTGCCGATGGCATCGAGCGAAAAGAGTTCGGTGAGTTCGTCGCGCGAAAAAATCTCCTGATCACCATGGCTCCATCCGAGACGGACGAGATAGTTGACCAACGCGTCCGGGAGGTAACCCATTTCCCGATAGGCCTCGACGCCCAAAGCACCATGGCGCTTGGAGAGCTTTTTTCCATCCGGCCCATGGATCAGCGGGACATGCGCAAACATCGGGATGGGCCAGCCAAGTGCGTCATAGATCAAGGTTTGCCGCGCCGCGTTGTTCAGATGGTCGTCACCCCGGATGACATGCGTGACGCCGGCGTCATGATCGTCCACGACAACCGCAAGCATATAGGTCGGCGTTCCGTCGCTGCGGAGCAAAATCAGATCGTCCAGATTTTCGTTCTGGAACACGACGTCACCCTGAACCGCGTCGCGAATAAGCGTCTGGCCATCACGGGGTGCCTTGAGCCGAACAGCCGGCGCGACGCCTTCTGGCGCATCGCCCGGATCGCGATCCCGCCATGTCCCATCGTACGCCGTCTGACGGCCCTCGGCTTTCGCCGCCGCACGCATCGCCTCAAGTTCCTCTGGCGTGGCGTAGCAGCGATATGCAGTGCCTGCTGCGAGCATCTGCTCGGCGACTTCACGATGTCGATCGGCTTGTGCGTGCTGGAAAACCGGCGCGTCATCCGCATCAAGCCCAAGCCAGTCAAGACCGTCGAGGATCGCGTCAACGGCCGCATCCGTTGAGCGTGCGCGGTCAGTGTCCTCGACGCGCAGTAGATAGCGCCCGCCATGCGCCCGGGCGAACAACCAGTTGAACAGTGCGGTGCGCGCCCCACCAATATGCAGATAAACAGTAGGGGAGGGGGCAAAGCGCGTGACGATCGCATCGGTCATCGCAAGGTCTCGCAGTGTTCGAGGAGATCGGAAGGGCCGCTATGCCGCGTGGCCTACCACACGGCCTGCGACGCGACCAGACGGCCGGTTTGCCAGCCATGGCGCCGCATCGCATCGTCGCGCAGATGTCTGAATGGGTAACCCGCGCGGGACGGTTCCTCACGCGTTTTTCGGCATGGCGTGGGCGACGTCTAACGCGCCATCGTGCGACAGCGCGATCTATCACAGCCAAAACCACGCCGGTCCGCGCCGTCATCGAGACGCTGGAACTTGAGCGAGCGAGGTGGTTCCTCTGGGTTCCCGTCGCATTCGGTACCGGCATCGGCATTTATTTTTCTCTCACGCACGAGCCACGCGGATGGCTGCTGATTGGACTGCTCGCACTCACCATCGCCGCCCGCATCGTCTGGCGCCGAGGCACGTTCGCGCCGGTCGCAACCGGGTTGGCCTTCTGGATGATCGCAGGCCTCGTTGCGGCAAGCGCACGGACACACCTCATCGCTGCGCCTGTATTGCGAGAGCCCATCACGGCGCGCATGGCAGCCGGTTTCGTTGAGGCAATCGAACCGCGCCTGCCTGGCGGCGCACGGATCACAATGCGCCTGCGGGCTGTCCAGGGGCTCGCGGATGCAGCTCGCCCGGAGCGGGTCCGTTTCGTATGGGCTGGCCGGCATGACCTGCGTGTGGGCGATGGGGTGAGCGTGCGCCTCTCGCTGCAACCGCCCCCCATTCCCGTGCGCCCGGGCGGTTACGACTTTGCTCGCCGTGCCTGGTTTCAACAGATCGGCGCTGTTGGGTTTGCAGTCGCGCCACCCGTTCGCACAACCCGTCTACCAGTGCGGCCGGCGCTGCTGGATGAAACCGGATGGATTGGTGGTCTGCGCGCTGACATCGCCGCGCGGATTGAGCAGCATGTGCCCGGCGAAACGGGCGCGGTGATCAACGCCTTGATCGTCGGCAAACGGGGTAAGGTGCCTGAGGCAACGCTGGAGCATTTGCGCCGATCCGGGTTGTCCCACATGCTTGCGATCTCCGGGCTTCACATGGCGATGATTGCGGGAGCGCTGTTCTGGCTCCTGCGTGGTGCGCTCGCCGCGGTTCCGGCTTTCGCCCTCAACCTCAGGATCAAAAAGACGGCGGCGCTCTGCGCATTGCTTGGCGGCATCGCGTATCTGGCGATTTCTGGAGCGTCTGTCGCGACCCAGCGTGCCGCGATCATGATCGGGCTGATGCTCGTCGCAATCCTGCTCGACCGCCCCGCAATCTCTTTGCGCAATGTGGCACTCGCCGCCCTGATTATTCTCCTCATCGCACCTGAAAACCTGCTGGAGATCGGGTTCCAGATGTCCTTCGCGGCGGTCGTCGGTCTTGTCGCGTTCTATGAATGGTGGACTGCGCGCCGCGAAGTCCGTGCGGATCAGGACGTCCGCGCGCCACCGCTGCTTCCGGCCTGGCTCCAGATGCCGATGCGCGCAGGCCAGGGGCTGATCGTCGGCACGTTGGTCTCGACATTTGTCGCCGGCCTCGCGGTTGCACCGTTTGGCGCCTTTCACTTCCATCGCGTCGCGCAACTCAGTCTCATTGCCAATCTCCTGGCGATGCCAGTGTTTACGGTCGTCGTCATGCCGATGGCACTGGTCACCTTGCTCACGCTGCCATTTGGTCTGGAGGGATACGCGCTGGGTATCATGGCATGGGGCATCGAGCAGGTGGTGGCGGTGGCCGCCATGGTATCGGCACACCCGTCGTCTGTCCGCGCAACGTCATTGATGGCGCCTGCGGCTTTCGTCGCGATGGTGTTCGGCGGCCTCTGGCTATGCCTTTGGCGTCGCGCCTGGCGCTTCGCTGGTTTGATCCCGATTGCGCTCGGGTTCGCAGCAGCCGGGCTTCAAACCGCGCCGGATGTGCTTGTCGGTCGTAATGGCACGCTTGTCGCCGTGCGCAATGCAGACGGGTCTCTTGATGTCTCACCCGGACGTGGCGGCACGTTCGAAATTGAACGCTGGCTGGAGGCCGATGGGAGCCTCGAAATTCCTGAAGCGAAGCACCGCGGTCGCAGTTTTACGTGCGACGAGACCGGATGCGCGGTGCGGGTGCGCGGCCGCCTTCTTGCGATGCCGCGAACACCCGCAAATGTCGCCGAAGACTGTCGCCGCGCCGATATCATCGTCATGGCCTTCGATCAGGCGTTGCCCTGCCCCTCTGCGCAAATCGTCATCGACAGGGCCGCGATTGCGACCCGTGGCGTGCACACCCTGTTCATTTCCACAGATGGGATGATCGCACAGGAAACCGTGGCCGCCGCCCGCGGCGTACGCCCCTGGTCCCGCTGACGTCAGGAGAGACAGCGTTAGGAGTACCGTCGGATCAACCCAACCAGCACACCCTGCACGTCGACCCGATCCGGACCAAAAATCCGCGTCTCATACGCTTCATTTGCCGCTTCGAGCGCAACCTGATCGCCCTTTTTGCGCAGCCGTTTCAGCGTCGCCTCTTCCTGATCGACGAGCGCGACCACGATGTCACCATTCTGCGCGGTGTTCGCCTTGCGGATGATCACGAGGTCACCGTCATGAATGCCCGCATCGATCATCGAGTCGCCCTTAACCTCGAGCGCATAATGCTCACCGCGGGAGATCAGATCTGGCGGAACATCGACATCCCGGCTGTGATCCTGAATAGCGCTGATCGGAACGCCAGCCGCAATCCGGCCCATCAATGGCACGGCCTGGCCGAAATGCTGGCCTTCGATCCGCTCGAGTTCGCGGCCGCCTGATCCCTCGATCACACTCGGCACAAATCCACGTTGTGGGGTCATCCCCTTGCCCTCCGGAGCTGCACCCGAATGCGCAACAGTGTCCTGTTCGAGGGACTCGGGCAGTTTCAAAATTTCAAGTGCGCGCGCCCGGTTTGGCAGGCGGCGGATAAATCCACGCTCTTCCAGCGCGATAATCAGTCGGTGGATGCCCGACTTGGACTTGAGATCGAGCGCCACCTTTATCTCGTCGAACGAAGGTGGAACGCCAGTCGCATCCAACCGTGTCTTGATAAAAGCCAGCAGATCCCTTTGCTTGGGTGTCAGCATCCGTTCCCCCGATATGTTCGCATCTTGTTCGTGGTCAGCAACCACCATCGCGCCGCGTCAGCACGACTCACTGTACAAACCAAGAACACCGTAAATGTTCCCATGTTGTTCCGCAAGGGGGTGCAGGTCAGCTCCTTCTCCCTGCACACTCCCTCGCTCATGTGGAAACCCGACGGTTGCGGGTGGCGTCACAACGCGAGACACCGTGGAGCTTGACTACCAACCGGTGTTTGTTCGCCGGGACGTCGCGGCTAGGCGGGGGCGCCAATACCGATCGACGCGTGGTGGTCCGGGACGGCCCAGGTAATTGGGGATCAGGGCCGTCCCCACTCCCCATTCTTGGTGTGCCGCGGCCTATGCGTAAAGACGCGCTGGCGTCAGGCGTTCGCCCAGGCTTCAAGCCAAGCGATAAAGATAAGTGCGGCGAGGATGGCGATCTGCGTCATGGTCGGGCTCCGTGCCGGCATCAGGTCGTCTGCCCTGCAAGACCCGCACCGCGTCGCTGTTATGCGTGGGCGATGTCGCCTCAGAAATCGAGAGGCAACACATCAACAACCGTCCCCGGGTCTGCGGCCGGAGCATTTTCCGGCGTCACGACCAAGGCATTGGCTGCAGCCAGAACGCTTGTCAGCGAGCTGTCCTGCCGCGGCAAAACACGCACCTGCTGGCGCCCGGCATCACTGGAGTGGATCTGCCCGCGCATATAATGGCGACGTGGACCATTCGCCGGTCGTGGCGTCGCGAGCGGTAGGCGCTGCGGCGCGAGGCTTCCCGCGGAGCGTCCAAGCAAAGCCGCAAGCAGGGGTGCAACAAAGATGCGCGCGCAGACCATTCCGGAGACGGGATTACCGGGCAGGCCAATAACATGCTGCACGCCCGACGCCGACCGTCGTCGCCCATACATCAGCGGTTTGCCGGGGCGCATGGCGATCTTCCAGAAACTGAGGTCGACGCCCCATTGCCGCAGCGCCGCATGGACCAGATCGTGATCGCCAACCGACGCGCCACCAATCGTCATCAGCACGTCGCACGCATCGGCCTTCGCGAGACGCGCGCCAAGCGCCTCCGGCGTATCCTCCGCGATACCGAGTGGAACCGGAACACCGCCAAATTCCGTAACCAACGCGGCAAGCCCAGCCGGCACAGAGGAAAATATCTGACCAGGTGCAAGCGAACCACCTGGCGCAACAAGTTCATCGCCGGTCGCCAGAATGCCGACACGCGGCGCCTGCGTGACGACACAGTTGGCATGACCCGCAGATGCCGTGAGCAGAATATCGCGCGCCGTCAGGATCGTTCCCGCTTCGACCAGAGTTTGCCCGGTCGAAAAATCTCCCCCAGCAGCCCGCACCCATTGACCGGGCTCCACGACCGCCGAGCTTGTGAGGACATCACCCTTCCGCACCGCGTCCTCTTGTATGAGGACGCAGTCCGCCCCCTCGGGCAGCATGCCGCCGGTGAAAATGCGGACGCCTGACATTGGCGGCAGCGGGCCGTCAAACGGATGCCCCGCGGCAGCTTCGCCGACAACGCGGAGGCTCGCGGTGGCAGCAGTCTCGGAATGCTTCAGGTCCGCCGAGCGGACCGCATAGCCATCCATGGCGGAGGCCACAAACGGCGGTTGATCAATGGCAGAAACAAGAGACGTGCGAAGTGTGCGGCCACAGCTCTCCTCGATCGCGACCGTCTCTCCAAAGCCGACGACAACCTCATCGAGGATTGCGGCCGTTGCGGCGTCGACGCTCAACAGGGGCTTGCGAGCGCTCACGGATCCGCGCGTGTGCTCGAGGGATCGTCAGCCAGATAGTGCCCGGTGCGGCCACCTTTTTTTTCCACCAGACGGACACCTTCAAACCGCATACCCTTATCAACCGCTTTCAGCATGTCGTAGATGGTCAGGCATGCAACAGAGACTGCCGTGAGCGCTTCCATTTCGACGCCCGTTTTTCCCTCCACCGTCACCAGCGCCGTGACATGCATTCGCGCCAGATCTATGCCCCAGTCCGGCTCGGACTGAAACGTGACCGCAACCTTCGAGATCGCGAGCGGATGGCAGAGCGGGATCAGATCGGACGTACGCTTTGCCGCCATGATTCCGGCAATACGGGCTGTCGCGATCACGTCCCCCTTGGCAGCGGTTCCCTCTTCGATCATCGCAAGCGTGGTACGTTTCATGACGACGTAGCCCTCGGCCACCGCTGTGCGCGAGGTGACCTCCTTGGGCGCCACGTCCACCATCTCGGCTTCGCCCTGTGCGTTGAGGTGAGAAAGGGCGGGAGCATTGCTCATGCCACAGCCACCTCATTTGCAAGCAGCGCTTCGGTGGCTGCCGCGACATCGTCGTGGCGCATGAGGCTCTCGCCTACGAGAAACGTGTTGACACCCGCGCGCTGAAGTCGCGCAACGTCGTCGGAACCTGCAATGCCGCTTTCGCCGATCACGAGCCGCTCGTTCGGAACATGTTTGACCAAGTCTTCGGTCGTCGCCAGTGTGGTCTCGAACGTGCGCAAGTTGCGATTGTTGATCCCGAGCAGGACACCGTCGAGCGTCATCGCGCGCTCGAGTTCCTCCGCATCGTGGACCTCGGCAATCACATCCATATTCCAGTGCTGCGCGGCTGCCACAAGATCGCGCGCCAGCGAATCCTCGGTGCATGCCAGGATCACCAGAATGCAGTCCGCTCCCCACGCCCGTGCCTCTGCAACCTGATACACATCGACCATAAAATCCTTGCGCAGCACGGGGAGGCGCGTCGCTGCACGTGCTGCAACCATGAACTCCGGTGCACCCTGAAACGACGGGGTGTCCGTCAGCACAGAAAGGCACGCCGCACCGCCCGCCTCATAGGCCTGCGCAAGCTCCGGGGGATTGAAATCCGCCCGGATCAGTCCCTTCGAGGGGCTGGCCTTTTTAATCTCCGCGATGAGGGCAGGGCGCCCGGCGGCATGCTTCGCCGCGAGCGCAGCTGCAAACCCCCGCACCGGATCAGCCTCACGCGCCGTGGCCTCGACGTCACTTTGAGGACGGGCCGCTTTGGCGGCCGCCACTTCCTCGCGCTTGTATGCACAGATCCGTGTCAGAACGTCGGTCATGGGTCGCTCTCACTCCGTCGTCACCCTCACGCAGCGCCGCTGGTGATAGCTACCAGTTTTGTCAGTGCTGCGCGCCCCGCACCACTGTCGATCGCGTGCGTTGCCATGGCAGCACCCTCGGTCAGGTTTGTCGCCTTGCCGGCGACGACAAGCGCCGCCGATGCGTTGAGCACGACAATATCACGAAACGCACCGGGCGCACCGTCGAGCACGGCGCGGATCGCCGCCGCATTGTCTTCAGCCTCGCCACCCAGCAGCGCCTCTGGCTGCGCAACCGGCAGTCCGATCTCCTGCGGCGTCACTTCGAATTCACGCACCTGGCCGCCCTTGAGCTCAGCCACGTAGGTCACCCCGGTCGTCGTCAATTCATCCAGTCCGTCAGAGCCGTGGACGACCCAGACGCGCTCAGAGCCGAGATTTCGCATGGTCTCGGCCAGCGGCACAATCCAGTCCCGCGCATAGACCCCGATGACCTGGTACTTCGCACGGGCCGGGCAGGAGAGTGGTCCAAGCAGGTTGAAAATCGTTCGCGTTGCGAGCTCCTGGCGCACGGGCCCGACATGGCGCATCGCGGCATGATGGGCGGGCGCGAACATGAAACCGATTCCGGCCTCGCGGATCGAGCGGGCGATGATGTCAGGCCCGACATCGAGTTTCACACCGAGGGCTCCGAGCACATCGGCCGACCCGGACTTTGAAGATATCGACTTGTTGCCGTGCTTCGAGACCGGGACACCGCAGCCGGCCACGACGAACGCCATGCAAGTCGAGATGTTGTGCGTGCCTTTCGCGTCTCCGCCCGTTCCCGCCGTATCGATAGCGCCGGCCGGGGCCTCGACCTCAAGCGCCTTGGCTCGCATCGTCTCGGCCGCGCCCGTAATCTCGGCAACGGTTTCACCGCGCACGCGCAGCGCCATCAGAAATGCCCCGATCTGCGCCGCGCTCGCCTCACCCGACATCATGATATCGAACGCGCGCGCCGCCTCCTCACGGCTGAGTGTGTCGCCATTGGCAACCTGATGGACGAACGGTTTCAGATCGGACATCGCGTCGTTACTCTTAAAGTGCTACGGCCCGGACCGCGCCTTAGGCGACTTGCGCCGGGCGTGTAATTTCCGGCGTGTGGGCATGGCGTCGAATACCCGCCATGTCGAGGAAATTCGCGATGATCGCGTGCCCTGCTTCAGACGCGACGCTCTCAGGATGGAACAGAACACCGTGTACGGGATGGCGCTTATGCGAGACAGCCATCAGCAGACCGTCATCGGTTTTGGCTGTCGCCTCCAACGCGTCCGGAAGCGATTTCTGATCGAGCATGAGCGAGTGATAGCGGGTCACACGAATTGGCGAGCGGATCTCATCGAAGAGCCCAAGGCCATTGTGAGTAATGTTCGAGCGCTTTCCATGCATCAGCGTTGGCGCACGAACAATGCGCCCTCCATAAGCCTGACCAATGGATTGATAGCCAAGACAGACGCCGAAAATCGGCACCTTGCCCTTCGCCCGCGTCACCAGATCAAGACAGATGCCGGCTTCATCCGGCGTGCATGGACCGGGCGACAAGACAATCGCGGATGGCTTCTCCGCGAGAACAGCTGTGACCGATTTTTCGTCGTTCCGGTAGACCCGGCATTTCACACCGAAATCCCCGATGAAATGCACGAGGTTCCAAGTGAAACTGTCGTAGTTGTCGATGAGCGTGAGCATGCCCCGCTTTTAGCAAGGGCCACTCGTTTATCAAGTCGACACGCGCCAACGCAGACAGCCCCGGTACGCTAACGAATTTCCTTCGCGCGAATGAACGCAATCAGCTTAGCGGTGCGCGGCTCAAGATCTTTCCATCGATCAATGGGACAGGCGAGGCAAGCCAACGCTGCGGTCGGAAACTTGCCGAGTGTTTCGCTTGTCTTGCGACGGCTCTTTTCGATCAACTCTGATGCCGTATCGGCAATATCCGGATTGTGAGTCGTCACGAGCAGACGCCGCGCTTTGCCGCCTTCTGCGCGGATGGCCTCGATGATGGCGTCGTGACCCTGGAGATAAAGCTCCGGCAACACCGAGATGGGCGGTTTTGTTTTCCAGCTTTGCCGCAGCAGCTTGAGCGTTTCGCGTGACCGCTTTGCCGGGGAACACAAAACCCGGTTCGGCACGATGGAGCGCTGCTTCATGAAGACGCCCACCCGCAGGGCCGCTGCAATGCCCCTACTATTCAACGGACGCGATGCATCGTCCTCATAGTCCGCGCTCCAGTCGGATTTTGCATGACGGAGCAAATAGAGCTGAAGCATGGGATGGAGAGGTACGTGCGGGCAGACAGCAAAAGTATGCGCTCAATTTGTTTCAGCTCTATGACGATGTGCAGAAATTCATGCGCATCGCGCGCCGTGTGTTCCGCATCAGTTTTTTCGTCCAGCTTTCTGCCCTGCGACATGCACGGCTTCCTCAGCGGCACGAAACAACGCCTTCGCCTTGTTCACGCACTCTTCGTGCTCGCGCACCGGGACGCTGTCCGCAACCACGCCGGCCCCCGCCTGGATGTGCATCACGCCGTCTTTCACAACCGCGGTGCGCAAAACAATGCATGTATCCATCTGCCCATCCGCGGAGAAATACCCAACACAACCGCCGTACGGTCCCCGCTTCTCGAGCTCAAGCTCGTCGATAATCTCCATCGCACGCACTTTGGGCGCACCGGAGACCGTGCCGGCCGGAAAACCGGACATAAGCGCGTCAATGCTGTCATGGGGCTTCGCGAGCCGACCCGTGACATTTGAGACGATATGCATGACCTGACTATAGTACTCAAGAAAGAAGCTGTCGGTCACTTCGACCGAGCCAATCTCTGACACCTTGCCAGTGTCGTTGCGCCCGAGATCAAGCAGCATCAGATGCTCGGCCAGCTCCTTCTCGTCGCTCAGCAACTCCTCCGCGAGCGCCCGATCCTGCGCCGGCGTCTCGCCGCGCGGACGTGTGCCGGCGATCGGCCGGATCGTGACTTCGCCATCGCGCACCCGGACAAGAATTTCAGGGCTGGAGCCGACGATTGAGAAGCCCCCGAAATCCAGATGAAACAGGAATGGTGACGGGTTCGTGCGCCGGAGCGCGCGGTAAAGATCAAAAGACGGGAGAGTAAATGGGGTGGAGAACCGCTGACTGAGGACCACCTGAAAGATATCGCCCGCGCGGATGTACTCTTTTGCCCGCTGCACCATGCCTTGATATTGCTGCTTGGCGGTGTTGGAGGACACGTGCGTGCGCTTTGGCTTTGGAGCGTCTCCGGGCAACTGCAGCAGCGGCCGCTCAAGTGCAGCAACAGCTTGTGAGAGCCGTTGCGCCGCTGCCGCATAGGCTGCGTGCGCGCTGCGGCTGCGCTTTGGATACACCGTCGTGACGACGGTCATTTCGTCTTTCACAGCGTCGAAAACCACCATCAGCGTCGGGCGGATTAAAATGCTATCGGGAACACCGAGCGGGTCTGATTTTTCATCCGGCAGACGCTCGATCAGGCGCACCGTGTCATAGCCCATATAGCCGAACACACCGGCCACCATCGGCGGCAATTCTTCGGGCAGATCGATCCGGCTCTCAGCGAGCAGTCGGCGCAACGCCTTCAGCGTGCCCGGCTTCAGCGCACGGAATTTCTCCGGGTCTTTGTGTGGCGAGCGATTAATCTCCGGCTGATCGCCATGGGCGCGCCAAATAATGTCGGGGTCGAAGCCAATGATTGAGTAACGCCCGCGCACACTGCCGCCCTCGACAGACTCGAGCAGGAAGCTGTTGGCCCGCCCGGGCGCAAGTTTCAAAAGCGCCGATACGGGCGTCTCGAGATCGGCAACAAGCCGCGTCCATACAACCTGGGGCTGGCCGGCGTCATACGTCGCCGAGAAGCTGGCTTGATCCGGAGAAAACGACGAGGGTGACGCCGACGATTTCATGGCAACTCCCACTCAGCGCGCACTCCACTGCCACATCGCGATGTGCGATGATGGCGCACGCAACTCGTCAAAATGAGCCGCGCCCGCCCGCAGGACCGGCCGGATCCGTTGCCTGCACAATGGCGTCCTGATCAACTTCGACGTCATATCTTGACTGCAGCGCCTGAAGATACTCCGCCACCATCTCTTCGCCGATCTGATTGGAGACTTGATTTTCGATGAGCGTCGCGACGGCGTCGAGCGGCTTTTCCGGTGTGGTAACATCCGTCACAACGAAAACGACGCGGTTCTGCCCGCCGAGTAGCTCCGCCGCCGCCGCCTTACCCTTGGCCAGAGAGAAAAGACGCCCGACGGCACCGGACGGAAGATCATCTGTCCGCGACGCCCGCTTCAGATCGGCGGCCGTCTTGACCTCGACACCGAGCTCTTTCGCGACATCGGCAATCGGTGCCCCGCCGTTCAGTTTCTCGACAGCGCCCTCGGCGGCTTTTGTCACGGCAAGACGCTCCTCGGCGGCGCGCCAAGCGCTCGTCACGTCGTCTTTCACATCGTCAAACGGACGGAGTTTTTCCGGCGTGATGGCCTTCACTTCGATGAACGCGAAACTATCGCCACCCAGCTCGACGGCGTCTGCATTAAGATCGATCTCCGCGCCGGTGATCCCACGTTGCAGCGCGGCATTTTGAGGGAGCGTCGTAACGAGCGTGCCATCCGGTGCTTTGCCGTTGGCATCGATTGCAGCAACTTCGGTCAGCGTAACATCACGCTTGCTGGCAATATCCTCGAGCGTCAGACCTTTGCCGCGATCATCCTCGATTTGGTCGAAGAGATCGGCGACCCGGGTCACCGCGCGCTCGCTGACCAGTTCGCTCCTCACCTGATCCTTCACGTCCTCGAACTTTTGCGCAACGGCTGGCGTGATCTTCGTCACCCGCAGAATTGAGGTCGACAGGTCGCCCGCAACAGGTTCGCTGAAGCCCGGCTCTTTCAGTGCAAAGGCCGCCGTTGCAAGCGCGCTATCGAGGATCGCCGTCCGCGCAACATCGCCGTAGCTGATAAAGCGATCTTCGCGGCCCTGCTCATCAGCCAGCGCTTCGAATGTTTTGCCGCCCTTCAACGCATCGTATCCTTTTTGCGCGGCGTCCTTGTCCGCAAATGTGATCTGCTCAACGACACGGGTCTCGGGTGTATTGAACTCACGGGAGCGCGCCTCAAAACTCTCGCGGACATCATCCTCTGTGATGTTCACGCGATCCTCAAACGCCTTCGGCTCGAGGACGATCGCCACGACCTGCCGGTATTCGGGCGCCGTGAACCGCCGCTCGTTCTCCTCGTAATAGGCTTTCAGTTGTTCCGGCGTTGGCGTGCCGGGTTTGGCAGCCTGCTCCGGGGTGACAATTAGATACGACACATCGCGCTCTTCGTTGCGGAAGGCGTTAAGCGCGTTCACCAGCGTTTTGGGCACCGTGACCCCGTGGGTGATCGTCTGCGTAAGCTGGCGGCGGATCAGCCCCTGGCGCTGGCGTTCCACGAAAGCGGCCTCCGAGATCCCGGAGAAACGCAACGTCTGATCATAGCGATCGCGATCAAAACCACCGCCGATCCCCTGAAACGCCGGATCGCGCTTGATCCGCTCGGCGATCGCCGCATCGCTGACACCAAGATCAAGCTCCTCGCTGTGCAACTCGATCGAGGCTGTGCCCAGCAGTGTGGCGAGCACACGCTGATCAACGCCGAGAAGCCGGGCCTGATCGCGCTGGATGACGCGGCCAAACCGTTGCTGCATCCGGCGCATCTCTTGATCATAGGTTCGGCGATAATCGCCCTGCGTGATGGTCTTGCCGCCGATCGTGGCCACGTCCTTGACCAGCGCACCGCCGATCCAGTCACCGATTCCCCAAACGGCAAAACTCGCCGCGATCACGAAAATAAACACACCTGCGACCCAGGATTTTGTTCCGTCCCGCAATCTCTGCAGCATCAAAAACTCCGTTGTTGGGTGCGCAGTTAGCGCGATCGACACATCAGTTTCGTCTGATCACAATCAGCGACGGCACCGCTTGCGGATTGATCGAGAAGTGCGAGTCTGCACAACTGAGGCGCTTGCAATCAGACGCAATGCAGCACGCCGTACGGGCGACAGAAACGGCACGACGCGGCAACGCCGCCACCTTGGATGAATGGGACAAACATGACGGAAATTCAACCACTCGTGGCGGGTAACTGGAAAATGAACGGGACACGCGCGGCGCTGGCCGAGATCGAGAAGCTATCTCGTGGTCTCAAAGGCCATCCGGCGGATGGCAAGGCCGACGTCATGCTTTGTCCACCGGCAACGCTGCTCGCCGCAGCCGTCGAAATCGGCGGCATCGCCGTCGGCGCGCAGGACTGTCACGTCAACGAGAGTGGTGCGCATACCGGCGACATTTCCGCCGAAATGCTCGCCGATGCGGGCGCGAAGGCCGTCATTGTCGGACACTCCGAACGCCGCGCCGATCATGGTGAGAGCAACGCAACAGTCGCCGCCAAAGCTGAGGCCGTTTGGCGTGCCGGTCTCACAGCAATTATCTGCGTCGGCGAAAGCGAGGCCCAACGTAAATCCGGCGATGCAATTGCGGTGGTGACGACGCAGCTCCGTGCCTCTGTGCCGAAGGGCGCAACCGCTTCTAACTGTACGGTCGCCTATGAGCCCGTCTGGGCGATAGGCACCGGGCTCACGCCGACGGTGGACGATGTGGCGGACATGCATGCTGCGATCCGCACGACACTTGTCGAAACACACGGCGGAGATGGGGCGGCAATGCGCGTGCTCTACGGCGGCTCCGTACAACCCGGAAACGCCCAAACACTTATGGCGGTGGAAAACGTCAACGGTGCGCTGGTCGGTGGCGCGAGCCTCAAGGCTGACGATTTTCTCGGCATCATCTCCGCATACGCGTGAGTCCGTCGAATTCGGATGACGGCGCGACAGGAGGGGAGGGCGATCAGTGGCGGCATTCTCGGGAACCCGCGGCATGGCGCGTGGCATCGTGGCTGCCGGCGTGGTGCTTCTGAGCTCTTTCATCAACCCGCCGGCCACCGCATCCCGTCTGCCACCCGATGACTGCCGCGACTTGCGGGCGACGCGCGATGCGCTCATCAGCCTTGGCGTCCGCAATGACATGAAACTGGGTCCGATCTGGGCTGCCGCAAACCTGTCTCCTGACCGTATCGACAACATCAAACGCTATCTTGTTGCCGTCGAGCAGGTGTTGTTCCGCTGTCGCTCGCTGCCGCGCGTTCTCTCAGATGGGATGGATTTCGCTGAGAACATGCCGGCCGCAAAGCCCTTTGGCGCACGTCGCGTGTTCCCGTTACCCACGCGCAAACCAAGTGTGCGCCTTCGCCCCGGAGTGGAATAGTTCGAACCGGTCCAGATCAGCCTCGTGTGCGCGCCCCGTCATCTTGCAGTTCTGGCCATGACGTCCGACTTGGTGTAAACGCGCGGCACTTCCTGATCCGCAAGATCTGACACGTTCATTCGCCCCACCGGGCGTCCGGAGCCTTCCATGTCCACTCTCGTTCTCGTCGTCCATCTGATGATCTGCATCGCGCTGATCGTTGTGGTGTTGCTACAGCGCTCGGAAGGCGGTGCGCTGGGTATCGGCGGTGGCGGCAGCGCGAAGATGAGTGGACGCCGCCCGGGCGATGGGCTCACGCGCCTGACGACGGTTCTCGCGGCCATCTTTTTCGGGACGAGCATCCTGCTGACGATCCTTGCCGGTCAGCCAGGCGTTGGCGGCGGTGGCAGCATTCTCGACCAGATCGATCGCGGAGCGCCAGCGGCCCCTGCCAGCGGCGGCACCGGCGGCGGGATCCTCGATCAGATCCAGCCTCCTGGTGCACCGTCCGCACCTGCTGAATAACACGCCCGCAATCAGCTAGCGGGTTCGCTTGCCGAAACTGGGTGGCGTGCGCGTCGCCGATTTCGGACCGGCGTGCGTACGCATAGATCCCGTCAACTGCGGCCTGGCTGGTCGCGCAGGTTCCGTATTCTCAAACGCGATTGACTGAGCCCATTCCCCATTGCTCTCGACCTCTGCCGACGCCCGCGCCAGCAAAAACCAAGCCCCGGCCAACCCCAACGCGGTCAGACCGCCAAGGCCGATGAGCCAGTCTAACCACGCGCTGTCCTGTTCGTGACCCACGGGGGCCGGTGCACGCATTGCGTTCTCGATCGGAACCCTGCGCGTGTGTTTTTGTATCCCGAAAACCTGCTCCGGTGTGCTTTGCTGAACGACCGCGCCCGGTTCACAGTTTTCGTCATTGTATCGCCGTGACGACCGGTAGGTGACGCGATCATTCACGTGACGCGCGACCTTGTATTCTTCCCCAGGCTTCAAGCGCATGCACGCCTGGTAGCGCGGACGGGCATAATCGGCCGTGTCGAACGCGCGCTGTCTCCGTGCACCGCGATGCATCTCGCGATTGTAGAGCCCCTTCGCGCGCTTGACGAAGTCACCGCAGCGAATGTCGCGTAGGCCCTCGCGCATCACGCGTTCAGCACGTTTGACAGTTTCAAGATGGATCTCGGCATGGCGCTTTTCATGAACCGTCACGGTCGCCTTCACGCAGCGGAAAAACTGTCGCTGCGGATCATCATTGGCATACGCACTCGGCCAGCGGGGCAAACGGAGCGTCACGTGCATTTTTAACGCGAGGGTGTCGAGCGTGCACAGGTTTCCGCGCCGCTTGCTGGTAAACCGCATCGACGCATCGCTTGATGCCGTGCCGATGGCGTTACCCTGCCGTCCATGCGGCCCATAGCGCTCGATCGCTTCCCAGATCTCGCGCTTGCTATCGAGCAGAGGAGGCAGGGTGTAGTAGGTCCGCCGCTCCTTGAAATCGATCTGAGCGACCGCCGGCGTCCCGCCAATGGCAAGGAGCATCCATCCGATCAGAACACCGCACCAACGCATCAATACAGAACCACGGCACACACAACACGAGCGTGAACCAGATCACAAATTGGCTTGCGTCCGGTTAATCGGCGTCGGCCCGCGGGAATGGACGCGTGGCAGATGTGCGCATCGCAAAATTCCGCTTCGAATCTCGGGGGCGCGGGTGTAACGCTCAACTCCCATGGCGCGGTACATCTTCATCACCGGCGGCGTGGTCTCCTCGCTCGGAAAAGGTCTGGCATCGGCGGCTTTGGGCGCGCTGCTGCAGGCTCGTGGATATTCGGTCCGGCTGCGCAAGCTGGACCCCTATCTGAACGTCGATCCGGGGACGATGAGCCCCTATCAACACGGCGAGGTTTTCGTCACCGACGATGGGGCCGAGACCGATCTCGACCTCGGCCACTACGAGCGCTTCACCGGGCGCCCGTGCACGCAGGCCGACAACATCACGACGGGGCGCCTCTACCAGCAGATCCTCGAGAAGGAGCGCCGCGGAGATTATCTCGGCGCGACCGTGCAGGTGATCCCGCACGTTACGAACGCGATCAAAGAGTTTGTGCTCGACGGCAACGAGGAGGTCGATTTCGTGCTCTGCGAGATCGGTGGCACGGTCGGCGACATCGAGGGCCTACCGTTCTTCGAGGCGATCCGTCAGCTTGGCAACGATCTGCCGCGTGGCGATGCGATCTTTATGCACTTGACGCTGATCCCCTGGATCCCGGCGGCAGGCGAGCTGAAGACCAAGCCGACACAGCACTCGGTCAAAGAGCTGCGCTCGATCGGCATCCAGCCGGACATTCTGCTCTGCCGATGCGATCGCGAAGTCCCGGCCGATGAGCGCCGCAAGATCGCGCTGTTCTGCAACGTGCGGCCCGGCGCCGTTATCCAGGCGCTGGACGTCAAGAGCATCTACGATGTGCCGGCCGCCTATCACGATGAAGGCCTCGACGATCAGGTGCTCGAGGCGTTTGGCATCACCGACGCACCCGCGCCCGATCTCGAAAAGTGGGAAAGAATCTCCCGGCGCGTCAACAACCCCGACGGGGAAGTGACTATTGCGGTCGCGGGCAAATACACCGGCCTGCTTGACGCGTACAAATCGTTGAACGAAGCGCTCGTCCACGGCGGCATCGCCAACAAGGTGAAGGTCAACATCGCGTGGATCGAGAGCGAGGTGTTCGAGGCCGAAGACCCTGCCCCGCATCTCGAACACGTGCATGGCATCCTCGTGCCCGGCGGCTTCGGCGAGCGCGGCGCAGAAGGCAAGATCAAGGCAGCGGAGTTCGCGCGGACCCACAACATCCCGTACTTCGGCATCTGCTATGGCATGCAGATGGCCGTACTCGAAAACCTCCGCGCCGCCGGTGGTGTCGCAGATGCAACATCGACGGAGTTTTATGCCGACGCCGATGATCCGGCCGCCGCGGCCGATGCCGCAGGCACACCCGTTGTCGGCCTCATGACAGAGTGGATGAAGGGCAACGAACTCGAGTTACGCCAGAGCGCTGGCGACCTCGGTGGAACCATGCGCCTCGGCGCTTACGATGCAGCCCTCGCCCCCGGTAGCCGCGTGGCGGAGATTTATGGCATGGAGCGAATCTCCGAACGCCACCGCCACCGCTACGAAGTGAACATGAATTTCCGCGACCAGATCGAAGCTGCCGGCATGATCATCTCCGGCACCTCACCCGACGGCCTGCTGCCCGAGATCGCCGAATTGCCGGATCACCCCTGGTTCATCGGCGTGCAATATCACCCGGAGCTAAAAAGCCGCCCCTTTGAGCCGCATCCGCTGTTCGCGAGTTTCATCGAGGCAGCGGTGACGCAGAGCAGGCTGGTTTAGGGAGGCGGTAGTCCCCATTTACGTGTCCATGACCAGCTCCGCATTTATCATTTTGGCCATCGCGGTGCTCTTTGCGCTGGCCAGGCTTGCTTTCCCGACAGTCTTCAAAGCGTTCCGTTCCGGTGCCGGCGTGGATACGAATTCTCACGTCGTCAATGCCGATATGGGCCGTTGGGGCGAAGGGCATAACACCATCTCACGCATCCCGAAGCCGCCGCGAAAAGGCGAGCATCGACGACGCTAGGCCACGCGCGTTGTCGCGCGCGTCGTCCGTGATAAACTCTGCCCATGGCAGTCCCCGCACCATCACGCATGACGTTCAACGAATGGCTTGAATGGGCCATGGACCGGGAAACGAGCTTCGAACTCATTGATGGCGAACCGTTCGCTATGTCGCCTCAGACCGCCGGCCATGTGGCGGTCAACCGCATCGTTGCGAATGCGGTGGAAGCGGCAATCCGAGAAGCCGGCAAGCCGTGTCGGGTTCTCAGCGACGGCGTCATCGTTAAGATTGACGAGGCAACGGGCTATGAGCCGGACGCGTTGATCTATTGCGGCGAGAAGGTCGCTCCCGAAACGGTCGTCATCGAGGGCCCTCTCGTCGTATTCGAAGTCATAAGCCCGGGCAGCGTCGCGCACGACACGATTACGAAACTAGAAGCCTACTTTCGCGCCCCTAGCATCATGCATTACGTGATCGTGGACCCATGGGCCGAACGCGTCGTCATGCACAGCCGCAGGACGGGAGGCGAGATCGTCACGCTGAGCGTCACTGAGCCAACGTTCGCACTCGACCCACCGGGCATCACACTCGCACCACAGGACTTTTGGGATCGGGACTAGAGCACCGGCCTACCCGAACATAGCCAGTCGCTTGCGCAGCCCGCCAATGACACTCTCCGCCATCGCCTCAGGCACCGTGCCCTGCACTTCTCTGAGTAGCGTTTTGATCGCGGTGTCGGCGTCGTGCACCAGTCGGTCCATCATGCTCGCGACCGCTTCCCGCGAGAGCCCCGCCGCAACCCCGGTCTGCTCAATATGCCGTGGATAGATATCGCGAATGCGGTAGTGATTTTTCGTCCCCCAGCGCATCGCTAGACGAAAATCCTTTGTCTCCACATGCCGCGCATCAACGCTCGGCTGCACGCTGATGACATCGTAGAGCGGTGCGAGACGAAACCGTCCGCCCGGTCGCAGCGAGAGAGAAAAATTCTTCGCGTGCCCATCCGTCGCGCCAATCAACCAGAAAAGAGTGTTGGCCAGGAAAAAGGTCTCGCGATCAGCCTGCGCATCGTCGCTGCCGAGCAGCAGTTCCATGATATCGACGATGCCCGGACCACCCTCGTTCTGAT
>JBCBXF010000002.1:0-7196 GCA_039816705.1 Pseudomonadota bacterium | reverse complement strand
ACGGAAAGCGCCTGACAGCAGTCTTCCTGCGGCAGACGCAACAGGCGACCGTCGCGGGCCCACAACCGGTCGAAGCGCTCCACGACCAGCGCCTTCGTATCACCGAACGTGGCGATCTCGGTTTGGGCGACCGGCAATCCGAATGCCGCCAGAAGGCGGAGACAAAAGTGCTCGTTCTCGACGCTGTGCGTCAGGTCCATCCCGTTTGGCAGGCGACCGATGGTTGGCTTCAGGATGTGCGTAGTCGGTGTTGTGCCCGATGGCCGAAACCATTGGCCGGCGCGGCGAAGCAGGGCTGTTTTCTCCTGCGCCCCGGCCACGGAAATACGGAAGTCATCGTGGCGACGGATGCCGAGCGGCGCGACATCGAGCGCACCGAGCAGACTGGCAATCGCATCATCATCGAGTGGCTCCGCATCAAGTGGCACGACGCCAGGCGCGTGATCACCCGGCCGCGGATCATCCTCACGCAGGAACTGCAGTGCACCGACGCAGTCCCGACCGATCTCGGTCAGCAGGCTGTACGGGTCGACGCCCGCCGCGCCGACGCGCTCCGCGACACGCCGACGGATCGCGTCATTATCCGGTAAGAGGTTGTCAAATACAGCGTGAACGCGAGGGCCGGTGTAGCGCGCATCGCTGAGCGGCAGGGAGAGCGAAACCGGCATGCGGTTCTCCCACGCCAGCCACTCCGGCGCATACTGAAAGGTCACGCTACCGCCGGCCTCCCGCGCGAGCGTTGCAACGCGTCGGGTGTTCATGAAGACGGCGAGCGGCGGATACGTCCGTTTGCGCGCCATCTCAGAAAATGTCTTCAAGGCGAGTGTCGGCGTCACGCACCCGGTCTGTGATCTGCAACTCGAGAGAGAGCGCGGCGAGCAGGGCGAAAAGCGTGTCTAGTTTCGCATCCCCCACACCGCGCTCGAAGTTGGATACGGTGCCCTGGCGCACACCGCTCATGACCGAGAGCTGCTTCTGGGTGAGCTTGCGCGCACGACGGGCAATGCGGACAGCATGGCCGAGGTCGCGAGCCGTTCGCGCATGCGGGAGGAGGTGGGACATGGCGGCACCGTGGTGGTGTGTCTGGGGAATTGTTGGCGCTAGATCGATACGCCAGAGCGACTAAACCCACTTTATACGGTACGCAGTATAAAATCAATTAAACCGCTGCAGCGTATAAGTCAGAAATATACGCCAGAGCGAATACCGACAGCCGACGCCTCCCAACAAACCAACGCCCAACAAACCAACGGACGTCGCACAGTTCCGCACGACGCCCGCCCTACAAGTCACTTCTGCATCACTGATCTCCCTGGATCAGGTCAGGCCGTATCGTCTTCGGCACGCTCGCCAGCTTCAGCGTCCGCGTCGCCATCTTCGGCCAACTCACCGGCGCCCTCTTCAAACACCTCTTCCGCGTCGAGAACGTCCTCATCGTCATCGTCGTCATCAAACGCGTTGACGTCCTCACCGCGTGCCTGACGCTCCGCTTCATCTTCTGAACGCGCGACGTTCACGATCACACCGGCTTCGACTTCCGGGTGCAGCTGAATATTCATTTCGTGCAGACCAAGTGCCTTGATCGGGCGGTCGAGCAGAATTTGATTCCGGTTCGCGGAGAAGCCGTTCTCGGTCACGGTCTCGGCGATGTCACGGGTCGACACCGAACCGTAGAGCTGCCCCGTATCACCGGCCTGGCGGATGATCACGAAACTCTCGCCTTCAAGCTTGTCGGCGACGGCTTGTGCTTCGCTCTTGGCTTCAAGGTTGCGAGCTTCAAGCTGGGCGCGATCCCGCTCGAAAACCTCTTTGTTGGCCTTGTTCGCGCGCAACGCCTTGCCCTGCGGCAGCAGGAAATTACGTGCAAAGCCGTCCTTCACGGTGACGATGTCACCCATCTGGCCAAGCTTAGCGATCCGTTCGAGGAGAATAACGTCCATGAGGCAGGTCCTTTGTCGTCGGTTCGTGTGTGGGGAAAAATCATCGGCGCCGAAACTCGGCGGGACAGTCAGGAAGAAGGCGGTGGCGGCGGGCTGCTCCCCCGCGCCCGGGCGCGCCCGCGCAGATCGAAGAACCAGTCACCAAGCGCCAACAAAACCAGCGGAGGAATGGTGAGGATCGAGGCGAAGAAAACGCCGACATAGACGCCGACCAGAAGCAGCGGCCGCGCCGGGCGACCGAGTGACCACTCGTGCAGAACGGCAAGTCCAATCAGGATCAACGTGAAGACAGCCGCACCGGCAAACGCCGTCGCGAGGCGCCCCGGCACACCGCCAATGCTGGCAAGAATGAGCGCCACGCCCAAACCGAACAAAATGACCCGCGGTAGAGCGACAGTGCGCAGCGGCGGAACGGGCCGCATCAGCAATCCTGACGCCGCAGCGATGCGCCCCGCGAGCCAGAGGTTGAAAACCATCAACAACATCCAGCCAACCGCCGCCGTCGCCGGTAGCAGCGCTGCGGCACTTTCCTTGAGGTTGGCCAGTTGATCCGGTGGGATCGGCGTCTGCAGATTGGGGCCGAGCCGCGTTTCGATGAAATGATCGACAAGCTCATGCACGTTCGCCTTGTAGACGAGCTCATCGCTGCCAAGTGAGAGCGTCATCATCGTTGCGAGCGCGCTTGCAAGAAAAACAATTGCTGTCAGGATCGAGGACAACGGCATCCAACGCGCAGGATCACCGGCGTCAATACCGGGCAAGTCTGCCGGATGCTGTCGAAAGGCATCAACCATGCGCCCATCATCGCTGCGCCAATAGCCCGACAGTTGGGTGAGGAGGGTCACCGGCACGGCAACGACCACGGCGTAGAGCAATCCGGCGAGCCCACTACCCTGGGAGAGGAAAAAGACCAGAAGCGCGCCGACAAGCCCTGCCAGTCCTGCAACAGGCCAGCCGTAGGCGAGCCCAGCAATCAGGCTCGGCAACGGAACAAAAAGGCCGAGAAAACCGCTGCCGCCGCCGAAGTTCGCCGCTAGAAACAGGAGCAGCGTCGCGGCACCCGCAACGATGCCGATGATCCAGATGTTGGGCCCGGACGACGGCGGCGGCGAAGCTGGTGTTTGGTTCGTCATGGGCGCTGTCCCGCTCTGCGGTTAGGCGAGGTGCGCGCAATGCGACCCGGCCAGCGATTACACGTCAGTTCAATTCAGCCGGGCATCGCAATGCCCGGCGCGCGTGGTGGTCTGGCCCGCCAACGCTGGCAGGCGTAGCCAACTAGTCGATCACGTAAGGCATGAGCGCGAGGAAACGCGCACGCTTGATCGCGCGGGCGAGTTCACGCTGCTTTTTCGCAGAGACAGCGGTGATCCGGCTCGGCACGATCTTGCCACGCTCACTGACGTAACGAGAAAGCAGACGGACGTCCTTGTGATCGATCTTCGGCGCCTTGTCGCCTGAAAACGGGCATGTCTTGCGACGGCGAAAAAACGGACGACGGACGGGAAGCTGGGCAATCTGCATGCCCTTCGGGTTCGGTGCCATGGTGTGGGGACCTCTTGAATCAGGACGCTGCAGGAGAGGGACGTGGGCCGCGATCTTCGCGCGGTCCGCTACGGCCACCACCACGTGGACCCCCGCGCCCGCCACGACGATCATCGCGATCGCTCTTGCGCAGGATCGCTGACGGCTCGCTCTCGTGCTCGTCGACGCGGAACGTCACGAAGCGCAGGATGTCAGAGTTGATCTGCTGCTGGCGTTCCATTTCCGCGATCGGGGCGTGCGGGCTGTCGACATTGAGAAGCGTGTAGTGCGCCTTGCGGTTCTTCTTGATCTTGTAGGAGAGCGGGCGCACGCCCCACTGCTCGGTCTTGGTGACAGTGCCGCCACCTTCCTCGATGATCTTGGTGAACTCTTCGGTCATGGTCTCGACCTGCTGGCTCGAGACGTCCTGACGCGACATGAAGATGTGCTCGTAGAGCGGCATGCTTTGGCCTTTCAATCGTTCCGGGCGACGCCGGAGTGGCATCTGGCAGGTTCGGCGCAAAGCCCCTTTCGGGCCCGTCGAAGCACTCGGTTTATGAGTGCACGAAAGGCCGGGAAGACGACCGTCAAGAGCGAAGACACCGGCGCACCGCAATCGCAGAGCAGCCGACAGAGTGTCTCGGCGGGCTCGTTGTCGAAATGCAAGAAGCGCCGTTCAGCCTCCAGCCAAACCGCGTGCGCCGCATATGCCGGGTTGCCGCAAGCGCGTCAAGCGCGCAAAGACGCGAGAGCGCTTGGCAGCGTCGACGAATTCTATGAACCGAGGGGGAACCGCTGCAGAGCACCGGGAGTATAACGTGTTGCAGCGTTTGCTCCTTCCTCGGCAAGATACTATGGACTCACTCACCCAGGCCGCGCTCGGCGCGACGATCGGAGAGCTGGTTCTCGGCCGACGGATTGCCGGAAAGGCCGCACTCTACGGCGCTGTCGTGGCAACCATCCCGGATCTTGATGTGTTCGTCCCGATGGGTGGCCCGGTTGCCGACTTTGTCTACCACCGCAGCTGGTCGCACTCACTTCTCGTGCTAACGGCGATATCGCCGTTGGTCGCCGAGGGCATTCGGCGTTGGCGCGGCGATCCCGAGAGTTGGCGCATCCGCTGGCTGACGCTCGTCTTTCTGGCCCTGTTCACCCATCCGCTTCTCGACGCGTTCACGATCTACGGCACGCAACTGCTCTGGCCACTGAGTGACTATCCTTTTGGCATCGGATCTGTGTTCATCATCGACCCGGCATTCACGCTGCCCCTGCTGATCGGGCTCCTGCTGGCGATGACCCTGCTCCGCCATTCACCGCATCGCACCCGCGCGGCAGCGATCGGCCTCGCCGTCGGGTGTACTTATCTCGGTTGGACCGTCTTTGCGCAGCACCGTGCAGCCGCCATCGTCGCAACCGCGGACAACCATCCATACGGCGGCGCCGGGCTATCCCTCACCATCCCCTCGCCATTCAATTCATTGCTATGGCGTTCCATCATCATGGCGCCCAATGGGCGCTCATACGCCATCGGCTATGACAGTTTCCTTGACGGTCGACGCACGCCGACGTTTGAGACCTATCGAACGCGGGCAGATCTTCTCGAAGCGCTTGCTGGCCACTGGCCAGCCGATCGGTTGCGCGCTTTCACGAAGGGGTTCAACGGAGTTTCGGAAGTTTCCGGTCGCGTCTCGCTGCGCGATCTGCGGATGGGCGTCGAGGGGCGCTATGTCTTCGCCTTTGAAATCGCCCGCATGGCCAACGGAGCCCCAGTGCCGTTACCTGCGATGCGCATCCCGCCAACACGCGATCTGAGCGGTCTCGGTCGCGTCTTCGAGAGGATCCTCGATCCCAATGTCAAACTCGCGCCGCCAAGCCAGCGCTGAGTTCGCCACCTAACCACGGTGCAGTGCCTGCCTTGACTTGGCTGGTGGGGTGATGCTGTACGGCGAAACGCGACGAAGAAACGGGCGGAGCAGAAACACATGACGCGAGCATTCATGTTCCCGGGTCAGGGGAGCCAGGCCGTTGGCATGGGGAAGGCGCTAGCCGACGCATCGCCCGCGGCGCGCGCCGTCTTTGAAGAAGTGGATACCGCGCTCGACGAAAAACTCTCTGCAATCATGTGGGAGGGGCCGGAAGACACGATCACCCTGACAGCAAATGCCCAGCCGGCGTTGATGGCGGTCTCGCTTGCCGTGATGGCGATGCTCAAGGAAGACCACAGCGTCGACCCGCTCGCCAAGATCGCATTCGTCGCGGGGCACTCCCTCGGAGAGTACTCGGCGCTCGCTGCAGCCGGGGCACTCAGCGTTGGCGATGCGGCGCGCCTGCTCCGTGCGCGTGGCGCGGCGATGCAGAGCGCAGTGCCTGTCGGCGAGGGCGCGATGGCGGCCATGCTCGGCATCTCGCTTGAGGACGCAGAAAAGCTCGCGCAGGAAGCGAGTTCGGACGGGGTCTGTCAGGTCGCGAATGACAACGCCCCCGGTCAGGTCGTACTGAGCGGC
The DNA here is from genome assembly GCA_039816705.1 of Pseudomonadota bacterium. Classification (GTDB taxonomy): domain Bacteria; phylum Pseudomonadota; class Alphaproteobacteria; order Rhizobiales; family CALHAX01; genus CALHAX01. The sequence goes on along the minus strand of JBCBXF010000002.1, from coordinate 1,231 downwards.
GCCAAAGCCGGTGTGGATAAGGCCGTCGTGATCGCAAAGGATTTTGGAGCCAAGCGTGCGATCCCGCTGAAGGTCAGTGCACCGTTTCATTGTGAGCTGATGCAACCCGCAGCGGACGTCATGAAGTCCGCACTGGCAGACGTGGACATATCCGCGCCGCAGGTGCCGCTGATCGCAAATGTCCTTGCGGCACCAATCTCCGACCCGGAACAAATCCGCACGCGACTTGTCGAACAGGTCACCGGGACTGTGCGGTGGCGCGAGTGCATGACCGCGATGGCCGGCGCCGGCGTCGATACCTTTCACGAAATTGGCGCGGGCAAGGTGCTCTGCGGCCTTGCACGACAGATTGATCGCAGCCTCACCAGCTCCGACACAGGCTCACCCGAAGCCATCGAGGAACTCGCAACGGCGCTCAAGCAAGCGGCCTGAACACATCCAACCGTAATGTCATCGCCCACGCGCGATCCGGAGAAAGAGACGACATGTTTGATCTGAACGGCAGGACAGCACTGGTCACTGGCGCAACAGGCGGGATCGGCGAAACGATCGCCCGCACGCTGCACGCAAAAGGCGTCGCACTCGCGATCTCCGGCACGCGGGAGGAAAAACTCCGCACGCTCGCAGATGAACTCGGTGGCATGGTGCACGTTCTGCCATGCGATCTCGGTGACCGTGACGCGGTGAAGGCACTGATCAAGGACGCGGAAAGCGCTCTCGGCAAACTGGACATTCTCGTTAACAACGCGGGCGTGACGAAGGACAATCTGCTGATGTTGCTCAAGGACGACGACTGGGATCGGATCATCTCGATCAATCTGACGTCGACATTTGCGGCATGCCGTGCGGCCTTGCGCAACATGATGAAGAACCGGCACGGGCGGATCATCAACATCTCATCGATCAGCGGACAAATCGGCAACCCGGGCCAGGCCAACTATGCCGCATCGAAGGCTGGAATGATCGGGATGACAAAATCGCTCGCCCGCGAAGTCGCCACCCGCGGCGTCACCGCCAATTGCATCGCACCCGGCTTCATCAAGACCCCGATGACCGACGTGCTGACAGAGGATCAGACGGCCCAGCTTGCCCAGCATATCCCATCAGGAACATTTGGCACACCGGACGATATCGCAGCTGCTGTCGTCTATCTCGCGTCAGATGAAGCGCAGTACATCACCGGCCAGACGCTGAACATCAATGGCGGCCTGCTGATGGTGTGACGGGCGGT
>JBCBXF010000029.1:0-20192 GCA_039816705.1 Pseudomonadota bacterium | reverse complement strand
CCTGCGCGCTCCCTGTCGGGAAGTGTGGCCGAGGACACAAAAGCCACGCGCTGGGCCTTCGATCTCGCCGGCAACATGCGCATGAAATCAGATGCGACCACGGTTGCGCCCCTGAGCGAGGTGGCTTTCAAGGGCGTCTACATGCCGTCGAGCGCGGAGCTGCGGGTTGATCGGATGAACATCGCGTGGCCGGAGGTTCAGATTGCCGGGCGCGGCAGCCTCTCCCCGACGAAAGGCATCACGGTTTCTGGCCAGATCGGCGAGACATCGAAAAGCGGCCTCCTGAGCGCTTGGCCACCGGAGGTGGCATCTGACGCGCGGGACTATATCGCGAGCAGCGTGGAAACCCCGCTCATCACCGGCGGTCAGTTTTCTCTGTCACTCCCGTCCGATGTGCGTGTGCGGATGGAAAAGGGAGGCGACATCCCGGCGGAGGCCCTGGCGTTCGATCTCGCCGCAAATGATCTGGAGGTCACCTACCTCAGAGCGCTGCCGAACCTCCAATTTCCCAAAGCGACACTTTCCATCCGCGGGCGCACACTCCGCGTAAAGTCGTCCGCCGGCTTCACGCAATTGGCCAAGCACGGAAAGATTGCACTGGAACAGAGCGATCTGGTCGTGCGGGACTTGCGACAAGACAAACCGGAAACGCAGATTTTCACCAAGATTGCAGGCGACGTGCCGGACGTTCTCGCCTATCTCGAAAAAGCGCCCTTCGCTGACTTGAAGCTTGGGCCCGTGACCAAGCGCACCAAAGGAAGGGCTGAAGGTGTGCTCCGGCTGCGCTTCCCGATGCACCCGAAGCTTGCCGAAAGCGAAGTCCGCATGAACGGCAAGTTCACCGTCAAGAACGCCGAGGCAAAGAATGTGTTTCCACGCCTCGATGTTGCGGGTGGCGCGCTCACGTTCGACGTGACGGAAAAGGCCGTTGAGGCCTCCGGCGACGTTCTGGTCAATGGTGTGCCCGGAAAAGTCCGTTGGCTACGCCTGCTGGATGGTGCGGAGGATAAGCAGCCGCCGCTTCGTGTGAGCGCTCGGCTTGATGCGTCGGACCGCAAGCAGCTTGGAATCAACGTCAACCATTTCGTTGAGGGCACAATCGCGGCAGACATCGCCATCACGGCCCGAAAGAACAAACCGCCACTGATCAGCGTGCAGACCGACCTGACGCAGGCGGACGTCTCGATCGACTATCTCTCGTGGCGCAAGGCGGCCGGCCGCTCTGCCATCGCGCAGTTCGATGTCGTGCCCGGTAACGGGGGCCGCACAACTCTCCAGAACTTCAAGGTCGTCGGGGAGAATATTGCTGTCGACGGTTGGATCGAACTGGGCAAGGATCGGCGAGTTCAGCGGTTCTCGCTGCCGGAGTTCACGATCAACGTCATCACGCAGATGTCAGTCGCGGGTGAGCTGCGCGCCGACAAGGTCTGGGATGTGAAGGTCCGTGCAGCGAACTTCGACGCCCGCCCGATCTTCAAAAATCTTTTTTCACCCAAGCGGTTTTCGCAGCATGTGCCGCCGAAGGAGACACGCCGCGCCGGGTTGATCATCCGTGCCTTCATCAAATCGATGATCGGATACTCGAACACGAACTTGCAGGACGCACAGATTGTGCTTGAGCGTCGCGACGGGAAAATTCGCACACTGGAGGCCAATGGTGTGCTGCCGGGTGGCACACCGCTCACCGTCAGCTTGTCCCCGAATGCGCGCGGCATACGCATCCTGCGCGGTCAGACCAAGGACGCCGGCGGGGCTTTCCGCCTGATCGGTTTTTACAAAAACGTCCGCAAAGGCGAGGCGAAGCTGCGCATCGTTTTGGACCGTCCGGGCCTTGAGGAGGTGGCCGGCACCCTGTGGACACGCAACTTCTTCATGCTCGGAGATACCGTCGTCAACGAAGTGCTGGAAAGTGGTGGGCGGCGCAATGAAGGACGCGCTGTCACAGGTATTGAGACGCAGCGGGATCAGCAGGGGCGTCGTCGTACGGTGATCAAGTTCAGCCAGCTCCGGTTCAATTTCTCGGTCGGCAACGGTCAGTTCTTGCTCAAGCCGTCCTATGTCAACGGCCCGGCGCTCGGCGCCACCCTCCAGGGCAAAGTCGATTTTCAACGCCGTATCGTGAATCTTGGCGGAACCTACATCCCGCTTTACGGGCTGAACGCCGCTATCGGAGCATTGCCGATCCTCGGGGACATTCTTGTCGGCCGGGAAGGGGAGGGTATTTTCGGCGTGACGTTTGGGGTGCAGGGTCGTCTCGATAAGCCTGACGTGCTGGTCAATCCGGTCTCGCTGGTCGCGCCCGGCATCTTCCGACAGATTTTCACGCTCTCACCCGAGGGCCAGCAGATTACACCGCGTTCCGGGGCGCCAGCGAGCCAAAGCCGCACAGCACCCCGTCCGCCATCCAACTCGAGCTGGACGACAAACCAGGATCGATAGGATGCTCTGCAAGAGCACAACAAACTATTCCGGCACGAGCAGGACGTGCTTCTTTTTCCCTGACGACAGTTTAATCACACCGTCGCCCGTCATGTCAGTGCGCGAGAGTGTTTGCGCCGGATCGCCGACCTTGCTGTCGTTGACGCTGATCGCGTTACCATTGACCGCGCGCCGCGCTTCCCCGTTGGATTTGGCAAGGCCGGCACTGACCAGCGCCGAGAGAAGGCCAAGCCCGTCATCAAGATCGGATCGCGCGATGCTGATGCGTGGCAGACCGTCCGCGGCTGCGCCTTCCTCAAATGTGCGCCGCGCGGTCTCGGCGGCTTGGACAGCCGCGTCTCTGCCGTGGAGCAACGCTGTCGCCTCAGTCGCCAGCACCTTCTTGGCGTCATTGATCTCTGCCCCTTCCAACGCGCCGAGCCGGGCAATTTCCTCCAATGGAAGCAACGTGAAGAGCTTCAGGAAGCGGGTGACGTCAGCGTCTTCGACGTCGCGCCAGTATTGCCAGTAGTCATAGACGCTCAGCATGTCGGCGTTGAGCCAGACGGCCCCCGCCGCTGTCTTGCCCATTTTGGCACCGGATGAGGTTGTCAGCAGCGGGGCTGTCAACGCAAAGCACTGCGTTCCGTTCAGCCGCCGGGTCAGGTCCACTCCAGCGACAATGTTGCCCCATTGATCCGAACCGCCCATCTGCATGCGACAGCCATAGCGCGTGTTCAGTTCCGCAAAGTCATAGGCCTGCAGCACCATGTAGTTGAACTCGAGGAATGACAGGTGCTGCGCGCGCTCGAGCCGCATGGCGACACTGTCGCGTTTGATCATCTCGTTCACCGACATCTGGCTGCCGACGCGGCGCAGAAGATCGATGTAGTTCAACTCCATCAGCCAGCTGGCATTATCCTCCATGACGGCATCGCCAGACCCGTCGCCAAAGGAGAGGAACCGGTCAAACACCTGACGGATGCTTGATTTGTTATCCTCGATCTTCTCGAGCGTCAGCATCTGCCGGGTTTCATCCTTGCCGGACGGATCTCCGACCTGTGTCGTACCCCCGCCCATCAGCGCGATGGGACGATGCCCGGTTTTCTGAAACCAGTGCAGCATCATGATCGAGAGCAGATTGCCGACATGCAGCGAAGACGCTGTGCAGTCATAGCCGACATAGGCCGTTACCACGCCCTCGACGAGCGCTGCGTCCAGCGCTTCAGCATCCGACATCTGATGGACGAAACCACGTTCCGTCATCACGTTCAGGAACTCTGACTTGAAGCTGTCAGGCATGGCCGGGCCTCGACAAATCGGGATATGGGAGAAGTGCGGGCGCGGTGTAGCAGCCCGCTTCGATGCGGGAAAGGCCGACATGTCGCAGATCCGGCGCGCGATCGGTGCGATGACGGGCACGTCCATGGACGGGCTGGATCTCGCGCTTGTCGAAACCGACGGAGACGCGCTGGTGCGACCGATTGCGAGCTATGCGCGTCCATTCTCCGCGCTGGAGCGGGAAACGCTGGCGGCTGGCGTTGCGGCAGCTGTAAATGTGACAAGGCGCACTGACCGATCTTCCAACCTTGAGCAGGCCGAGCGACTGATCACCGAGGTGCACGCCGAGGGGATTGCGCGGCTGCTCTGGCGCGCGCGCCAAGATGCATCGCGGATCGACCTCGTTGGCTTCCATGGACAAACCGTCATCCATCGCCCCGCCTCGGGCCTGACGCTACAACTCGGCGACGGCCCGGCCCTCGCGCGGCAAACGGGCATCAACGTCGTGTACGATTTTCGCGCTGCTGACGTCGCCGCCGGCGGAGAGGGAGCCCCCCTCGCGCCGATCTTTCATCGTGCGCTGGCCGACGAGATACCGGGTTGGCCTGTCGCCTTTTTGAACGTTGGCGGGGTTGCCAACGTCACATGGATTGCGAGGGACGGCCGCCTATGCGCCTTTGACACCGGGCCGGGCAACGCCCTGATCGACGACTTTGTCCGCGCCAACTCCAACGCCATTCACGACGAAGGCGGCGCGCTGGCCCTCGCCGGTACCATCAATGACGCCGCGCTGACATCGCTCCTTCGCCATCCCTATTTCGGCGCACCAATCCCGAAGTCACTTGATCGCAATGCCTTCGATGCATCGCTGTGCGCAGACCTTTCACTCCGCGACGGGGCAGCGACACTGACCGCGTTCACAGCCGAAGCGGTTGCGCGGTCGCGTTATTTTTTCTCCGAAAGTCCGGGTGTCTGGGTGGTCTGCGGCGGCGGTCGCCACAACCGGGCGATCATGATGGCATTGGCGGAACGGCTCGATGGTCTCGTCGCACCCGCCGAAGCGTTCGGACTCGACGGCGACATGCTCGAAGCACAGGCCTTTGCCTATCTTGCGGTCCGAAGCATCAACGGTTTGCCGCTCACGTTCCCCGAGACAACTGGAGTTGCCGAGCCCATGACCGGTGGTGTGTTCTGCCGTGCGAAGACTTAGTCGCGGGCAGAGCCAGCCACGTCGAAGAGTGCGCAGGCATGGCGCCACTGCTCCAACGTCAGATGCCCGCGTCGCGCGATCAGCGAGAGTGCCCGCGACAGACCGTCCGGCTCAACTGATCTGACGTCCACGTCCTGTGCCCGCGCGTACCGCTGCACGTCAGGTTCCGGCAAGAGAGCAAATCCGAGGCCCCGCCCGACACAGGCCATGATTGCTTCCATCCCGTCGAGGACGACGCAGCGGCGCGGCATCTCGGGCAGCGCCTCAAGATGGCGGGCAATCATCCGCCCGATCCCGGTTTCCGGCGCGAATTGATAGAAGGTCGACACGCGCGCAAGCGTCTGGATGTCGTCAGCCGCAAACGGTGCGGGGACGGCATAGACAAGCGCCTCACGCGCCAACTCGACATGATAGAGATCTGCGGAGGGCGCTTCGTCGAGTGTCAGTACGGCGAGATCGAGCCGTCCCTCAGCAACGTCACGCAACAGATCACGGCTCAGTCCGCTTGACACTGTGATCTCAAGTGCGGTGTCCGGCGCCTGCGCACGCTCGAGAAACGCTGGCATCACGCGCACGCCGGCGCTCAGAACGAAGCCCGCACGCACAGGGCCTTGCAATCGATCACGCCGACCACAGGCTTGAACAAGCATCTCCTCGGCCGCGAGAACCTGCCGCGCATGTGTCACCACGCTCTGCCCGATCGCCGTCAGGCGGGGCGGGCGGAAACTGCGGTCGAAAAGCGTCGCATCCAGCGTGCTCTCCAGCGACTTCATCTGCGAGCTGACCGCCGAGAGCGTCATGTTGCGCGTCTCGGCCGCGCGCACGAAAGAGCCGCTGTCAGCGATGGCGATCAGCGTTGCCAGGGCGCGTGTTTGCATAAGTACAAGTTGCTTGAATTTATCATCTCAGTAAATGCGATTGTCTCGGATTTAAGCATCGTTCACAGTCACGTGATGAAACGCACACCCTCGACGGACTTCTACCGCGCCACGGCACGTGACCTCTCAACCACGTTCGCGGATCGCGCCGCCACCTGGGACCGCGAGCGGCGGTACTGCTGGGACAACATCGCCGATCTTCGCGCTGCCGGACTGTTGGGCATGACGTTGCCGCGTGAACTTGGCGGACAGGATGCGACCTTCCTCGACGTATTGACAGTGGTCGACGAGATCGGCGCAGCGTGCGCTTTAACGGCGCGCATCGTTGTTGAAGCGAACATGGGCGGCATCTCCGCAGTGATGGCGTATGGCACCGAGGCCCAGAAAACGTTCTGCGCGCCTATCGTGCTCGCTGGTGACAAGCCAGCCATCTGCATCACCGAGCCCGATGCCGGCAGCGCGGCAACCGAGATGACAACAACGGCGCGTCGCGTGCCGGGCGGCTATCGCGTCAACGGACGAAAACACTGGATCACCGGCGGTGGGGTCTCAAAGCTCCACCTTGTCTTCGCGCGCATTCAAGATGGGGATGGCGAATTCGAGGGTATCGGCGGTCTCATCGTTCACCGCGATCCAGACGCCGGCATCGAGCCGGAAGGTTTTGAGATCGTGCGCCATGAACACACGCTCGGCCTCTGCGGCATGCCTGAAGCGGAAATGACCTTCCGAGACATGTTCGTGAGCGAGGAAAATCTTTTACGCCCCCCGCAGGGTCTGAAACGCGGGTTCGCCGCGCTCATGACCGCATACAACAGCCAGCGTGTTGGCGCCGGCGGTGTAGCGCTTGGCATCGCGTCCGGCGCGTTACGTCACGCAAAGCGCTATCTGCTTGAGCGCGAACAGTTCGGTCGCCCGATTGCAGAATTTCAGGGGCTGCAATGGATGCTGAGCGATATGGACATGCAGGTCCACGCGTCGCGACTGATGCTCCAGGACGCTGCGCGTTCGCTCGGGCCGGATGGAAAATTCCCCGATCAGATGACGGCAGCGCGCGCAAAAATCTTCGCGACGGAAGCTGCGATCAAGGTGGTCAATGATGCGCTGCAGATGTTTGGCGCACGTGGCTACGGCGATCAGGAACCGCTTGAGCGGATGTATCGCGATGTGCGCATGTTTACGATCGGCGGCGGCACAGCACAGGTGTTGCGAACGCAGGTCGCTAGCCACCTGCTGGACATGAAGCTCCCCCAGACGCGGGGAGGGATGACGCGGGGCGGGATGATGCGGGACGAATTTGCTCGGCCCTGAAAGCGCTGCTAGCCCTTCGAGCAGCGGGCACGACACGGTGAGCGGACGTTGAGAGAGCGGATGAGCGCAGACGTCATCACTTTGGCCGCCGGAGGCGTCTGCTCCGTCGCGCTTCACCCAGCAGATCGCGTCCGCATCACGAATGGACCCGGCGATCAGGTAATCGACACATGGGCTTTCGCGACGGACGGTCCCCCGCAGCATATGTCGATGGAACACTGCCGCGCGTGGTGGCTGAAACTCCGCCCGCAGGTCGGCGATGTCTTCGTAACGAACCGCCACAACGAAATCCTCCGCCTCGAAGCGGACACGTCCCCTGGCGCACACGACACGCTGATCGCGGCCTGCAATCCGGACCGCTATCGCGTGCTCGGTGCATCCCGTGAGCACGCCAATTGTGAGGATAATCTCCACGCGGAACTGAGATGTCACGGTCTCGATAGCCCGGTCACCCCATGCCCGCTGAACCTGTTCATGAACATTCCGTCCCACGGCGCAAACGCACTGAGCCGCGAAGCACCAACGAAAGTGCCGGGTTGCACTGTCGAGTTGAGCGCATTGCGCCCGGTGCGAGTCATTTTCTCCGCATGCCCGATGGATGTGTTGCCGATCAATGGCGCGGATGGCCCGAAAGATGGCGTAACAATTGAGCGTTGCACCGCACGCACCGGCACCTGATGATCATTTTGACGGTAACGTGTCGCGCACTGAACAGGGAAAAAACCGATGAAGATCATTCTGATCGGAGCGCGTGGCGATATCGGACAGGCCGCACACGCCGCCCTTGCCGACCGACACGAGATCATCACCGCTGGCCGAAACAGCGGGGACATTCGCGTCGATATCGAAGACGCTGCCTCGATCGAGGCGATGTATCGCGAGGCCGGCACGATTGACGCCGTCATCTCAACGGTTGGGACCGTCCATTTTGGTCCGCTCACCGGTTTCACTCAGGCAGACATGATGGTCGGCCTGCGCAACAAGGTTGCAGGCCAGATTAATCTCGTGCTGCTCGGCATGGATCATGTCCGCGATGCTGGGTCTTTCACCCTCACCAGTGGCGTGCTGGATCGTGACCCGGTCAAGCAGGGCATCGGCGCCGCCACAGCCAACGGCGCACTGACGGGCTTCGTGACGGGCGCAGCGATTGAAATGCCACGCGGTCAGCGCATCAACGTCGTGAGCCCTGGGCTACTCGAAGTCTCCGAAGCGCGCTATGGCGCCTTCTTCCCGGGCTTTGAGCGCGTCTCCTCAGATCGGGTCGGCCGCGCCTTCGTCAAAAGCGTCGAAGGCCCGAACTCCGGCAAAGTGCTGATCGTGGACTAGTGCGCTATCGCCAGGCGTTGCGCAGAAATTCATCCATTTTTCTTTCGGGAGAGACCGGTGTCGAAATCAGCTTTGATCGTGGGCGCGGGCCCTGGCATCAGCGCCGCGTTCGCCCGCAAGTTGGCGGCGGTCGGCTACAAGGTGCATCTGGCATCACGTGACACGGCGAAGCTGCAGGGCCTCGTCCACGAGATCGACGGAGCGGCGCACACCTGTGACGTCCTCCAAGACGGCGCCATCACCGCACTTTTTGAAACCCTCGACGGCGCTGATATCGCGCCCGAAGTCGTGCTCTACAATCCGAGTTTTCGCGAACGTGGCCCGTTTCTGGAACTCGATCGGGAGCGAACACGCAAGGCGCTGATGGTGACAGTGTATGGTGGTTTCGTCGTGGCGCAGGAGGCCGCGCGGCGCATGGTGCCACGCGGTTCAGGCACGATCCTCTTCACCGGTGCTTCTGCCAGTGTGAAGGGCTATCCGCAGTCAGCCCCCTTCGCGATGGGAAAGTTCGCATTGCGCGGCCTCTCGCAGTCCATGGCCCGCGAACTCGCGCCGCAAGGCATCCACGTGGCGCACGTCATCATTGATGGTGGGGTCCGCAACCCGGATCGGCCCGAACGCATTGAAACGCCAGACAACCCCGACAGTATGCTCGACCCTGACGCCATCGCGGATACGTACATGCATGTGCTCGCACAACCCCGCTCCGCTTGGACGTGGGAAATCGAGTTGCGACCGTGGGTCGAGAAATTCTGAAGCGGTCTGAGCGGATAGACGTCTCTTGACGTTGCGGCCGCCAGGTCGTCATTGGCGGGCGACAGATCGGCCCAAGCGCTGCAACACCCATGGAAGCCACACTCAATTTGGCGATTGCCAACCTGACGTCGCCAATGATCCTGTTCTTTGCGCTCGGGCTTGCTGCCGCGCTCGCGCGCTCCGACCTGGTGGTGCCGGAAGCCATCGCGAAGGGGCTGTCGCTCTATTTGATGATGGCGATCGGCTTCAAGGGCGGGGCGAGCGTCGCGCAACACGGCGTGGATGCGACGCTGCTTCTTTCGCTCCTCGCCGGCATCTTGTTGAGCGCCCTGATCCCCGTCCTCGCATTTAACGCCCTTCGGCTCACGACCGGTCTCAAGACCGTCGATGCCGCGGCGATCGCTGCGCATTATGGATCTATATCCATCGTGACGTTCCTCGCGATGACAACGGCGATCGAGGGCCTCGGCATCGCCTACGAAGGCTATATGGTCGCGGTCGCAGCCGCGATGGAAACACCGGCGATCATTGTCGCGCTCTGGCTCGTTTTTCGCGGAAAGGGAGAAAAAAGCGCGGGCGCAGAGCAAACCGGCAGCCAGTTCAGCCCCGGCCTTATGCGTGAGGTTTTGCTCAACGGTTCCGTGGTGGTTCTGGTCGGTGCGTTCATCATCGGGATGATCACCGGCGACGACGGCCTGCAATCGATCGCACCGTTTATCGTTGCTCCATTCAAAGGCGTGCTTTGCCTTTTCCTCCTCGACATGGGGCTGATTGCCGGGCGCGGCCTCATTGGCGGCGCGCGCAACCTCACGGCACCGATCATCGCTTTCGGGATCTACATGCCACTAATCGGCGGTACACTCGGCCTGCTCGCTGGCGCCGCGATCGGGCTCTCGACCGGCGGCATCGCCCTCATGACCACGCTTGCCGCGAGCGCGTCCTATATTGCGGTTCCAGCCGCCATGCGCCTTGCACTGCCGGAAGCGCAACCCGCGATCTATCTCACGCTTTCGCTCGGCGTCACGTTCCCCTTCAACCTGACAGTGGGCATCCCGCTTTATGTCGCGTTTTCACAGATGATCGCCTGAGGCGCGCGCAACACCACGGACATGGCGACATGAAAACCTTCACGAAGAAACGTATCGACATCATGGTGGAAGCGCCGCTGCTGAACCGGTTGATCGATCTGCTCGAGCGCCAGGAGGTCGGCGGCTACACCGTCGTCCCGGCGATCGCCGGCAAAGGTACGTCCGGCACCTGGCACCGTGACGGCCAGGTCGGCCGCGTCGGCGCCGTCGTCCAGATTTTCTGCATCGTCGATGAAAGCCGCGTCGACGCGATCCTCAAGCCGATCTTCGAGATGGTTGCCAAACAGATCGGCATCGTCACCGTCAGCGACGTCGAGGTCATTCGGCCAGAGAATTTTTGAGGGTGGGAGGCGACGACGTTGGTGGCGCGGCAAAAAGCGATTGCGAAACCGTATGGTGGGTCGCGGTTCACGCAAACCCGAACGTGATACGCCCGCTATCGGGATTTCAGGAGATGACCCGGAACGGAAGTCATTGATGATTTCAGATCGTCATCGTCAGGTATTAGTCCATTCCAAAAGTCAACCATACTTCCATAGTGACTGGTTGCAGGTGTCGTTTCTCCCGTATCCGCAACCGCACCAGCTTCAAAGCTCAGAAGAATGGAAGCGATTTCTGAGATCTGATCGTCGCTCAGTCGGACCTCGTAGTAATCAACGTATCCATTGTCTGCCAGCGGTGGGCGGTCGATGGCCGGCCCTTGCAGGATTTTCCCAATTTCGAGCGCGAGTGCTGCATCCTCCTCGAGTATGCAGTTGTAAGTCTCTTGGAGAAAATTTTGTCTTACTTTCATCGCATGCCGTCTTGGTGGTCCGGTCCAGAGTGACTCGCGGTGCGTTTTTCGGGTCGTCTCCTGGCCTGTCGCGAACGTCGTTTGAATGCCGTGTGATGGCACAGCGTCTCTGTAGTGCGGACTTTCATCAGTTGGCAGTGTAGGTCCGCATTATCTCTCCGCCCCTGACTACCAGGGACGAGCCGACGCGTCTCACCCTTCACCCCGCCCGGTTTTTCTCCAGATCGGCGATGCGCATGTCGAGATAGTCGTCCATCTCTTTCATGAGCTCGGGAATCTTGTCTTCGAAGAAATGGTTCGCGCCGGGCACAACGGTGTGCTGGATCGTGATGCCCTTCTGGGTTTTCAGCTTGGCGACCAGTTCGACCGTCGCATCAGGTGTCGAAACGCGATCTTCCGCACCATTGATCATCAGCCCGCTGGAGGGGCAGGGCGCGAGGAAGGAAAAGTCGTAGCGGTCGCTCATCGGCGCAGCGGAGATAAACCCTGCGATCTCGGGACGGCGCATCAAAAGCTGCATGCCGATCCATGCGCCAAATGAGACGCCCGCCACCCAGCAATAACGCGCATCTGCATTGTAGGTTTGCGCCCAGTCGAGCACCGACGCTGCGTCCGAGAGTTCGCCCGGCCCATTGTCGAAGAGGCCCTGAGAGCTTCCGACACCGCGGAAATTAAAGCGCATCACCGAGAAGCCGCGCTGAACAAACGTGTAGTACAAATTGTAGACGATCTGATTATTCATCGTCCCGCCGAACTGCGGATGCGGATGGAGAATAATTGCGACCGGCGACGTCGGATCCGTGTTGTGATGGTAGCGAGCTTCAAGACGGCCGGCGGGGCCGGGAATGGTGACTTCGGGCATGAATGCGGGAGCCTTTGCTGTGGCGAAGCGTCAGGCTGTCTCGTCGCGAACGCGTCGGTTGACGCCACGATGCGCGCGGCCTAACTCTACTTTGGAATTATTCTAAACTGGGTGCTGGCGGGACGAAGCGTGACATCGCCTTTTGCCTGATCCCAAACCGGAAATGCAAACAAACGTGCGCGTTTGTCGCATCCGACCTGTAAGAACCCGATGCCCACTGATCGCGCCTATCTCGACCACAACGCCACATCGCCTTTGCGCCCCGAAGCGCGCGCCGCGATGCTCGAAGCGATGGAACTGATCGGCAATCCGTCATCGGTACACGCTGAGGGACGGGCGGCGAAAGCTGTGCTGGAGCGCGCGCGTCGGCAGGTTGCCGCCTTGGTTGGTGCGAAACCTGATCAGGTGGTTTTCACAAGCGGTGGGACGGAAGCGCTGTCGACCGTGCTTGCCGGGCACGCCGGTCCGCTGGTCGTCAGCGCGATCGAGCACGCCGCTTTGCTGGAGCCTGCCCAGGCCCGAAACGCGATACTCGCACCAGCGCAATCGGATGGTCGCGCAGACCCGACGGCCTATCACGCAGCCGACGGCGCCGACGTGCTCCGCGCCATCCAGCTCGCCAACAACGAAACCGGCGTCGAACAAGATGTTGCAAGTATTGCACACGGTGATGGATCGAGCTTGACAGATGCGGTCCAGGCCGCGGGAAAACGCGCGCTCGACATGTCGTCGCTGGGTGTCGATCACCTCGCCATCTCAGCACATAAGATCGGAGGTCCCAAAGGCGTTGGCGCGTTGATTTCGTCGTCGGACCGAAGTCATACGGCGTTGCTGCGTGGCGGCGGGCAGGAGCGGGGCGGGCGGGCCGGCACGGAGAACCTCGTTGGCATCGCAGGTTTCGGCGCTGCCGCAAAAGCGGCCGAGCGGGATCTCGATGCATTTGCCGATCTTGCTGAATGGCGCGACGCGATCGAGGCCGCTGTGACGAAGCAGACACCGGATGCCGTGGTCGTCGCGCAAGCCTCGCCGCGCCTCCCCAACACCTCCTGCATCGCGCTTCCCGGCATATCTGCCGAAACGCTTGTTATGGCGCTCGATCTTGAAGGCGTTGCGGTCTCAGCCGGGTCAGCCTGCTCATCCGGCAAGGTCACCCGAAGCCACGTCCTCGAAGCCATGGGACTGGATGACGCGATCACTGGAAGTGCGATCCGAGTGTCCCTAGGTTGGAATAGTTCTAAAAAGGATGTAGACCGCTTCACCACGGCGTGGGCGGCGGTCACCAATCGACTCGCCCGCCAGCAACGTACGCTGTAGCGCCCCCTCACGAATTCAAGGCAAGAGGCCCAAAAGCATGGCAGCCGTTCAGGAAACCATCGATCAGGTCAAAGAGATTGACGTCGACCAGTACAAGTACGGGTTCTCGTCGGACATCGAGAGCGTCAAGGCGCCGAAGGGCCTGAATGAAGACATCGTCCGCTACATCTCGGCCAAGAAAAATGAGCCGGAGTGGATGCTCGAGTGGCGACTTGATGCGTTCGAGCGCTGGCAGACCATGGATGAACCATCTTGGGCGCGGGTCAACTATCCGAAAATCGACTTCCAGGACTTGCACTACTACGCCGCACCGAAATCGACCGAAGGCCCCAAGAGCCTTGATGAGGTCGATCCGGAAATCCTGCGCATGTACGAAAAGCTCGGCATCCCGCTGAAAGAGCAAGAAGTGCTCGCTGGCGTACGCAAGCATGACGAGCCAAGCCAGTTCGACGAGGAACGGTCTCAAGACGACGGCTACGCCCAGATGCAAGGCAAAGTCGCGATTGATGCCGTCGTTGACAGTGTTTCTGTTGTCACGACCTTCAAGAACGAACTTGCGAAAGCCGGCGTGATCTTCTGCTCCATCTCCGAAGCGCTGCAGGAGCACCCGGAGTTGGTCAAAAAGTATCTCGGCACCGTCGTGCCGAAGTCCGACAATTACTACGCCGCGCTCAACTCCGCGGTCTTCTCGGATGGCTCATTCGTCTACATTCCGAAAGGGGTGCGCTGCCCGATGGAACTGTCGACGTACTTCCGGATCAACGAGACGGAGACAGGCCAATTTGAGCGCACGCTGATTATCGCCGAGGAAGGCTCCTACGTCAGTTATCTCGAAGGCTGCACGGCCCCGATGCGGGACGAAAATCAGCTGCATGCGGCGGTCGTCGAACTGGTCGCGCTGGACGACGCGGAGATCAAATACTCGACGGTGCAAAACTGGTATCCGGGCGATGCAGAAGGCAAAGGCGGGGTCTACAACTTCGTGACCAAGCGCGCCGACTGCCGCGGAAAAAATTCGAAAGTGTCGTGGACACAGGTCGAGACCGGATCGGCGATCACCTGGAAGTATCCGTCCTGCATTCTGCGCGGCGACGGCTCGGTTGGTGAATTTTATTCCATCGCGATTTCGAACGGCAAACAACAGATCGACAGCGGCACCAAGATGGTCCACCTCGGCAAGAATACGTCGAGCCGGATCATCTCCAAAGGGATCGCTGCAGGCAAATCCGAGAACACCTATCGCGGTCTTGTCTCAACGCATCGCAAGGCAACCAACGCCCGCAACTTCACGCAGTGTGACAGCTTGTTGATCGGCAACCAGTGCGGCGCACACACCGTGCCGTATATCGAAGCGAAAAATTCGTCTGCTCACTTCGAGCATGAGGCAACGACATCAAAAATCTCGGACGATCAGATGTTCTATTGCCAACAGCGCGGACTCGACGAGGAAGAAGCGATTGCGCTGATCGTCAACGGCTTCGTGCGCGACGTGATTCAACAACTCCCGATGGAGTTTATGGCGGAAACGCAGAAACTCATCGGCATCTCGTTGGAAGGGAGCGTTGGCTAGCATGGCAACACCACTCACCCCGATGATGCGGGGGCCACTCCAGATCGCGAAGTACATTTTGCTCCTCGCGGGCCTCGGCCTAACGCTCTACGGCATCGTCATGACTGGATGGTCGGTCGTTACCATTGCAGGCATTGCGATACTTGGTCTCGGCATTGGTGGTGTGATGATCAAGCTCCCGCCGCCGTCAGGTCGGTGGAAATGATCGGGCGTAAGCATGGCGCGTAAACATTCGGAAACGTCTCCGCCACCGTTGCGGGCTGGTGGGTTCCTCGCCGTCTTTTTCGGGCTCTCGCTCGCCCTCATCAGTCTCGCGGTGGCCGGTATGAATGGCGGATTTTATGTCGGGCTCGCGCTTTTGGCTGCGGGCATCGCAAGTTTGGTGGTGCACAAGCTCCGCGCGTGACAAAGCGGCGATTGCTGGACAGGAGATAAATCATGGGCACAGGTCGATGGGTCGTGGTCGCGGCCTTTGTTCTCGCCGCAGCCGGCATCGTCTGGTGGTATTTGCCCGGACTTGTCGCACGGGTGAACACGGGCACCATGGCCGAGATCGTCATCCATGCCGCGTTTCCTATCCTCGCGGTTTTCTTCTGTCTCTACATGGCTGTGCGCATGGCATTCTCTCGGGAGAGTGGCCGCTATCAAGACAACAAGCGCTTCGAACCCTGAGGAAGAAGCGAAACCCAAGTTCACATCAGGCGCCACGAAACTTTGAAATCATGATCGCCCGATGGGCGACGCCACACTGACACGCGGAACGTACGACATGCTCGAAATCAAGAACCTTCACGTAAAGATCGAGGAAGACGACACGGAAATCCTTCGCGGACTCGATCTGACTGTTCCGAAAGGCGAGGTCCACGCGATCATGGGGCCGAACGGTTCCGGCAAGTCGACGCTCTCCTATGTCATTGCCGGCAAAGAGGATTATGAGATCACCGATGGTGATATCCTCTGGAACGGTGAGAGCATCATCGAGATGTCGCCGGACGAGCGTGCGGCATCCGGCGTTTTCCTCGCATTCCAGTACCCCATCGAAATCCCCGGCGTTGCAACGATGACATTCCTGCGCACGGCTGTGAACGCAGTGCGCACCGCACGCGATGAGGGCGAGTTGTCCGTCGCCGACTTCATGCGAGCCGTGAAGGAAAAGGCAGGCGAGCTGAACATCACGATGGACATGCTTAAGCGTCCGCTCAACGTTGGTTTCTCGGGCGGTGAGAAAAAACGAAACGAAGTGCTGCAGATGGCCATGCTCGAGCCATCCATGTGCGTGCTGGACGAGACGGATTCCGGCCTCGATATTGACGCGATCCGCATCGTGTCGGAGGGCGTCAATGCACTGCGCAGCCCCGAGAACGCATTCCTCGTGATCACGCATTATCAGCGTCTGCTGAATTACATCGTGCCGGACAAGGTGCACGTTCTCTCGAAAGGGCGGATCGTTAAAACCGGCGGCAAAGAGCTGGCGCTCGAACTCGAAGAGAGTGGCTACAAAGACTTCATTGATGAGGCGGCCTGAGCCATGGGTGACCCTGCAACCAAGCTGACCGTCGTGCGCAATGCCGCGGAAGACGGTTTTATCTCCGCGTGGGCCGCACGGCGTGATGCGCTCCCCGGCGACGCGACCGTCGCAAAGGCGCGTACCGAAGCGATGGCGCGTTTCGAGGCGCACGGTTTGCCGAACCGCCGCGTGGAAGAATGGAAATACACCGACTTGCGCGCAGCCATCAAAGAGGCGTTACCGCTGAGTGACGACGATGACGCGTCGGTGCAAGCGGTGGAAACGGCGATCGCCCCGCTGCTCGCAACGGGTGCGGCACGCATGACGTTGGTCGACGGTCATTATGCGCCAAATCTCTCCAATCCCGAGACCGCGGGTGACGCGGTGCTTGTGACGCCACTTGCCTCAGCGCTCGAGGACGACGCGTTCGCCGCAGCGCACGCACATTTGCCAACGGTGCCTCAGCACGACACGACCGTTGCGCTCAATACCGCGCTCATGACCGACGGCGTCGCAATCCACGTGCAGGCGACGCCGGAACGTCCGCTTCACATCGTGCATGTCATGAAGGCAGGCACACCGGCCCTTGCCGTCACGCGCAATGTGCTCTCTGTCGCGGATGGCGTCTCGGTCACGCTGATCGAGACGTACGTCTCGCTTGAGGAGGCCGGCGCGCAGGTCAATTCGGTGACTCAGGTTGGTGTCGGTGCGAACGCGAACGTCCGCCACGTCAAGCTGCAGGCCGAGAACCGCGATTCAACGCATCTCGCGTCCTGGGTCGTCGATCTTGCGGCTTCCGCAAACTATCAGGCGGTCCAGATGACCATCGGCGGCGCGCTGACCCGCAATCAGGTCTACCTCACGTTCAACGGACCGGACGCGGAAGCCCACATCAACGGCGCATATCTTCAGCGCGGCAATCAGCACTGCGACACAACGCTGGTGATCGATCACATTCATCCCGGATGCACGAGCCGTGAGACGTTCAAGGGTGTGCTCGACGATCAGGCGCGCGGCGTCTTCCAGGGCAAGATCATGGTCAAGCCCGAAGCACAGAAGACTGACGGCAAGCAGATGGCCCAGGCGCTGTTGCTGTCTGAAGAAGCTGAATTCGACTCAAAGCCTGAACTCGAGATTTTCGCCGATGACGTCGTCTGTGGTCATGGCTCCACATCCGGCGCGATCGACGATGAGCTGCTTTTTTATCTCCGCGCCCGCGGCATCCCGGAGAAAAAAGCGCGCGCGCTTCTCGTACAGGCCTTTGTTGGCGAAGCGCTTGAGTTGATTGAGGACGAGGAAGAACTGCACGGCGCACTGATGGCACTGGCGGCAGAATGGCTTGATCCGAAAAGCACCTGATTGACCCAGCCCCTGAGTGCCATCAGTGCCGAAAGCGCGCGAGAACGACCAAGGTGAGGACGCAGAGATGACGGTTATGGAAACGCAGGCCCCAATGACCTTCGACGTTGAGCGCGTGCGCACAGACTTCCCGATCCTCTATCGTGACGTCTACGAAAAGCCGCTCGTCTATCTTGACAATGGTGCGTCAGCCCAGAAGCCAAAGCCCGTGCTCGACGCAATCGAGCACGCCTACAAAATGGAATACTCCAACGTCCATCGCGGGCTCCATTTTCTCTCCAACGAGGCCACCGCGAAGTACGAGGCAGCGCGCACAACAGTCGCGACGTTCCTCAACGCACCAAGTGACAACACGATCGTTTTTACCAAGAACACGACGGAGGCCATCAACCTTGTCGCGTCGTCGTTTGGCGATGGTTACATCGGCGAAGGCGATGAGATTGTGCTGTCGATACTAGAGCATCACTCGAACATCGTGCCGTGGCACTTCCACCGCGAGCGCAAGGGCGCTGTCATCCGCTGGGCTCCGATCGACGACGATGGCAATTTTCTCCTCGAAGAGTTCGAGAAGCTGCTGACGGAGCGGACGAAGATTGTCGCCATCACCCACATGTCGAATGCGCTCGGCACCGATGTGCCGATCAAGGAGGTCATCCGCCTCGCGCATGAACGCGGCATACCAGTGCTCGTCGACGGCAGTCAGTCAGCAGTGCACCGCCCGGTCGATGTTCAGGACCTGGATTGCGATTTCTTCGTCATGACCGGCCACAAGACATATGGCCCGTCGGGTATCGGCGCCCTTTATGCCAAGCAGGAATGGCTCGATCGACTGCGCCCCTACCAGGGTGGCGGCGAAATGATCGAAAGCGTCACGACTGACGGCGTGACCTACGGCCATGACCATCACAAGTTTGAAGCGGGCACGCCTCCGATTGTGCAGGCGATCGGCCTCGGCGCCGCACTGACGTACATGATGCAGATTGGACGTGAGCAGATTGCAGCGCACGAAGAAACGTTGCGCGCCTACGCGCATGAGAAGTTGGGCGAAATGAACTTCGTGCGCATCTACGGCACTGCGGCTGAGAAGGGCGCAATCGTCTCCTTCACGATGGACGGTTTGCACCCGCACGACATATCGACCATCATCGACCGATCAGGTGTCGCGGTGCGGGCTGGGCACCATTGCTGCCAACCGCTGATGGAGCGCTTTGGTCTGAGTGGAACCTGTCGCGCCTCAATGGCGATGTACAACACGACCGACGACATTGACGCGCTCGCTGCTTCGCTGCGCAAAGCGCATGAGTTTTTCGCATGACGGAGACAAAGATGTCCGCGACGCCCGAAGTGACGGCAAACACCGCAGACGCAACAGCCTCCGAAGATGCGGAGAAAACCGAAGTATCTGCAGCAAAGACCGTCGCCGAGGGCGGCACGCCCGTCGAGGGCACGGCGCTCTCCCGCGAGGAACTCGACCAGCTCACCGGCGACATCATCACCGCGCTCAAGTCTGTTTATGACCCGGAAATCCCGGTCGACATCTATGAGCTTGGTCTCATTTATGAGGTCGACGTTGACGACGATCGCAACGTGGCCGTCGATATGACTCTGACCGCGCCCGGCTGTCCGGTCGCTGGCGAAATGCCGATCTGGGTCGAGAACGCGATCGCCCCGGTTCCCGGCGTCCAGAGCGTGAAGGTCAATCTCACCTTCGATCCACCGTGGGATATGTCACGCATGTCCGATGAGGCACGTGTCGCGCTGAACATGTTTTGAGCTCAGCTCTCTGCCGGGCGCGACGCGCCGACACTGGAGATTGAGCCGTCCCTACGTTATCATAAAAGCTTGACGAACCGGGAAGCGAACCCATGACGACAGCACAACCAAGACCCCGACCAAAGGTCATGACACTCACGGACGCGGCCGCCGATCGCGTCAAGGCGATCATGCAAAAGTCCGACAAGGATTTTGTCGGCGTGCGGGTCGGCGTTACGAATGGTGGTTGCGCCGGCATGGAATACACAATGGACTATGCCGAAGTGGCCGACCCGCTTGATGAGGTCGTCGAGGACAAGGGCGTCCGCATCCTGATAGATTCAAAAGCGGTCCTTTTTCTCCTTGGTACCGAGATGGATTACGAAGTGAAAAAGCTCGAAAGCGGCTTCACGTTCAACAATCCGAACCAGACCAGCGCCTGCGGGTGCGGCATCTCCGTTGAGATCGCACCGGCGGCGGCAACGAAGCTCTCAGAGTTCTCGAACACCTGACCAGTCTGCTCGGTTCGCAGAGAACCGCTGCTCCAATGTGTTTTCGTGCACGTCAACGAAATGACCCTCCAACCACTGTGGTTGCCGGTAACGGCAGTCGGAGGGTCCAACGCATATCAAGACATTTTTCGCGGCTGCCATGGTTTTGATCGGCGGCCTCACGCCGTCGCAGCCGGGCAGCGCAGCACCGATATCGTAGGCTGGTGCTCGCATCGCAGCGCCGCTGAATGCGGGTTTGATTGACGTCGACGAAACGCG
>JBCBXF010000299.1:0-2428 GCA_039816705.1 Pseudomonadota bacterium | reverse complement strand
AAGATTCCAGCCAATCAGGACTGCGAGCGAAAGCGCGATGGCGAGCAGAAAACTGCGATTCTCTTCAGTCATGACGTGTCCCGATGTCCGGCTGATCTGCTGGAATGTGCGGATCGCTGCGGGTGGCTGGCTCAATTCGCGACGGCGCTATGGCATGCGATGAGCGCGGTCCGCGCGGCACTTCCCCGGATCTATACCGTGAACCGCCCCAACTACAATCCATTGCGTTGACGATCTGGCCCTGAAGACTGCGGATGATGCGTTTTCGCGCCTGAGCTGCGCTTGCTTTTGGGTTGTGTGCGACGCCGACCTTTCTCTTTCGGCTGTCGTGTCCGCGCCAGCGCCTTGCCAAGTAGCTCGCAAAGCTCGGCGAACGGCATGTGCTGAGCGTCGGCGCGTGCGATCACAACATAATCGAAGCCCTGCGCGAATGCGCTCTGTGCCATGGCGGCAGTGGCGGCGCGCAACCGACGCTTGACGCGGTTGCGGATCACCGCGTTGCCGATACGTTTTGTAACGGTGTAGCCAATGCGGCTGAGGCCCGGCTCGACCGTCGACGCTTCACGTCTCCGGCGCCCCTCAACGACGAAGGCGCGCGTTGAGACGCGCGTTCCGCCGCGGACTGCAAGAAAGTCACGGCGCTTCTTGATTGTCGATATTAGAACCAGGTCGACTGCGTCCGTTGCTCGGGCATGTTGCCGCTCTGTGCGCGCCCGTCGGGTTGCGTGGCCGCGAGCTGGTTTGCAGCTCTCAAGACCAAAGCTAGGCCGAGAGGCGCTTGCGTCCCTTGGCCCTGCGTCGTGCGAGCACCTTGCGTCCGCCGACTGTTGCCTTGCGTGCCCGAAATCCATGGCGCCTCTTACGCACCAGGTTGGAGGGCTGAAACGTTCTCTTCATCGGTTTTCTCCGGCTCAGCAAAAACGCGCGTGCGCCGTCAACCCGTCCAGCGGGCCCGGCAGCACAACGCAGAATGATGTTGCGATGCGCGGGATATATGCCGGGTGTCGGTGTGACGCAACGGGAAAAGTACGCGTTAGCGCTTCCCGGCTGCTGGTGCGTTCCGGCTCGTGAGCGTGAAGCGTTGCGGGTTCGAAAGGCAGCTTCGTCGAGTGCAATAACGTCGCATCACGATGCTGCGAGACTTATTGCGCTGACCCCATTCGCCCACGGAAATCGGGTAAGGCCATCGCTAACTTGAGCCATCCGGACCCACGCGTCCGCAGTTGAAGAGGATCTCCTCATGACCGCCACTCTCCCATCACAAGCCCGACCTTCGCAGCGGAAACGTCTTTTCGCCGCCGTCAAATCCGCCGTCGTCAAATCCAGTGTCTTTCGCACGATGCGCGCGGGGGGTGTCGCTGTGGTGCTGGGCACCACAGCGCTCAGCGGTGCAGTGTCGACCGCCCAGGCCCAGGACATCGCAGCGACCTTCGATAAGTATGGCGATGCAACCGTCGACCATTCGGCCTGGACAGAGCTGCTTCGCGCCTACGTCACCCCGGGCGCGAGCGGGCTCAACAGTGTCGATTATGCAGCCTTTAAGGCGGACGGTCACACGGCTTTGAAGGACTATCTCGCTCAGATCACCGCGGTTGATCCAACCACGCTGACAAAGAATGCGCAGTTCGCGTACTGGGCCAACCTCTACAATGCGAAAACGATCGACATCGTGCTCGAGCATTATCCCGTCGCTACAATTCGGGACATCGACATCTCCGGTTTTTTCTCGAACGGACCCTGGGACAAGAAGGTGACGAAGGTGAATGGTCTCGAGCTCAGTCTGAATGACATCGAGCATGTCATCATGCGGGGCACGTTCAAGGACCCGCGGGTTCACTACGCGGTCAATTGCGCCTCGATCGGTTGCCCCAATTTGCAGCGCAAAGCGTTTGTGGGTCCGACACTTGAGGCACAGCTTGATGCGGCGGCTCGTGATTATGTGAACAGCCCGCGTGGTTTCACCGTTGCCAATGGGCGTGTACGGGCGTCGAAAATCTACAGCTGGTTCCAAGAGGATTTTGGCGACAGCGAAGCCGGCGTCATCGCTCATGCGGTGAAGTATGCCGAGCCCGAGCTTAAGGGCACGCTCACCGCGGCGGGCGATATCTCCGGCTATGACTACGACTGGTCGCTCAACGACACGAAAAAGTGAGCGATGGTCGGTGAATTCCTCAGGGATGTCCGGTCCGATTGTGACGTGGGTCACACAGACGTGTGCGCCACGCTGCGACAAACCGGCAGAAACGGATTCCAACACTCCAGAGAGCGCCGATGTCTGCCACCTCAAGCCACGTTGCCACCACCATGACCGAGACTTCGCCTTCATCGTCTTCTGAAACCAACGACACGGGCGGGCCCGGAGGCGGTACGCTCAAACGTTTCGCCCCGCTTGCCGTGATCGGCGGCGCGATGGCGTTTGTGTTCGCCA
>JBCBXF010000298.1:0-2433 GCA_039816705.1 Pseudomonadota bacterium | reverse complement strand
ATCGGATTGCGATCCGGCCAATTCGATGAACGGATTGCAGCACGGGACAAACCCGTGGCAATTTTGCTTGAAGTGGACTTTGCCGGCAAAAGCTCAGTCTATTCGCTTGCACTGCTCAGGCTTTCTCGCGCCGGCACGGCACTAGAACTTCATCCGCTCGGGGAATTGTTTCTAGCGTTTCGTCTGCAGGAAGCTGGCGTTATCGATCCCATTGTGACGGAAATATTGTCGCGACCAGTCGAGCAAAAAATCAGGATGGAGATCAAACGGCATGCAGATGATAAAATTGCCGGATGGTTCCAAGTTCCGGCTCACCCGGGCAAACCCTATCCGGTCGAGGCAGTAGTGGATTGATCTTTCGCTGAAAGTAATCTCTGGAGTCTACGGAGTGTTTAGCGGGTCACTTGCGGCAATAGTCGCATTGCGTGCCGGATGTCTGCTTCCACGCCAAAACTTACGTCACTCCCCCACCCAAAGCGCCGTATTCGGATGAAACTGTGACCAGGCGAACCAGAACGCCTGATGGCTGCCGAGATCCGTACCGCTCGCGTCAACCGCCCGTATGCCGCCGCCATCGAGCATCAGGCGGACGCCCTCGAACGTCACGTCGCCCCCGCCGTTCAGCGCCAGAAACGCCGTGCTGCGCTGGAACGCGATTGGTGTGCCAGACGGCGCAACCACACCGACGATATCCTCATGCACCGGCAGTCGCGGATCGACATCGCCAACCGGAAAGATCGGGCCATCCTTGTCGCGGCCATTGCGGAAATCGAAATCCCGGCCGAGCGCCAGCTTTTCGACGAGCACCGTCGTCTTCGGATGCGCGCGCCGCCACGTGCCCCAATCCGTCGTCACGACGCTCGCCTGCTTGAGCGCGAGTTTTTTCTCTGCCAGCGGCCCGGTCACCGCTGTACCGAGAAACGTGTCGAACACCGAATGCGTGACCACGTCATACATCACCTTGTTGGAGCGGATCAGCAGTCCAGACGTGCGCAAGACGGGCCGTTCGATCCCGTCAGGAAGCCGGTCGGTGAAATAGGCCTGCGCCGCGCCGCAGAGCGTGCAGTACGGGATGCCGAGATCGCGTCCGCCGAGCGTGTCGTTCACCATTTCGCGGACCTCCATGATCCGCCGCGGATAGGCGCGGTACTCCCCGTTGACCCCGACGCCGAAGACAATGTCGCTGTCCTTGAGCCACGTCGCATCCGCCGCGCTACTGACCTTCGGATTGTCCACTGCTGGGATGCAATTGCAAACCTTGTCGGTGTCGTCGAACAGGCGGTCGTCGATCAGCACGCCACCCCAAGAGACATGCCGCCAGTCGATGTCGCCGGGGACAAAGATTTTCTCCCACCCGGGCACCGCGCTCGTGAAGATCGCGCGTTTGTAGGTGAGGTAGTCGGGCGGCGCCGGAATATCCCACGCGATCAGATGGTCGGTCACCTGACCCCAATGATCCAGCGATGGCGACGTCTTGCCGAGCAGATCGGACGCCGCGGTCGCGAGCGTGCGATGCAGCCCGCGATCGGTGATGAAGCGCATCAGATCGCTGATGATCCAGGCAAACCGCGGGTCCTTCGACGCCACCACGGTGTTGAGAGCGATTGTCTGATCCCGCCCCCAGACCGACTCCCGCATGCTGTTGACGAACGCCATTTGCGCCGCAGTCTTAAGCCCGTCGGGAACATCGCCGGTGGGCACGGCTGGCGGCGTCCCGAACCCGGCGACCGTCTTGTTAGGCACCGCCGACGTTTCATCCGCATACGCGCTAGTGATGAACGGCGCGAGCAGCGCAAGCGCTATCAAGCTGACGAAAACCCGGTTGCGAGTGGCCAAAAGCATCGGGGACCCTTTCTAAAAACAAGACCCGCATACTCGGCGCGAAACACGTTGGAACGCCAGTCACGTCCCGTTCAGGTCTTGGTGAGCGCCACGTTGCCCGTGCCAACAAGTTCCCCGACCTCCCGCTGCAGCAACACCACATCCTCATCCCGCGACAGCCGGTGGCCGCCGCCGTTCACGAGCGTCAGCCGCGCATCAGCGTCTGCTGCAAACATCTCCAGCAATGCCGCCGATCCCTGCCACGGCACATCCGGATCATCGAGGCTGTGGAGAATGCGGACCGCGCATCCCGGATCGAGCGGCCCATCGCCGAGCAGATGCCGCCTTCCATCCTCGATCAGCCGCAGCGTGATTGGATAGTTGTCGTCGCAGTAGAGTGAAGGGCGGTGCCAGACGCCGTCGCGCAACAAGGTATCGCGTATCTCTCGCGGCGCCGGCCCCCACATCAGCCGTTCCGTCATGTCCCAGGCCGGTGCGATCAGCGCCAGCCCCGCGACGTCGGTGGCCGGATCCCGCGCGATCAAGAGCGCCAGCCACGCCCCCATGCTGGATCCGATCAGCACCTGCGGGCCCGTTGCGACGTGAGTAAGG
>JBCBXF010000297.1:0-2499 GCA_039816705.1 Pseudomonadota bacterium | reverse complement strand
CCGTCAGCCCACGATGCTGCGACCACGCTTGATCGTCTCGCTGGCATTTTGGAGAAAAAAGGGGTCACGGTGTTTGCCCGCGTCAATCACGCCAAGGGTGCCAGCGCCGTTGATCTTGAACTGCCACCGACTGAACTTCTCATTTTCGGCAATCCCAAGCTTGGAACTCCGTTGATGCAATCCAATCGCGGCATCGGCATCGACCTCCCCATGAAAGCGCTGGCGTGGACCGATGTCGATGGAAAGACGTATTTGTCCTACACGGATCCTGCGCGGCTTTCAGCGCGTTGGGGCATTGGCGATCGTGACGCGGTCTTCAAGACGATGACCAACGCGCTCGACAAGATGACATCGGCTGCCACAGCTGAGTGATTGTTGCGTGGAGGCCTGCTCCGTACTTATGGAGACCTCCACACCTTGACCGGACTGAATGATTTGGGGGCGCTTAATGCGAGATGTCGTGTTGCGCGGGCTGGGCACGGCTGTGCCGCCACATGTGCTGCCGCAGGACGCGGTCGCGCGCGAAGCGACGACGATGTTCGGCGGGCGGTACGGAGACTTTGATCGTCTTCGGCCTGTGTTCGAGACGACGGGTATTGCCCAGCGTCACTCGGTTGTGCCGATCTCCTGGTTCCGAGAGCCGCGGGATTGGGCAGATCGGAATGATGTGTATCTGCGCGGCGCAACAGACCTGTTTGTCGCCGCCACGCAATCGGCGTTGCGTGATGCGAACCTTCAGGCGAGCGACATTGATGCGATCGTTACGGTCAGCTCGACCGGGATTGCCACGCCTTCGCTTGAGGCGCACGCGATGGCGATGCTGGCGTTTCGACCGGATGTGCTGCGGGTCCCCGTCTTTGGCCTGGGGTGCGCCGGGGGCGTCAGCGGGCTCGCTATTGCGGCTGATCTCGCGCGCGCCGTGCCCGAGCGCACTGTCCTTCTCGTTGCCGTCGAAACGTGCACACTTTCATTTCGTGCCGACACCCTCACCAAGGCAAACATCGTCGCCACTGCCCTGTTTGCCGATGGAGCTGCTGCAGCCGTGCTTCGTAGCGAAGACCGTGCTTCACGTGACGGAACGCCGGATCGCGCACGGTCATCGGCGCCACGGTTGCGTATTGGCAGCAGTGGGCAAGTGACATGGCCCGACACACTTGGGATCATGGGTTGGTCGGTCGATCCGGTCGGTCTTGGCGCTATCTTTTCGAAGAGCATCCCGACACTGGTGCAAGACAAGATGCGCGCGGCGGCCGTGACGTTCCTGTCGGCGCACGGTCGCGATCTCGACAGCCTTCGAGGCTGTGTGTTTCACCCCGGGGGTACGCGCGTGATCGAGGCGCTTGAGGACGTCTTTTCTCTCCCTGCCGATGCGCTCGACGATGAACGCGAGGTGCTGCGAACATATGGCAATATGTCGGCGCCAACCGTTCTGTTTGTGCTGGATCGAGCCCGTCGCAGGCCCGAGTTTGCGGTGGAGGGCGCTCGTCTTATGGCAGCACTTGGCCCTGGGTTTACCGCAAGCTTTGTGCTTCTCGAAGCCGCCTGCGAAGAGGTGTCAGCGCAGGCGACCGCGAGCGATTTGGCAGGTGCTGCGGGCGCGTCTGACCTGCCGCGCCCGCTCGGTGCGTTATGAGCGGGGCCGCAGTGTTCTCCATGACGGGCGGGTCGGCTTACTGGCTTGCGGTTGGTGTGCTCACATATGTGACGGCGCAACGCCTCTATGAGCTTCGCGTGGCGCGGCGCAATACGTCGGCGCTGCTTGGCGCGGGCGGTGTGGAACATGCGCCGGGGCATTATCCGGCGATCGTGGTGATGCACGCCTGCTGGCTTGTCGGGCTCTGGCTTTTCGTTGTGCTTGTACCCTTGGTGCGTCCTGCCGTGACCACCGTGTTTTTGCTTCCGCTTATATGTTTCGCCGTTGTGCAGGTCATGCGGTTTTGGACGCTCGCGACGCTTGGTGCGCGCTGGACGACACGTATTATTACACTGCCCGATGAGGCACTCGTGCAGCGCGGCCCGTTCCGATATGTGTCGCACCCTAACTATCTTGTCGTGATTGCAGAGATCTGCCTGTTGCCGCTCGCGTTCGGCCTCCCGGTGTATGCAGCCATCTTCAGTGCTCTGAATGCGGCGCTGTTGACGGTGAGGATCTCCGCGGAAGAACGGGCCCTGCTTGCCAGACGAGATCTTTAACGGTGGTTTGTGCGGCGGGCGCTGCAAGAAAAGCGCAGCCGCTGAAGAAGACAGTTGCGCCGCCCGCTCGATACGTCTACCACCCGCAGAGCCATCGATTGATGGCGCGCCAGTCTCCTGTTTTTCGTCGCTTGCTCATCCCATGTTGCGGCTCGAGAAACGTATAGACTGGTACTGTGCGCGGTATCTTGCCCGATACGTGCCGGTAACGCGGGGTGGAGCAGCCCGGTAGCTCGTCAGGCTCATAACCTGAAGGTCGTAGGTTCAAATCCTACCCCCGCAACCACTAACTTCACTTAACCCCTT
>JBCBXF010000296.1:0-2537 GCA_039816705.1 Pseudomonadota bacterium | reverse complement strand
CGCCATGACGCCCAGATGATGGAAGAGCGCGGCGAGATCGAAACGGGCGTAATGAAAGATCTTGGTCACCGACGGGTCGCCAAGAAGTTTCACGAGGTTCGGAGCGTCGCGCTGTCCTTTCGCGATCTGCACGAGGTGCGCATCCCCATCGCCGGCCGAAAGGTGCACGACGCATAGCCTGTCGCGTTGCGTGTTGAGGCCGAGGGTCTCGCTGTCGACGGCGACGGCGTCACCGAAATCCAGATCTGCGGGCAGGTCGTGCTGGTGCAGATGATTGGCCATCGGATGGTGCGCCTCACAAACAGTGCTGCGTGCGCCGGTCTGACGAAGCAGTGTGGTTTCCCGTGCGCGGAACGGGAGTTCTGGTGCCCAGGAGAAGACTCGAACTTCCACGACCTTGCGGCCACTGGCACCTGAAGCCAGCGCGTCTACCAATTCCGCCACCTGGGCAGGGCGAGCGGGAGATAGCGCGTTCCGCCATGGCTGTACAGTCTGCATCTGCATCATTGCGGCGCTCAGAGCCTTAAGCCGTTCGTCGGTAGCTGCGTCGCTGCGCGATCTTTCACTCCGGGCTGGCGGGCGCTACATGCGGGCGCAGATATCGTATCGCTGCGCGGGCACGGAGGAGATTGAACGATGAGCAAACTGGTCACGTTGTTCGGTGGCGGCGGATTTATCGGGCGGCACACGGTGCGCGCGTTTGCGCAAAAGGGGTATCGGGTCCGCGTTGCGGTCCGACGTCCGGATCTCGCGGGCCACCTGCAGCCGACCGGGGCGGTTGGGCAGATCCACGCGGTGCAAGCGAATATCCGGTATCCGAAATCCGTCGAGGCAGCAGTCGAGGGTGCCGATACCGTCGTCAATCTGGTTGCGGTCCTGCAGAGCCGCGGGAAACAGTCGTTCGATAATCTCCACGTCGAGGGTGCCAAGACGGTCGCGACGGCCGTGAAAGCAGCGGGTGCTCAGAGTTTCGTGCAGATTTCAGGGCTCGGTGCGTCAGAGACGAGTGCATCTGATTATGCGCGGACGAAAGCGGTCGGTGAGCGCGCCGTTCTCCAGGCGTTTCCCGAAGCCATTATTCTCCGTCCCTCGGTCGTGTTCGGTCCGGAAGATGATTTCTTCAACCGCTTTGCCGGGATGGCGCGCATCTCGCCGGTCCTGCCGCTCGTGGGTGGTGGGGCGACGAAGTTCCAGCCCGTCTATGTCGGTGACGTTGCTGACGCGATCGTCAATGCAGCTGAAGGCGTCGGCACACCGGGCATGACGTACGAACTTGGTGGGCCCGAAGTGCTGAGTTTCCGCGAGTGCATAGACCGCGTGCAACAGTATACCGGGCGCGATCGCGCGTATGTTTCCCTCCCTTTCTGGGCGGCAAAAATCCAGGCGCGGTTGATGTCGATCCTGCCGAATGCGCCGCTGACGCCGGATCAGGTGCGGTTGCTCAAGACAGATTCTATTGTCTCGGAGACGGCGCAGGAGGATGGCCGAACGCTTGCCGCACTTGGCGTCGAGGCGCCGCGGTTCATTGATGCGATCGTGCCGCAATATCTCGAACGTTTCAGTGCGAAGGGGCAATACACGCATTACCGCAGTTCGTGATGGTGCGCCGTACAATGACGCGCATACCTCGGTTTGTGCGTCGGTCACAAAGTCGTTAGGCTCCTCGTAAGGTCTCCTGAATGGGACCGCAAACAAGGGAGTACTTGATGACACTGCAGAAATCTCTCCTCGCTGCCACCTTTGCCGGCGCTATGGCGTTTGCAAGCGTAGCGGAGGCGCAGCAGCCGACGTTCTTCCGCATTGGTACCGGCGGTGCAGGCGGCACCTATTTCCCGATTGGCGGCACGATTGCCAACGGCATTTCGGCCCCTCCAGGCGCTCGGCCTTGTGACAAGGGCGGACAGTGCGGTGTGCCGGGCCTGATCGCGATCGCACAATCGACGACCGCGTCGGTCTTCAACAATGCGGCTGTGCAGAACGGCGAGCTTGAGGCCGGGCTTGCGGCTGCTGACGTCACGCGCTCGATGTATCTCGGGGAAGGCAAGTTCAAGGACAAGCCGCATCCGAAGCTGCGCGTCATCGCCAATCTCTATCCTGAAGACCTGCACCTCGTGATGCCGAAAGGTGCGTCGATCAACAATCTTGGCGACCTCAAAGGCAAGCGGGTTGGCATCGCGCAGGCGGGCTCCGGCACGCAGGTCGCTGTGCTCCAGATGCTGGAAGCCTGGGGCATCACACGCGACAACATCGACGAAGCCGAGTTGAACAACAGCCAGAGTGCGGAACGTCTCGCGGACGGACAGCTCGACGCTTACTTCTATGCCGCGGGTTGGCCGGTTGCTGCGATGGTGCAGCTCTCGAACACCAAGGGTATGTCGCTGCATTCGTTCAGCGATGAAGACCTGAAGAAGATCAACGGCATCATCCCTGCCTATATCCCTTCGAAGATTCCGACTGGTCAGCCGAGACGATGAGCAACGCACTCACCGCTGGTGTTTTCACTTCACTGTCGACACCGGCGTAGACACCACCCGGAA
>JBCBXF010000295.1:0-2580 GCA_039816705.1 Pseudomonadota bacterium | reverse complement strand
GGGTCGTCCGCGGATCGGCGCGCGGGGGACGGCGCAGCTCTTTGGTGACACCGTTTCGCTCGGCTTTTTTCTCTTCCGTCGGCCGATTGCTTGGGCACGTCAGCGTTTCGGACTATGACGCCGGCTGCCGCCCCGCCTGATCAGCCGCCTCTGCCGGCGCTGCGTGATGATCTTGAGCTTCTGGAAGGTGCGCCGACGCCAGCTGGTGGGCGCACCTGTCTGATTTATGATCCGTTACGACACAAGTATTTCGTGCTTGGCGCAAGCGAGGCCGAGCTTCTCGCGCATTGGCAGTGCGTCCCGCGCGATCAGTTTCTTCATGCGACAAGTGCCCGTCTTGGACGCCCGCTTGAGGAGGAGACGCTTTCGGCATTGATTTTTTTCCTGCACGCAAACCACCTTGTCGTGCCGGATGAAACGCCCTGTCCGCAACACGGCGATTACGGCACCACGGCTTTGGCAGCGCAATCCCGGTCGATGACGCGGAGTGTGTGGCAGCATCTGGTGCACAGCTATCTGTTTTTTCGCATCCCGTTGGTCAGGCCGCACAAGTTTCTGGTCGCGACAAGGGCTCTCGCGCGTCCATTTTTCTCTCCATTGTTCTGGTTTTTGATCGCGCTCTCCGGGGGTGCGGGGCTCTACTTGGCGTCGCGCCAGTGGGAGACATTCACGGCGACATTTCTGGATTTTCTTTCCCTTGAAGGACTTGCTCTGTTCGGGCTGACAGCGGTGCTCATCAAGGTGCTGCACGAACTGGGGCATGCCTGGACAGCGGAACGATATGGTGTGCGCGTGACCACGATGGGCATTGCTTTCATGGTGATGATGCCGCTCGCTTACACTGATGTCACTGACGCGTGGCGCCTGACAGATCGGGGGCAGCGGCTGCGCATTGCGGCCGCGGGCATTGCCGTGGAGCTGGCGCTCGCCTGCGTTGCGACCTTGGCCTGGGCTTTCCTGCCTGACGGATCGATGCGTTCGGCAGCGTTTTTGACGGCCACGACCAGCTGGATACTTACTCTGGCGGTCAACTTAAATCCGTTCATGAAGTTTGATGGCTACTATCTGCTGAGCGACGGACTTGGCCTTGCCAATCTGCAGGCGCGAGCGTTCGCACTGGGCCGATGGCAGATACGGGAGTGGCTGTTCGGGCTTCGTCATCCGCGACCGGATACGCTGTCCGATCGGTTGGCATGGCGGATCACACTCTATGCCTGGGGTGTCTGGATTTATCGCTTGATGCTTTTTCTTGGCATTGCGCTGCTGGTTTATCATCTCTTTTTCAAACTACTCGGAGTGACACTTTTCATCATTGAGATCGTCTGGTTCATCGCGTTGCCGATCTTCAAGGAGATGCGACAGTGGTGGGTATTACGGAGAGAAATCATGGAAGCGCGACGGGTTTTCGTGACAGGTGTTGTGATTGCTGCGGGCCTTGTGGTGTGTGCAATGCCAATCGGTTGGACGATCACGCTTCCGGCGGTGATTGAGGCGCAACAGGCAACCGCCATTCATCCGCCACGTGATGGGCGGATTGCGAGCTGGTCCATCGCAGAGGGGCGGCGCGTTCGTTCAGGTGATGTTCTGGCGGTGCTTGATGTGCCGGAACTTCGCCACCGTCGGGCGCAGGCGGAACGCGCGCTGCGGCTGCTTGATCTCCGACTGGCTCGGATCGCGGGCGATGGTCGTGAACTTGCTGAACGGACGACGCTTGAGCGTGCGCGCGTTGCGCGGCAGGAGGAACTGGACGGACTTGAGCGGCAGATTAGCGAACTGATCGTTCGCGCCCCCCATGACGGCGTGTTGCGGGATGTGTCGGCAGTTCTCCACGTCGGTGCATGGGCGGGTTCGCAGGCGCGGCTCGGTCGCGTGGTGCACGCCGGCGTGTTGGTCGATAAGGACGCTCCAGCAACGCTTGTTGCCGCCGCGGTGTCCGATAACGGGCGCTCCATAGTGCCTGCTGCGCCGGTCGTCAGGGCATATGTGAACGAGGACAGCCTGAGCCGGGTTTCGGGTGGGGCGGGGGGTGTCTTTGTACCGGATGATCCCGGGCGACGCGGGCGCGACGTCGTTGTCCGCCATGTTGCGCAGGCCGGTGTCCGGTCTCTTGAGATCCCGTACCTCGCGTCACTCCACGGCGGGACGATCCCGTCTGAACGGGATGGTGATGATCACATCCGTCCACGTCGTGCGCAGCATATTGTGACACTCCATGTCAGTGCGCCGGGCGACCGGAACGCCCTTTCCCGCGCGTTGAGTGATCAACCGGTCGTGCGAGGTGTTGTGCGCCTCGAAGGCACGCCAGAGCCGCTTTATCAGTCGATCTGGCGACGTGTAATGCAGGTGCTCGTGCGCGAAAGCGGGATCTAGGCAACCGGAGCGGACATCCGCCTTTCGCCCGTGGTCTGGCTTCGCTATAGCGCGCGTGGAGCGCGAGGTCGGCATGTCGGCATGGCAGGTCGTGGTGAGCAGGTTCACGGATGAAAATTTCGGTTGTTGGCGCCGGGTATGTTGGGCTCGTTTCTGGCGCGTGCTTTGCCGACTTTGGCCATGAGGTCACGATCGTCGACATCAATGCGG
>JBCBXF010000294.1:0-2642 GCA_039816705.1 Pseudomonadota bacterium | reverse complement strand
TGACAGCGTGGGCGCACCTTCCATCGCAGTTTTTTTCATTTTGGATGCCGGCGCCTCTCGTGTCCGCCAATCCGCCACCGCCGCTGCAAAGATCCCGACGTCGAATCGCGGCGCACGTGTGACCGCGTCAAGCAACTCCCGCGCGGTTTCAACGGCGACAACGTTCACCCCCTGCGGTGGCGCAATCGCAACCGGACCGCTGATCAGCGTCACATCCGCGCCAGCCGCATGCGCCGCGACTGCAATCGCATAACCCTGTTTCCCGGACGACCGATTGGCAATATAGCGCACCGGATCGATCGGCTCATGCGTCGGCCCGGCCGTCACCAAAACGCGCTTGCCAGAAAGCGCTCCGACGAGGCCGTGGCCATCCTGCGCGTTGAGTGCAGACATCACATCATTGACAATATCGTCGACCTCAGCCATCCGCCCGGCGCCGAACTCACCGCAGGCCATCGCCCCGTCGACCGGGCCGACAAACTGCACGCCGTCCGCTTTAAGTGTCGCAATATTGCGCTGCGTCGCCGCGTGCTCCCACATCCGCACGTTCATCGCAGGCGCAACCAGGACAGGCGTATCCGTTGCGAGCAACGCCGTTGTCGCCAGATCGTCAGCCAGCCCGTGCGCCATCTTCGCTATCAGGTCGGCGCTCGCCGGCGCCACCAGAATGAGGTCGGCTTCGCGCGACAGCTGAATATGTCCGATCTCCGCTTCGTCCTTAGGAGAGAAAAGATTGGTTACGGCCTCTTCGCCAGAGAGCACCGTCGCGGATAATGGAGTCACAAACTCCTGCGCCGCTTTCGTCAGGACGACACGTACGCGCGTGCCGCGCTCGCGCAGCCGTCGGATAACATCGAGACTTTTGTACGCTGCTATTCCACCCGCGATGATCAGCAACACCCGTGGTGAAACATCGTTCGTGGCAACCGGCTGAGGCGGCAGGGGCTTTTGTATGTTCGACGAGCTCATGCCCGGTAGATGGCGCGTTCGTAGATGCCGCGCAAGCCACATCGCGCCCTCGCACCAATCGGTGGTGAACGCGCATCATAAGGCGTGAGTACCTATCGCCACATCACACACTGGCGTTCTTTATCGATTTGCGCCAATGCAACACAAACGCATCCGGATGCGAAAGGAACTCCGCATGGCCTACGAAAAACTCGAATTGTTGATCGACGGCGCGTTCCGTCAGGGATCAGACGGGAAGACCGAGCCGGTCATCAATCCTGCCACCGAAGAAGAACTCGGCGCGCTCCCGCACGCGTCGCCCGCTGATCTCGACGAAGCGCTGGCAGCAGCGGAGCGCGGCTTCCGCGCCTGGAAAGCGATGACCCCTTTGGCACGACAGGCAGTCATGGAGAAGGCTGCACGTCATCTCGAAGATCGCACAGACGCAATTGCCGAAACACTTACACGCGAGATGGGAAAACCGCTTGGCGAAGCGAAGATGGAGATGGGCTTCGCCATCGACGTGCTGCGCTGGTACGCGGAAGAGGGCAAGCGCGCTTATGGTCGGCTTGTGCCATCACGGATACCGGGGATGCGCGGGCTTGTGATCAGCGAACCCGTTGGTCCGGTTGCCGCATTCGTCGCGTGGAACTTCCCCGCGGTGAACGTCATGCGCAAAGTGGCTGGAGCACTCGGCGCGGGCTGCTCGATCATCATCAAGGCCAGCGAAGAAACACCGGGCACCGCCGTCGCGATCGCTCGCGCCCTGCAGGATGCCGGCCTTCCCAACGGTGCACTCAATCTTGTCTTTGGGGTCCCCTCCGAGGTTTCCGAACACCTGCTCGCAAGCAGTACGCCGCGCAAACTGTCATTCACCGGCAGCGTTCCTGTCGGCAAACACCTGCAGAAGCTTGCCGCCAACACCCTCAAGCGCTGCACCATGGAGCTTGGCGGACACTCGCCGGTCCTGGTCTTCGAAGACGCCGACATCGAAAAAACCGCCAAGGCGGCAGCGGCCGGGAAATTCCGCAATGCCGGTCAGGTCTGCGTCTCGCCAACGCGATTCCTCGTGCAGGAGAGCAAGGTGGATCAGTTCGCCGATGTTTTCTGCGAAACCGCGAAGTCGGTCCAGGTCGGCGACGGAATGGACGATGGCACGCAGATGGGCCCGCTTGTCGGTGAACGTCGTCTCGGTGTGATGCAGGAGTTCGTCGATGACGCCGTCAAGCACGGCGCGGAACTGATGACCGGCGGTGCACGACGGGGCAATCAGGGATGGTTTTACGAGCCGACAGTCCTCAAGAACGTCTCGCAGGATGCGATGATCATGAACGAGGAACCATTCGGCCCGGTCGCGCCGATCGCCCCGTTCCGCGATCTCGACGATGCGATTGATATCGCCAATCGTCTTGAGTTCGGGCTTGCGTCATACGCCTTCACGCATGAGCCAAAACGTATTCGCGCGCTTGAAGAGAACATCGATGCCGGCCTCGTCGGCATCAACAGCTTCGTCATCTCGACACCGGAGACGCCGTTCGGCGGGGTGAATGAGAGTGGCTACGGTTCGGAAGGCGGGATCGAGGGGCTCGATGCCTACCTGCGCACGAAGTTCGTGACGGAGACGGTCTGAACCGTCGCAGGAAGAGAGAAAAATAAAAGGCGGCTACCGGGCGGGGGAGGGGAAGCGCCGGTAG
>JBCBXF010000293.1:0-2650 GCA_039816705.1 Pseudomonadota bacterium | reverse complement strand
CTGTCTATCACCCATCGGTACGCCTGCAACAACGCGGCCGGCCCCAGATAGCGGTCGGAGTTCCACCAATAACTGGGGCACGATGTGGAGCAACATGCGCACAGGATACACTCGTAAAGGCCGTCCAACTTATCACGATCGTCGCGCGACTGATCCCACTCCTTGCCGGGCGTTGGGGTCGCTGTCTGTAGCCATGGCTCGATCGAGCGATGCTGAGCGTAAAAATTCGTCATGTCCGGCACGAGATCCTTGATGACCTCCATGTGCGGCAGCGGGTAAATGTTGATTGCCCCTTTCACGTCGTCGATTGGCTTGAGGCAGGCTAGCGTGTTCGATCCATCAATATTCATGGCGCACGAGCCGCAGATACCCTCCCGGCACGACCGGCGGAACGTCAGCGTCGGATCGATGTCACTCTTCACCTTCATCAACGCGTCCAGCACCATTGGCCCGGTGGTCTCGCGGTCGATGTGGTATGTGTCGAGCTGCGGTTGTTTCCCTGCGTCCGGCGACCATCGGTAGACATTCAGCTTCGCCGTTTTCTTCCCCTTCGCTGGCGCGTTCCACGTCTTCCCTTTCGAGATGCGGGAGTTGCGCGGCAAGCTGAGCTGAACCATGGGTCGGATGCTTTCCTAGAAAGTTCGTCGAGCGTCTATGTCCACTAAGCGGGCTTGGTCCTGCCCTGTCAACGCGTGGATCGTCGCATTGCTGAGCGAGCCTTTGTGCGTTCGCGCTCGTGCAGGATCGGCGGACATGTCAACTTCCCGTGTCGAGCGCGATTGCCGGGCGTAACGCCTGGACAAGGCCCGCCAGTTCTTCCGCAATTCCAGCAGCCTCGGCAAGCGTTTCGCGCAGGCCGGTGCGGTCAATCAGCAAAGCATTCAAGCGTGCCTGAGCCTCGCCGAAGCGGAAGTAAACGTCCTCTTCCGGTTCGAGCGCGGTCTCACTAATCAGCGCCATGACTTCAAACGTGTTGCGCGATGCCGCATCGAACAGCGCCGCAATCTCCGTGACCACGCCCTGATGCAGCTTTGACGAACCCTGTGGCACCTGGATCGCGTGCACGCCGAACTTGATCGGGGTTGCGACGGAGCCGCGATCGCTCGAGAAGAGCTGCAGGTTGCGATCCATGCGCCGCAGGACATCGCGCAAGGCAAGGCAATTGTGCTCCAGCTCTCGCAGCACGGAACGTGGATTGCGCTTGTTGCGGGGGCGGTCCGTCTCTTCGTCCTCAACGACCCAATTGACTGCAGCGATCGATGCTACGGCTGCAAGCGCCCCGATCGCGCACAGAACCGCCGACACCGGGTCGGGCGCCAGTCGCAACATGCGATCGGTTTTCATGTGCGCCTCCCCAGGCCAGGGCGTCCCACCGCACATTTTCTAAAATGAGCCGCAGGGTTGGGCGACGTTATGCGATGCCCGATGCGACGCGCCAACATCTTGTGAAGAATTGCCGAGCTTTCCCCAGATCGCGCGCACGTTTGTCGGGTTGTACTGGCGAGTATGCGCCGAGCGCTTTAGATTTAGGTATCGCGTTTCGATTCGTGTCTGGCTGACTTCGGTTACGATGGGATGGCGGTCCGGTGACCTCCGAAACGTGCGTTGCGTACAACGACATGATGATGAGTGGGGCATGTGCCGCCCGATGCCGGAAACAGTCCGGGGGGATCGGAAGCGCGTTCGCGCGCAGGCACACTGATAAAGGCAGAGGGCGTTATGGACAGAGCTGAAGCACTCAATACGCTTCGTCACGAATACCAGTCGGACTATCAGAACGAGATACAGGCCGCCCGCAATCTGCTGGCACGTGGTGTCAGTCTGATGCAGTGCGCTGACGGCGAGATCAGCGTCGACGATCGTGACTCGTTCGTCGCACTCGGGCAGGCGCGAAAACGGTTCATCGATGCCCTCGGACCCGCCCTCAAGCCGCTCCTCGAGAGCTATGCACGTGAACTTGAGCGCGAAGCGGCGAGCCTCGGTCTAGACGGTCAGCACAAGGGCGAAGACCCGCTGATGGAGAGCCTGCATGAAGCGCTTCGCCATCTGCAGCGTGCCGACAGCAGCGCGACGCAGCAGCAACAGCCTGCAGCGCCCGCCCCGGTACAAGCACCGGTCGCACCCGCGCAGGGTTATCAGCAGGGCTGATCTTCTGCTGCGTTCGGGCGGTTTGTCTGGCCAATTGGTACAAATTCAATCCCGCCAGCTTCACAGTTGGCGGGACTTTTTGCATCCGCAGTGCCACGCGCTGTTCAGAATGCGTGCTTCAAGGCGAGCGCGCCGCACGTCAGGACGACCAGCACGAGCGCGGTGTTCATCATCCGACGCCAGATCTGACCTGCCGGGCCTCCGAATGCTGTGCCTTCATGCAGGGTCCATGCAGCGCCGGAACAGCGTGCCAGCCACTCCGCATCGCCGGCGAGCAGGATCATTTTGACTTCGGGGACCTGCCGGAACGTGAGCTCGCAGGAGCGTGCGTAGAGATACCATGTCGTATCGTAGCCGACGATCTCGGAGTGCGGCACGACCAGCGGCGGATTGAAGACGCCAAACGGCAGCATGACGGATATGCCAACGCCGCGCAGCAGCGCTTTTAAGGTCACGATCCCCCTTTAAGGACTTGCACGTCGCGCCGACGAGAAAGACCGTT
>JBCBXF010000292.1:0-2680 GCA_039816705.1 Pseudomonadota bacterium | reverse complement strand
CGTCCGAACGTCCATTGGGCACGTCGGCCCCGAAAAGTCGCGCGAGTTTGGCGTCAGTTGTGCGGACGCCGGCATCGAGATCGTCAAAGTCCGTGTCGGCGTCATGGTAATGACGGATCGGTATCTCGCGGGACGGGTTGGTGGCGGCGAGTTTGCGATCTCTCGTCACAACGCCGGGTGGGTGCGGCACTGCGAAGGCCTTGCATAATGCGTTGTAGGCGCGTCGGGCTTCGTCCGGTCCGGCCACGTTGGCGGACGGTGGATAGTTTTTCTCCGTCTCAGCAATGAACGCCAGCATTTCGGGATCGGTCGGCCAGCCCTTGCGCTGTGGCGACTCGCCATCGCTTGGTCCGTCGATCACGCGCTTCCCGGTCACGTCAGTTCCCGGCAAGCTCGATGGAGGGCTTGTTCCGCGCGCGCTCGTCGAGCAGACGATCGAGCCAGTTCGGGTCCATCTCCGGGACCGATGATAACAGAAGGTCGGTGTACTCGTGATGGGGTGGCTGGAACATCTCTGTCTTCGGCCCCTGTTCCACGACGCGTCCCTGGAGCATGACGACCACCTCATCCGCAATGGAGCGGACGGTCGCGAGATCGTGCGTGATGAACATGTAAGAGAGGTTGAGGTCTTCCTGCAGGCGGAAGAGCAACTTGAGGATACCTTCGGCAACGATCTGGTCGAGCGCTGAGGTCACCTCGTCACAGACGATGAATTCGGGTTCGGCAGCAAGGGCGCGCGCAATACTGATGCGCTGCTTCTGTCCGCCGGAAAGCTCGCCCGGATAGCGATCGATATACTGGTCAGGTTCAAGCTCGATGGCGCTGAGCAGCTCGCGAACACGCTCACGCTTCTTCGCCCCTTTCAGGCCGAGATAGAACTCCAGTGGGCGACCGATGATATCGCGGATGCGCTGACGTGGGTTCAATGCCGTATCAGCCATCTGGTAGATCATCTGGCACTGGCGCAATTGGTCTTTCGACCGGTTGCGATAGTCAGCGGGTAATTCTTCTCCGTTGGAAAGAATGCGTCCCTCTTTTGGCGGCAGAAGACCGGTGATACAGCGCGCGGTGGTCGACTTGCCGGAGCCGGACTCGCCGACCACGGCAACGGTACGCTTGCGGTGAATGTCGAACGAGACATTGTGCAAGACCATGTCACCGGACGTGTATCCGGCCGTGACATTCTCAACGCGAATAACCGGAATTTCCTCCGGACCTGCGAGTGGCTTCTGCGGCTTCTCGAAGGCACGGACAGCCCATAGAGATTTCGTATAATCCTGCGTGGGGCTTTCGAGCATGGTTTTCGTGATGGCTTCCTCGACGAGTTCACCATAGCGCAAGACCATAATGCGGTCCGCCATCTGCGCGACGACGGCAAGGTCGTGCGTGATGTAGATAGCGGCTGTGTTGAACTGGCGAACGATCGCGCGGATGGCGTCGAGCACCTCGATCTGTGTCGTAACGTCAAGCGCCGTCGTGGGCTCATCAAAAACGATGAGATCGGGGCGGCAGGACATTGCCATCGCCGTCATTGCACGCTGGAGCTGACCGCCGGAGACCTGGTGTGGATAGCGGAAGCCGATCTCGTGCGGATTGGGAAGGCGAAGCTTTTCGTAGAGCTCCACCGCGTCCTTGCGGGCGGTCGACTGATCCAGAACATTGTGGTGGATCGGCGTTTCCGCGTACTGGTCGATCAGCTTATGCGCCGGGTTGAACGACGCGGCTGCGGACTGTGCCACATAGGCGATGCGGGAGCCGCGCAGCAGGCGGCGCTCTTCGTCTGATGCGTTGCGCAGGTCGATCCCGTCGAAATCGATCGTGCCGTCAGTGATGCGGCAGCCATCACGGGCGTAGCCCATGGCGGCGAGGCCAAGAGTCGATTTCCCGGCTCCGGATTCGCCGATGAGGCCGAGGACTTCGCCGCGATGGAGATCGAGATCGATACCCTTGATAATCGGGTTCCAGACATCGTCGGCGCGTCCGTCGATCTTGATGCCACGCATCTTGAGCAAAAGCTCACCCGTGTTGCGGCCCGCCGTATGGCTGTCTGACATATGTGCGGCCGGGGCATTCGTGTCGTTGTGATCTGACATGGTTTTGTCCCTCAATCCTTCAGGCCGCTCGAGCGGTGCAGCATCCAGTCAACGACGAAGTTGACTGCGACGGTGAGCAGCGCAATTGCCGCAGCGGGGATCAGCGGTGTGATATCGCCGAACGAAATGAGCGTGGCGTTCTCCTGCACCATGCTGCCCCAGTCAGCTGTTGGCGGCTGGATGCCAAGGCCGAGGAATGAAAGCGATGCGATGAGGAGGAAAACGAAGCAGAAGCGCAGCCCAAACTCGGCGATCAGCGGGGCCAGGGAGTTCGGCAGCAATTCGTGCCGGATGATCCACCACAGTCCCTCGCCGCGCAATTTGGCGGCTTCGACGAAATCCATGACCACAATGTTCATCGCAACCGCGCGGG
The DNA here is from genome assembly GCA_039816705.1 of Pseudomonadota bacterium. Taxonomy (GTDB): domain Bacteria; phylum Pseudomonadota; class Alphaproteobacteria; order Rhizobiales; family CALHAX01; genus CALHAX01. Next base: position 214 of record JBCBXF010000292.1, on the reverse strand, counting down.
CCAGACGGAAGACGCGCGTTGCATCGAGACAGCCGATCACCAGGATCATGGTGATGATATCCCCGCGGATCGTCAGGAAGTCGCCCAATTCGACGGTCGGGATGCGTCCCTTCATGACAGTGAGCAGCAACAGCGCAAAAATGAGCTGTGGGATGGCCATGATGACATCCACGAAGCGGCTGAGCAGCTGATCGACCCAGCCGCCAATCGTTGC
>JBCBXF010000291.1:0-2692 GCA_039816705.1 Pseudomonadota bacterium | reverse complement strand
CTGCTCGTCCGCACTCAGAATGCGAATGACCTTGCCCGGCGTGCCAACCACCAATGCGCCGGGCGGCACGTCTTTTCCCTCTGGAATGAGTGCATGTGCTCCAATCACCGCGCCATCTCCAATCGTGGCGCCATTCAGAACAGTCGCGCCCATCCCGATCAGAGCGCGATCGCCAACCGTGCAGCCATGCAGAATCGCCGAGTGGCCAACCGTGCAGCCGCTGCCGAGCGCTAACGGAAATCCCTTATCGGTATGGAGAACGCTTCCATCCTGGACATTGCTGCGCGCCCCGATGTCGATCAGCTCATTGTCCCCGCGCAGCGTCGCCTGAAACCACACGCTCGCGTCTTCTCCGAGCCGCACGCGTCCTATGACGGAAGCGCTCGGCGCCACCCAGTAACGCCCACTCTGCGGCACCTCGACCCGCACACCATCCAGTTCATAGAGCGCCATGCATTTTTTCTCCCCACCAGTGCACTGTGCGGTGCACCGGGCAAGCCACCTCTGACAAAGATTTCAGCCTATCAGAAATGTCGCGATCGCGATGATGCCAATTGCGAGGCTCCACCCGATCACCAGCACACCGCTTGCGCCAATAATCGCCGGGTGCCGCAACTCATCATCAAGCTGATAGATGTAACGTGCGATGAGGTAAGGGCCGCCGAGCAATCGCAGGAAGAACCCGACGAGTCCGTCAATGAGGCCGACGCGTTCCGGTAGTGCAAAACCGAGTCGCTGGCGCGCTGCAAACTCGAACGCGCTAACGGCTAGCCCGGCGAGTGTGAACCCGAGGCCAACACCGTAGAGAAAAAGGGCAGTAAAGGACGACACGCAAACACCGGAAAACGTAAACACCAGCCGTTCGGGTTTTCTGCAGCGAACCACCCGCACATGCCGCCATGACCCTATCGCCGCAGGTGCGCCACGTCAGCCTGTTGCCACCACGCAGTTAACGCAGCGCATGGGAAACTCAGGCTTCTTCGAGGTCGAACTCGAGAATCGACATGTTGAAGGCGTACGAATAAACATCCCCGTCTTCAAATAGCACACCGATGAATTCGTCCTCGATGTAGACCTCCGCACTATCGTCCTTGTTCGTGCGCTGTCGCACCTCGATGGTTGGCATGTTGAAGCGGGATTGCAGGTATTGCTGCAGCTTGTCCGCATCGGTCTCAATCTTCATCGAGAAATCGTAGGAGAGTTCCCCCTCTTCCGTATCTCGAAAAAGCTCGCCGACCGCTTCATCGCCGATGAAGAACTCCGCCTTGTCATCGCTGCCCGGCAGCTGACGGATCTCGACGTCGCGCAGCTGAAAGCGACGACGCATATAGTTCTCAAGGCGTACGATTTCTTCTCGTGTCACGGCATGTCATCCTGTCGTGGAAGCTGGGCGGCCGATGATTAAAACGCTGAGACTTGAGCGGCCGGTCGCGCACGGGACAACCCGATACAGTGCCAACCGGCAGGCGGCAACCGCGACCACCTCGCCAGATCGTCTCATCCCGACGTCGTTGATTTACTGCGTGAGGGCAGCTGCCAGCATGTGATTCATGGTGCGCGAGGGCTCGCTGCAGCCAGCCTCGCCGACAATCCGTGCCGGCACGCCAGCAACTGTCTTTTTCGCCGGTACGTCCTCAAGGACAACACTACCGGATGCAATGCGGCTGCAATGCCCCACCGTCAGGTTACCAAGGATCTTTGCACCCGCCCCGATCAACACGCCATCCGCGATTTTAGGATGACGGTCCTCGTTTTCCTTTCCCGTACCACCGAGCGTCACACCGTGAAGGATCGACACGTCATCGCCGACACGCGCTGTCTCACCCACGACGATCCCATGGCCATGGTCGATGAAGATGCCACGCCCGAAGGCCGCGTTGGGATGTATGTCGATGCTGAACACGCGGGACGCCTGACTCTGCAGATAAAATGCGAAATCCCGCCGTCCACTGCGATAGAGCGCATGGGCGAAGCGGTGCGTTTGCAGTGCGTGGAAGCCCTTGAAGTAGAGCAGCGCATCGATAAACCGATCACAGGCCGGATCACGATCAAACACCGCCACGACGTCTGAGCGGATCATCGCGCCAAGTTCCGGGGCGTGCTCAAGCGTCTCCTCAAAGGCAGACGTCAGCAAATGTGCGTCCATGTCCGCGTGGTTCAATCGCTGCGCGATGCGGTGGACAACGGCATCTTCGAACCGCGTGTGGTTGATCACGCTGGAAAAGATAAAACCCGCAAGCGCAGGCTCGGCCTGCACAACCGCCTCGGCCTCGTCACGAATACGCGCCCAGACCGGATCAATCTGTGCGACGGGTTTTGGAACGACATTTCCCTGAGCCGACATGACACGAGCCTTCCTGCAGGATTGGGGGGACGTCAGCGCCATCTAGGGCGCGCGTCGCTGCTTAGCACATCGCGCCGAGCAGCGATACGCAGGGCGTCGGCTCACCAAATTTTGGATCGCCCGGACGCTTACTTCCCGAACAGCATAAACGCAAAGCTAGCTGGAAGCGCCAGGGCAAGCGCACCAATGAACATCGAAATCATACCCGGAGCGTGCAGTGGCATGTTTGCGTCCGACGCCATGGCCGCAACGGGCTCACCTACGGTCCGAGCAAGATACGCGGCAGCATCCTCGATATTGAAGTTGAGCCCGCCTTCGGCCAGGCCGCCCATCGAGTTCACGAACGCT
>JBCBXF010000290.1:0-2731 GCA_039816705.1 Pseudomonadota bacterium | reverse complement strand
CTGGCAGGCCGGCGGCGCGGGCACCTCCCACCTGCTCATGAACGGCGCACCGGCTAGCCCGGCGGGTGCCGCGTTCTACGGCGCCGCAGCAATTGACGCGATCGACGCGCATGACGGCTCGTCGCCGTGCCAGGGACACGCAGGCTCAGCTCGGTGACGAAGGATGTCCAGTCTGAGTTTTGCATCCGCGTCATCTCTCCGCGTTCTTGCGACCATACGGTCCGGATATGAGGGCGCCTTGCGGGATGAGCTCATCGATGGACCAACCCGAGGCGTCGCTCGCGATAATTTTTATCCGTCGCGTCCTGTCGCCAAAATGCCGAGCGTGGACCTTCAGTGTCTGCCCCGCCTTCGCGTCGATGAGCGGCCATTGCGCGGCAGGTGCGTCACTGCTCGCCAACAGATCGAGGCTCGACCGCGCGACCCACATTCGCGAGGCCGCCGGGATTGCCGAGTATCATGGACCTCGCAGCCAGATGATGCGGTGCATCGATCATCCGACGATGGTCCGTGACGGTGTGTGCTGGGGCGCACCGACTGGCGTAACAGCCGCTTACCTCGCAGGTACCGGCTTCACCGGCGCGCCTGCCATCACCATCGAAGGCGAAGACGCTGCCGAACACTGGGCCGATCTCGGCAGCGGTTGGCGCATCGTCGATGACACGCACTACAAAGCCTATCCCGTCTGCCGCTGGGCCCACGCCAGCATTGATGCCGCACGCGATCTCATGACGGAGAATAATCTCCGCGCCGACGACATCGCGCACGTCGAGGTCAAGACCTTCCACAAGGCTGTACGTCTTGCCGGCCATGCGCCCAAAACACTCGACGAGATGACCTATGGCATCGTGTATCCGCTCGCGACGGCGATTGTGCGCGGCCAGCTCGGGTTGGAAGAACTCCGCCCGGATGTCCTGCATGACCGTGCGATCCAGGCGATGAGCGCGCGCATCACGCTGGTGGAGGATCCGCACTACACGAAGATTAGCGAAGGTCGCCGCTGGGGCGAGGTGACGCTCGCGCTCAACGACGGGCGCGAACTCAACTCCGGCCCCCGCACGCCGCGCGGCGATCCCGACATGCCGCTGAGCGACGCCGAAATCTCCGAGAAATTCCACCTCTTCGCGGATCCCGTGCTCGGTCATGTGCGCGCCGGACAGGTGGAGCAGATAACCGGAGCCTTCGACGATCTTGACGCCGATGATGTTTGCGCGTTGATCCGCCTCATAACCCAACCCGGCCTTGAGCGCGCGGCATCACCGCGGGTAGTCTCGGTAACAACCGCCGCGGAATAGACCCGCCGCCGACGCCAACCCCGTACCGAGTAGACCCTGCAAGGCTTCGCCGTGTCCTCAGTCCATCCCGTCGATTTCGCCGAGATCGGCTACGCCGAACTCCTCGCCCAGCGCACCGTTGCCCGCATTGCCCTGAAACGCGGCCGCCGCCCCCTGCGCACCCGCGCCGTCCTCGCCCGCATCGACCGTGAGATCGTCCGGCGGAAGGCGGACGCACGCGGTGGGGCGGAAGGTTGAGGGGAGGGGGGCGGCATAGCGCGGGGGAAGGACAACGGGTGCTGTTACTGGTCGGCCTTTCAGATGTCCGGATAGCAGAGGATGCAGCAATCGAGAACGATTGCAGAAACTGGCAACAGATGTCCGCTTTGACGAGCGACGGACATGACTCTTGCGGTGCAAAGGCTCACTTTTGACCCAAAACGGACATTTCCTAGACCGACCGCCGCGAGGGATCGCGATCCGCAGGGGCTCCGTCGAGAGTAGCGAGATAGTCCCTGACCCGGCCGCAGGGGGAAGAACCGCCCGGCGCCTCCGGCAACACCTGGACAGTGTCGGTGTGCTCCTACTGAAGTGAATCGACTAGGGCCTGAGCATCATCATCGAGAGAAAGACGGCGCACCTGCAACGAAGTTGGGATGGTAAGCGTCATTGGCGTTGACAGGTTCTCTGCTTGCACCCGGCATGTAATCGCACCCTCACCCGACGAAGCTTCGCCGAGCAAATGCACTTCACCAAGAAATGGTTCCGGCTCACCACCGTGGCGCCATTGGTTGCATTCAAGAGCGAAGGATGCGCCGGGATGTTGAGGACGTTTTGGCTTGTAGTAAAATTGATCGTCCTCGCGTCTAGGCTTTTGCAAATGCAGCGGCGAAATCATCGGGGGACGCATCGGCTTGTGACCGAAGGACGACTGATGCATCTCGAACAGCCGCTGTATGTCCGATATGGCACGCATGTGCGATGATACCCAGCGACCGGCTGGCGCTGCGGGCACGGCAGGAAGAGTTATGGGTTCAGGTTCAGGATCGTCATCGTCCTTGTAGGGCGGGGGTATGACTTCGATCGCACCTTGGGCTATGAACTCGATCAACACACTTTTGGCGGGGCGGAGACCTGTGTTGGACAACGCGAATTGAAAGAGTGGCGCGTGTGTCTGTGCCAACTTCCTCGCGTGCAGGGTGGCAAGGTACTCGCGGCAGGCTTCAAGCCAGTTCGGATAGGTATCGTTCTGATAGACTTTGATCTCCTCATCTGTGGCGGGAATAAAATCCTGATCCATACCCGGCAACGCAAACGCCCCATACTTCGTGGCGCGCCGCATTGGCTCCCGTGATCCGAAATCACTGGCCAGCGGATACCGCGCGGCGATTGTTTCCATGAGTGTGTCGATCACGAGTGAGTCAAGCGGCTCGTAAACATGCTGTTCAAGTGTCAAC
>JBCBXF010000028.1:0-20310 GCA_039816705.1 Pseudomonadota bacterium | reverse complement strand
TAAGTCGTCATCATCTTCGGGCTCACCGCCTTGCGATTAAGCCGCTGCTGCAAATCATTGAACGGCGCGATCTCGCCATCCCGCACCACGAGCAGCTCGCCATCGAGCACGACATCGTCGTTGATCGTGCGGACAATATCGGGGAATGCCGCACCGATATCGTCGCCGGTGCGCGAGTAAAGCCGCGTATCCCCGCCGATGGCCGCGATCTGGACGCGGATGCCGTCCCATTTCCACTCGGCCGCGAAGGCGGCTGCATCGAGTTGCTCGAGATCGCGGTCCTCCAGCGGGTTGGACAACATCAGCGGACGAAAAACCGGGACGCCAGAAATGTCCGGGACATCGGCATGGCCGTCGAGCCAGGCGAAGAGTTCCACGTAGGGCGCCGTCAACCCGTGCCAGACCTCTTCGACCTCGGCGACATCGCGCCCGCCATACTGCGCGGCAGCCTGCTTTGCGAGCCGTGCCGATACGCCGACACGCAGTGCGCCCGTCAACAGTTTCAGCAGCGCCCAGCGCCCGGTGACGTCCAGGACATCCATCCATCCGGCCAACAGCTCCGGCACATGACGCCGGTCGGCTGAACGGATTGTCTCGACCACCGCATCGAGCGCCGGCGCATCACCCGTTTGCTCCGGCTCGGGCCAGAGCAGCGCGACGGTCTCCGCCGTGTCGCCCACATAATCTCGCGAAAGCCGATAGAGTTCGGGATCGACACGCCCGTCGAGCAGCCCGCCGAGAATGCGCCGGATCGGCAGTGAGACGTCGAGATCGCCTGCGAGCGCCGCCAGCGCCCATCCGCGCGCCGGATCACCCGTCTGGGCAAAGTAGTCCGCGAGAAGCGCCAGCTTGCCGTTACGCGACGGCGTGTAGACAAGACGATCAAGCAGGGTGGCGAAAGATTGCACGGCGCACGAACATGGAACGAGGGACGAAGAGGAGCATAGCGGCTAAGACTGGCGCGCGCTGTGGAGCGCAGGTAGTCTCTAAGCGTCATAAGGTTCCTGCCGCGGATCGCCAAATGCCGGAACGCGTAGACATCGAGGAGGTGAATGCTCCGGATCATCACGCGGTGCCGGATCATCGTATGGTGATTGCTGCGCTCGGCCCGGATGTCCGCGCGCACCTCGTTACGCGCAGCGACGCGCCCGGCCTCATCAAGCTCGCCCTGCATGCTGCCGCAATCAGTCTCACGTCGACGTGGATCATGGTCGGTTGGCCTGGTTGGCCGCTGGCATTGTTCGCGCAGGGCGTCCTGCTCGTCTTCCTGTTCACGCTTTTACACGAGGTGACGCATGAAACCGCGTTTCGTACCAAGTGGATCAATCAGGCGGTCGCGTCGGTCACGGGCGCGTTGCTCTTGATCCCACCGACTTGGTTCCGGGCGTTTCATTTTGCCCATCACCGTCACACGAATGATCCGCTGCGGGATCCAGAGCGCAGCGGTCGTGAAATCGACAGCCGCGGTGCGCTCGCCTGGCATCTGACGGGCCTCCCGTTGTGGTGGTCGCAGCTTCGCATCCTCGCAGCGCTCGGTCGTGGCGATGTCTCCGCGGAATACATCCCAAACCGCGCGCGCCACAAAACAGTGCGAGAGGCGCAAATTTATCTCCTCGGGTATGCCGGTCTCGCGCTGGCCGCGCTTGCGAGCACGGCAGTGGCAGATGCGGTGGTCTGGCTATGGCTTGTCCCTGTGCTACTTGGCCAGCCGGTCCTGCGCGCATATCTTCTCGCCGAACATGGACTGTGCCCGCCCGTCGCGAACATGCTGGAGAACAGCCGCACCACCTTGACCAATCGCGTGGTGCGATGGCTCGCCTGGAATATGCCGTTCCATGCAGAACACCACGCCTATCCGAGTGTGCCATGGCATCGCCTGCCCGACTTCCACGAGATCACGCGGGATCATCTGGCAAGCACCAGCGACGGCTACATCGCGTTCCATCGCGAGATGGCCGGGGAGATAAAACTGAACGCGCAGATTTCGAGCGCGCGCTGAGTTCGTCCGTTACGCGGCATCGGCGACCGTCGTGCTGTCGTCGTCCTCGTCATCGCGTCCGACGAGCGCCAGCGCCCGCGCCGTCAGCCCCATCATCGTAATCTGGTGGCAAAGCGCATCCTCCCGCCCGTGCGTGACCCAAACCTCGCGCGCGCCGGTCTCTTCAATGGTTCGCACAAGTTCCGGCCAGTCCGCGTGATCGGAGATGATCAGCGGCAGCTCGACGCCCCGTTGCCGCGCCCGGCCTCGCACCCGCATCCAACCGGACGCAAAGCACGTCACCGGATCTGGCAACCGGCGTGACCAGCGATCCTGCAGCGCACTCGGCGGTGCCATGACGATGTGCCCGGCAAATGCATTTTTCTCCACACCGGCGGCCGGGCGAAGGACGCCGAGATCGACGCCCTGCTCCTCGTAGAAACGACAGAGTTTCTCCACCGCGCCATGCATGTAGATCGGCGCATCATGTCCGGCAGCACGCAAAAGCGCGATCAGGCGTTGGCATTTTCCAAGGCCGTATGCCCCGACGAGATGCGCTCGCTCTGGCTGCGCGGCAACGGAGGATAAAAGCTTGGCAACCTCACCCGCGTCAGGCTCGTGCCGGAACACCGGCAGGCCGAACGTCGCCTCCGTGACAAACAGATCGCACGGCACCACTTCAAAAGGCGCGCATGTCAGGTCAGCCCGACGCTTGTAGTCCCCGGAGACGACGGCGCGCTTACCCTCCCACTCCAGCACAACCTGTGCACTGCCGAGCACATGCCCGGCGGGTGCAAGCCAGACCGTGACGTCACCGATCGTGACAACCTCACCATACTGCAGCGGATAATGTTGATCGCCGCACTGCTTGCCGAGACGCAGCGCCATGATGGCAAGCGTTTCCGGCGTGGCGTGAACGGCCGTGTGGCCCGGCCGCGCATGATCGGCATGCCCATGCGTGATGAACGCGCGCTCAGCCGGACGGTGCGGATCGATGTAGAAATTTCCCGGCGCGCAATAGAGCCCGGTCGTGCCCGGATAGAGCCAAGTGTCGAAACGGTCAGGTGTCATCGCCACAAGATCGTATGCGAAAGACCGCCACGCAACCAAACACGCATAACGCGAACAATTACTTACAATCACCTATTGATGCGCATGATCAAAATTAAAACCGCTCCAGCATCAATTTGAGGTCGACAAACATCGCCGTTAGACAGCAAGTGTTAACGGGGTTTGGGAAAGTCATGCGGCTGCGAATACTCTGGTTTTGCGTTTCAACTTTGGCAGCAATGATCGTCTTTGCTCCAGTGATTACCCTTGCACAAGTTGTTGCCGCACCTCCCGCTGACGTGCCGCAGGATGCTGCGATCGGCGGTTGGGAAACGACACTCACTGTGCCGAAACCTCCGGACCGATGGGTCACATGGTCGGGCGCATCCGGCACGAAGGACTCCATGACGGGCTACGGTGGCGCGACGTTCTCGCCCGGCGGCGATCGCACGAGAGACGGGTTTCGCCTGCGTTTGGAAGGCGGCAGCGGCACCTACGGATACATCACCCAGCGCACCTTCGGGCCGCTCTCGATAATGGGCGAAAGCACGTTTGGCGCCGCACTCGTCGGATATCAGGTGTCGCGCGGCCCATGGACCGCCAAGGCCTTCGCCGGGATCGCTTACGAGCGCCATATCCTGGGGCCAGATGATCCCGACAACGAGGTGAATGGAAAAAAAGTCGGCTTTAAGCTGGCGTTGGAGGGGTGGCGCAATGTCGGCACGAACTCGTTCCTTGCGCTGGATGCGAACTATTCCTCTCCGTTTGGCAGTTACGCCGCCAACGCAAAAGTCGGGCTTGGTGTTTGGGAGAATATATGGCTGGGGGTCGAAGCCGGTGCCTATGGCAACAGCACACTCAACGCGATGAAAGGCGGTGGGTTCGTGCGCTGGCGCACTGGCTACGGCACGTTGTGGCTCTCAGGCGGTGTTGGGGGAGACTACGACGATCCCGAAACGCCTTACGGCACGGTCCTGATGGTGCGGAGTTTCTGACAGCTCAGTCGATACCGTCAGATGTCGAGCGCCACGCGTGACGCTTCCCGCATCACACCGGAATGTCCGTGTGCCCGCTTCGCAAACTGGCGTGCCCGTTGCCGCAGGGGCTGGTTCGGCGCAAGGTCGGCGAACAGCGGGTTCCAGATTTTCTTCCACGTGCTGGCGGCACTTGCCCGCCCGCCATGGCTCGGTCCGGGAAAGGACGAAAACTTCTGCGCGCCCAGCCACGCATAGGTCGCCTGCCAGACGTCAGGTGCCGCCCGGTTGTTCCGCGGCCCGCGCAATTGCTCGATCGTCGGCATCAGGCAGTCGTCATCGTGTGGCGCAAGCTCGAGGTTCGCGACAACGGTTTCACCGCGCCGCACGCTGAAGACCCGCACATGCGTATTGTTGATTGGCCCGGCATACTGATCGAGACAGTTCCCCATCGTCGCTGCCTCGTCGAGAAAATCGGTGAGCGTTCGCAGTGGTGTGAATGTGAGACCATTGACTTCCGCTTCCGCAAACCAGGTATCCTGCACGCCGTCTCCAAGCGTGATCGCCATGTCGACGCGCTGCTCCCAGACCCTCGCCATGTCGTAGGCTTTCTTGAGACTCATCGTCTTGGCAAACGGCATCGTCACCAAGTCCCCGGCAACCGTGTGCCGTCGTCGTGATGCCCACACGTAGCTGCCGAGAAGCATCAGCGCATCCGCGCCTTCGGCCTTAAACGGAAGGCGCTTCTGGCGACCCATCCAGAGCATGTAGTCTGGCCCGCCGAAGCAGTACGCATCGCTAATACGGTGCAGCCATGCCCGCCCAGCAGCAGGCTCGGTCGGGACAAAGTTGGAAATTCGGCGCGTCAACTCGGGCGTGTCAGGCAAGGATAAAAGTGGGGCGGCAAACGCCTGCGGCGGTAGCGGGCGCAACCACATCGCAAGCCCCAGGTCGGCGCAGATCCGCTTCAGCGGAACACCGTCGATAACCGCAGCAATAGCGCGGCGGCGCTCGGCCTTTGTTCCGTAACTCGTAGCAAGCGCGAACAGCAGCCCCGGGAATGAAACTGATAAGTCCGCCAGTCTGCTCGACTGCGCGGAAAGGGCATCAATATCCGAAGAGAAATAATCGACATACTCGCTGAGGCGCGTCTTTGCTGAAGCGGCGGCGGGCGCGTCGTCTCCTACAGTTGCGGCTGTCTCGATTGTCTGATCTCGCATACGCACACCTATGGCCAGATACGCAAACCCAACGCGTCCAGTGTTCTCTTTGAAGGTTCGCAACGTGGCTAAAGTGGGCCTCGCGCAAGGCCTCGCCATGGTATGTTTGGGGTTATTACAGGACGTCGCGCAGCACCTGAAACCCGGCCCCTGCAAAGGTGACCCGCTGCAACATGACCTCGCTGGAAGGTGATTTGGCCTGCGGTGCGGCGAGCGCTATGTCCGTCCCATGACCAGAGATCAAAAAACTTTGCCGAGATTCTTTCAGTCGTCGGCTGCAGGGGTTGTCGGCGCGGTGAGCATGATGTTTGCGACGCTCGCCGTGCCATTAGCAGTGGCCATGGCCGATGAAGCTGCGCTCGCCTCGATCCACCGCGACATCGAAAAGAAATACGCGCAGGTGTCGCATGTCAGCGGCGGTGAGTTGGCAACGATGCTCGCAGCTCCAGAGCAGGCCGACGATATCGTGCTCTTTGATGTCCGCGAAGTGGGTGAGCATGCGGTCAGCCATCTCGACAACGCCGTTCAGGTCAAGCCGGGCATTTGGACGTCAACATTTCTCAAAAAACACGGCAGCATCATCAAGGGGAAAACTGTCGTCTTTTATTGCTCCGTCGGACGTCGCAGCTCCTACGCTGCGAGTTATCTGCAGGACGCGTTGATGAAACAGGGTGCCAAACGTGTGGTCAATCTGACGGGGGGAATATTTTCCTGGCACAACAACCGTCGGCCATTGAAAGACGCTGACGGAAAGACGGCGCTGGTTCATCCCTACAACTCGTATTGGGGAAGGCTCGTCGCACGGGAAAACTTGACGGCGTATTCGCCTCTCTCACGCGCTCAAACATCCACGCAACCGTCGCTCACCGGCGGCGCCACCAACGCAGTGCCGAGCGGCCAATAACCGAGAGGATGGTGGTGCCGGCCATCACCGTTCCTTTCACGGTCCCCGACACCTTCGACACGCCGATCCGTGGGCGGTAGTCGACCGGCACCTCATGCATGCGCAGGCTATATTCCGCGCCCTTGATCTGCATTTCGACTGTCCAGCCATACGCACGATCCTGCATCCCGATCGCATCAAGCGACGTTCGTCGTATCGCCCGGAACGGCCCGAGATCAGTGAACTGGGTTCCCCAGATCCAGCGCATCAACGTACACGCCAGCTGGTTGCCGAAGCGCTGCGGCATCGTGAGTGAGCCGGGGTCCGCATTCCCTGTTACGCGCGAGCCGATCACCATGTCGAAGCGGCCGTCAGCGATGGGATCGACAATCCGGTCCATCTGGTCGGGATGATCGCTATAGTCCCCGTCAATGAATGCGACAATGTCATGATCGTCCGTCGCTGCAATCCCGCGCAGACAAGCCGCGCCATACCCGGCCTGCGGCTCATGCACCACGGTTGCGCCATGCGCCTCGGCGATCTCCGGTGTGCCATCACGTGAGCCGTTGTCCGCGACGATGACAAGATCCACCCACGCCGGGAGATCGTCGAGGACACGACCGATCGCACCGGCCTCATTCAGCGCGGGGATCACGACGGCGACGGTCATTCCGTGTCGCATCAAAGCGGCCTTTTGCCCAAGCGCACAAACCCCTGGGCCGTCAGCGCAGCCCCGCGCTGTCCGCGCGCGCGCAACGGACGGAAAATCGCTTCGGCTACGAGCAGAAACCAGATCGGCATCCATTCCATCCACACCACGATGTCGCTGAACACGGCGAAGCGATCAACGACCATCAGTTCGAAAGCGACGTAGTAAAGCGGCATCATCACCGCGAGTGCGATCAAGCCGACGAACGGCAGGAAAGGCAGAAACGGCGCGATCCAGACCGCGTACCAGGGAAACTGGGCGGGGGTCAGCAGGAACATGACGATCGCGACCAACCCCGCCGCTCGAATGATGGCAGCCCCATTCGCCGGCCGACGCCAGGCAATGCCCAGGGCAAACAGGCTCACGAGCCCGGCGATCAAAACGCGCGTCACCAGATTTGCATCCAGCCCTGCGAGGCTCGCAATCCCGCTCGAGGAAATCAGGCCAAAGAGCACCGGAAACATGGCGCCATTGGATTTCCAGCGCTCTGCGTAGGCAACGACACCGGCCGACTGGTCCAGCCCGCCAAGCCACATCGGCCATACGCATAGCGCCATCACAGCGACGATGAGGAAAAATCCACCGATCCAGCTCGTCAGCCGCGCCCCCGCTCCGCGCATCAGCACCGGAAAGAGAATAATTGGCCAGAACTTGATGGCACCGGCGATCGCGAGCGCACCACTCGCCATGAGGCCACGACCACGAACGCTTGCCAACACCGCAAGCATGATAAACGGGATCAGCACACCTTCCATGTGCGCAGAGTTCGTCAGCTCCTTGATCACGAGCGGGTTCCACCAGTAGAGCGCCGCCCACAGCGTGGAACGCCCGACGTGCTGCAGCAACAAGATGATCAACATGAGCGTCGCCGCGTCGCCCATCATCACGACGGCACGCCAGGCAAGCAGACTGAATGGTTGCATCTGATGCGCTAGCGCGAAGAACGCCTGTGCGCCGGGCGGATAGATCGTGCGGATCTCCGGATGGTTGACGCGCTCAAGCGTCAGCCCGGCATGCTTCGCGACGACCGCCAACGTGGGATCGCTGGAGGTCGCGGCCTCACCCGGAACGACTGCATAGGGGTTCAACCCGGCACTCACCACCGCGCCGTCGAACAGATAGCGTTGATAATCATCTTCAAGGATCGGCTCGCTTGCGAACAGCGCCAACCGCGCAAGCGCACCAATTCCGATCATCGCCATTAGGAGGTAGCGCCGATCACGCGCGGTCACCACCGCATCGTCCGCATGGGAGAGTGTGATGGCCGCAACGCAGTACGCCACGCCGAGTGTCGTCAGAAGTGCGACGAGCGGCCTGATCGGCATATCGATCACGTCAACATCATAACCAAAGCGATCAGAAAAAAGCCCGAGCGCCCGAAAGCCGAGAACGAGCATGAGGCCCGTTGCAAGGAAGAGCGCAGATGGTGGATGGCGAAGAACCGGCATGGACCTGTGCCATGCGGTGTTGCCACACGGCTGTCCAGTCGCAATCGCCAGGCGTCGGCGGCCATGACGTGAACGTGTTCAGCTTCGGTTCAGTTTCGCGACATTAACGTGATGTCGAAGCATTGAGCGGGCGTGGCTTGCGTGTCGCGTCGCCGCGGTCCACCGTGCGACGTGGTGTCAGCACCGCACGCGAGGGCCGTAAGGGGAAAATGATGATCAGACTTTTGGGTCTCGCCGCCGTAACGGCGTTCGTGATTGCGGTAACGGCGGTATCAAGCGGGCCGACATCAGAGGCCGTCGCCGCGAGCGGATGTCAGCAGCGGTGCGATCGCGCTTTCGCGGAATGCTATAAGAACAGCGGCGGAGATCGACGCGGTTGCGCAGTTGCGCGCGCGCGCTGCCTGAATCGTTGCCTGCGCCAGTAGGTGCGGGGTGAAATACGATCACGCTCAATCCGCGTCGACACCGGTGATGATGACACAGAGGCGCTTGGGCCCATGGGCACCGAGCGTTAGCGTTTGCTCAATGTCTGCGGTCCGCGACGGGCCGGAGATAAAGTTGACGGTGCGCGGCATCTCCCGCTCGCCGAATCTTACACGCAATTTCGCCCAGGCATCTTCGTAGGACCCGACGATCTGCGCTTCGTCGATTACGACGATGTGTGTCTCTGGCAGAAAGTTGAGCGTTGTCGGGTTTTCTGGACCGGACACCATCACCAGCGTCCCGCTCTCAGCCGCACCTGCAAATCCGCGCGAGAGCCCGGTTGGCGTCTCCGGCGTCGCCCGACCGATTGTGCGCTCGATACCGGGCGCTGCCGTCCAGTCGAGTTCCGCAAAGAGCGGTTCTGCGCCGTGTTGTACACGGGCAGGCAGGTTGGCGTTGCGCAGAAAACCAGCGATCGTGCGGGGCACTGCTGAGATATCCGGCACGCCGAACACGTCAGCTGATTGTTCGCGCAGCATGGAGGCAAAACGCGCGACAAGGTCATCACGGTCAGCATGCGCCCTCGCCGGGATGAGGTTGGCGTCGTGGTCATAGAGCCGCTTGAGGACGCCGACCCGACGCCTGGCATCTTCCGCCGCCACCCCGAGCGAGGCGCGAATGGCGCCAAGCGTCGCCTCGCGTGCCGCAACACTTGATCGCGCCGTCATCGTGCACCTCCTTTCGCGGCCCATTGCTGCTGAAATGTTCGGCCCTGAGGCGCGGGCAGATCGCGATGACGCGTCCAACCTTGCGCAAATGGCAGAGAGGAAAACGCACCCGTCTTGCGTCCGCGCCACGCAAGCAACGGCATCGCGATTCCAGCACCCATCCGATAGAGCCATGGCCGTTTGGCCGCAAACGCCCAGAGCTTAAGCGCCAGCCTCTGCGCTCGCGGAGGAATATTCTGCTCAAACTCCCGCGCACGCCACTTTCGCATCAGGCTGGGCAGAGGAATGTGCATTGGGCAGACGGATTCGCATCGCCCGCAGAACGTCGACGCGTTGGGCAGCGTACCGCTTTCCTCCACCCCGATCAGCGACGGCGTCAACACAGACCCAATCGGCCCGGGATAAACCCATCCGTACGCATGGCCCCCAACTGCATGATAAACGGGACAGTGGTTGATGCAGGCGCCACAGCGGATGCAGCGCAACACCTCGGCGAATTCCGTGCCGAGCAGTTTTGAGCGCCCATTGTCGAGCAGCACGACATGAAACGCGTCCGGCCCATCAACATCGCCGTTGCGTTTCGGTCCGCTCGAAAACGTTGTGTATGTCGAGATTTCCTGCCCCGTCGCCGAGCGAGCCAGCACGCGCAGGATCGTTGAGACGTCCTCAAGTGTGGGGACAATTTTCTCGAGCGATGCGACGACGACATGCGTCTTCGGCAGGTTCTGTGTCAGGTCGCCATTGCCTTCATTGGTGACGATCACGGTGGTGCCCGTCTCGGCGATGAGGAAGTTGGCGCCTGTGATCCCGACATCGGCAGCAACGAACTGCGCCCGCAGCATGGCCCGTGCTTCGGCGACGAGCTGCTCGGTCTCCTCAAGCGGGCGGTCGTCTGGCAGGTCGGTATGCGCGGCGCGAAAATCCGCCTCGACCTGATCCTTATTGAGGTGCACGATGACGGCGCGATGATGTGGCTCGGCGTCTCGCCGCGCAGCTGGATGATGTATTCGCCGAGGTCGGTCTCAACGACCTTGAATCAGTCAGCCTCCAGATGGCCATTGAGCGCAATTTCCTCCGTGACCATGGATTTGCCCTTGGTCACGCTCTTGGCACCGCTCTCCTTACCGATATCGCTGATCAGAGCACGCGCCTCAGCCGCATCTCGCGCCCAATGCACGATGCCTCCCGCTTCGCTCACCTTGCGCTCGAACTCTTCGAGATAGAGATCGAGGTTCGCCAGCACGTGATTCTTGATATCGCGGGCGGTATCGCGCAGCGCATCAAACTCCGGCAGTCCGGCACGCGCCTTGGCTCGCTTGCCGACAAACCCCGTCGGCACATTGGCGAGCGCGCGCTGCAGCTGCGCATCGTCCAGCGCATGCCGTGCATTCAGTTTGAAGTTGAGTGAGGTTGGTTTCATTGCGGTGCGTCCAGACGGATAGAGTGTGCGGAGCTTACTCGAAACCACCACTCGGGTCATGCGACTGGTTGGGCCCGCGCGTCACCGCGACGCGGAGTGGTACGTACGTGCGCCAGACGACGGGATAGGCTTCATCGACATCGACCTCGAGCCGGGCAAGGCCCCCTGGGTCGCTCTGCTCATACCACCCGTCGCGCGCCCAGAGGTACCACGTGCGAACACCTGTTGGATCGGCAGGTGCCTGCGGCGTCCCCGTATCGAGTACAAACACGCAATCGAGCAGCGTTCCGGTATCGAGCGCAGCGCGGGCGGCCAGCCAATACACGCCTTGCCCGGCATCGATGGCAGCTGGCGTCTCAATTCGAATGGTCTTGAGTTTATGCGCAACGCGAACAGCGCGGTATGGCTCGTCGCGGAGCAGATTGAGTGTGCGGCGGGTTTCGTCGTCAACGGCCATTGCGGTCAGGTTGAGGGCGTCGAGCTGCCGGAGGGGGCACCGATTGCCGCGCTTGTCACGTCTCCGGCAAGCACCTCCGCAACATGGCGGACCTCGGTCTTACGTCCTTCCCGGCTGAGCTTGCCGGCCATATTCAATAGGCAGCCAAGGTCGCCGGCGACAAGCAGATCGGCGTCGCTTTCGCCGATGGCCGCAGATTTTTTCTCCACAATCGCATTCGAAACGTCGGAATATTTTACCGCGAACGTTCCGCCGAAACCGCAGCAGGTCTCGCAGTCGCGCATCTCCTCGAGCGTCAGTCCGTCGACCATCTCGAGCAGGGCGCGCGGCTGCGTCTTGACGCCTAGCTCCCGCAATCCGGAACAGCTGTCATGATATGTCGCACGTCCATCAAAGCGCGCGTCGAGGGTCTTGAGGTCGCACACATCAACCAGAAAGCTCGTCAGTTCATGCACGCGCCCGGCAAGATGCTCGGCCTTGGCGCGCATCTCGGCATCGTCGGCGAAAAGCTCAGGATAGTGCACCTTCAACATGGCGGCGCATGAACCGGACGGCGCGACCACATAAGCAAACTCGGCAAAGGCCTCGATCACCGTGCGCGCAATATCGCGTGCGTTTGCGTTGTCACCGGAATTGTAAGCCGGTTGCCCACAGCACGTCTGCGCTGCCGGAACCACAACGTGACAGCCGGCCCGCTCGAGCAACGACACCGCAGCGAACGCCACGCTCGGCCGCATCAGATCGACGAGACACGTGACGAAAAGCCCGACGTGACGATTGGGCGATTTTAGGGAGCTGGCATTCGGTGCGGACGTAGCGGCGGTCATCGGAGTACGAAGCTCGAACCTGCGTCAATCGAAGGGGTACGAGAACCGACATATCAGCTGGGTTGATGCACAACCAGCCTGATCCCACGCCCAGCCTTGCAGCAGTCCCAAGCAGTCTTGGAGCGCCGCCGTGCCGCGCTGGTGCAGGGCACTTTGACGCAACAGGTTTGACTGTCTCTCAGTCAGACTTCGCCCAGTATTTCTCGTTTCCGTAGATGTCGGAGAGAAAGTCGACCAACGCCGTCACCCGCGCAGGCACGAAATCTTCGCTTGGGAACACTGCGTTCATCGATGTGCCGGATGCGGCGCCGTACTTGGGAAGCACCACCTTGAGCTCACCCGATTTCAAGTACCGGCCGACATCCCACGTCGAGCAAAAACCAATACCCAGACCAGCGCGGACAGCATCGCGGACCACTTCGGCGGAGTTTGTGCGCAGGTTGCCCCGCGGTCTCACGGTTTTCGGACCCTCAGGGCCTTCGAGGCGCCAGTGCGTTTGCGTCGTGGTCAACAGGCAGTTGTGCTTCGCCAGCTCAGCAAGCGACTTCGGACGGCCATGCGACTTAAGATACTCCGGCGACGCGCAGAGCACGCGGTGCTCCTTGGCGAGCCGCTCCGTATGCATGCTGGAGTCTTTCAGCTCACCGATGCGGATCGCGAGATCGAAACCGTCTCCGATGATATCGTCAAACGCATCACTAACCGTCAGGTCGATCGCGATTTCGGGATATTTTTCCGCGAAAGCGCCAAGGTGCGGCACAATGTGCATTCGCGCAAACGCTGACGGCGCCCCGAGCTTGATCGTGCCCTTGGCGCTGGTATTGCGCTGGGACACATAGTCTTCGGCCTGATCAACCAGAGCGAGGATTTTCACGACCCGGTCGTAAAACCCCTCTCCCGTCTCAGTCAGTGTTAGCTGACGTGTTGTGCGTTGGAACAAACGTGTCCCCAACTGCTCCTCGAGCAGAGAGATCCGCTTGCTCACCACAGCAGGTGAGAATTTCATCTCACGCCCGGCCGCGGACATGTTGCCCGTGCGCGCAACGCGTGCAAAGATTTCGAAATCGGCGATCGATGTCATGTTGATACCCCAATTATCAACGGCTGACGTCGTATGTCGTATGCGTCACGCGTGCGTTTTAGTTATGGCAAGAATAAACATCAACCCCGATCGTCTGTGGTCAGATGAATCAACCCTGGTTGGCAGTGGCGCGTGACAAAAAGGCCTGTGTCGTCAACCGCGCAACAGACCTCTTGTGAAAATGACAACGTGCCGCAGCAACACGGGTTGCGGGGACCGAGGAAGAAATATGTCCGCCATCGAACTCATTGACGCCGACCCGATCGTGGTCGCGCGCCGTCGCGAGATCATCGAGGGTTTGAGCGCTTTGGTCGATGCCGACGCGCTCATCGCGGACGAAGATGGACGACGCGCTTTTGATACCGACGCATTCACGGCCTACCGGCGCATGCCGCTCGCCGTTGTGCTTCCGTCAACCACGAAACAGGTCAGCGACGTTCTGGCCTTCTGTCACGAACGTGGCATCCGATTGATACCGCGCGGTGCCGGCACATCTCTGTGTGGCGGCGCGCTGCCGGCAGAAGATGCCGTTGTCGTCGGCGTCTCGAAGATGAACCAAGTGCTCGACGTCAACTATGCGGACCGCACCGCGCGCGTGCAGACCGGCATCACCAACCTCGGCATCTCAGGCGCCGTCGCGCACGATCGGTTCTTCTACGCGCCAGACCCGTCGAGCCAGCTCGCCTGCACACTCGCCGGCAATCTCGGCATGAACTCCGGCGGCGCGCACTGCCTGAAGTACGGCGTAACCTCCAACAACGTGCTCGGCATGACGATCGTCTTGATGAGCGGCGAAGTGATTGAAATTGGGGGGCCAGAACTCGACAGTCCCGGTTACGATTTTCTCGGCATGATGATCGGATCTGAGGGGCAGTTCGGCATCGCTACGGAAGCAACGGTGCGCATTCTAAAAATGGCTGAGGGCGCACGGCCGATGATGCTCGGCTTCAATAGCGCGGAGAAAGCCGGAGCCTGCGTCGCAGCGATCATTGGCGAGGGGATCGTCCCGGTCGCCATAGAATACATGGACCGCCCCGCAATCAAGGTATGCGAGGAATATGCAAAGGCCGGTTACCCGCTCGACGTCGAGGCCATGCTGATCGTCGAAGTCGAGGGCGCGGAACGGGAAATAGAGCACTTGATCGCGCGCATCACTGAGATTGTGTC
Source organism: Pseudomonadota bacterium (assembly GCA_039816705.1). Lineage (GTDB taxonomy): Bacteria > Pseudomonadota > Alphaproteobacteria > Rhizobiales > CALHAX01 > CALHAX01. The sequence goes on along the minus strand of JBCBXF010000028.1, from coordinate 5,945 downwards.
GGCGTTTGAACCGCAGGTCGTGCGTGCCAGCACGTCCGAGGCCGAAAGCGCTGCGATCTGGAAGGGCCGCAAGGCCGCGTTCAGCGCCGTCGGTCGAATCGCCGACTATCTTTGTATGGATGGCACGATCCCGATCTCGACGTTGCCGCAGGTGCTACAAGGAATCTCCGAGATCTGCGATCGTCACGGCCTGCAGGTCGCCAACATTTTTCACGCCGGCGATGGCAACCTGCATCCCCTCATCCTGTACAATGCTAACGAAGACGGCGGCCTTGAAAAGGCTGAGGCTTGTGGCGCTGAGATCCTCAAACTCTGTGTCGAGGTCGGCGGATGCCTGACCGGGGAACACGGGGTCGGAATCGAAAAGCGCGATCTGATGACGGTGCAGTTCACCCCTGTTGATATCGACCAGCAACTCCGCCTGCGTGATGTGTTCGATCCAACATGGTTGCTCAACCCGGGTAAGGTCTTCCCGCTCGAGACCAAAGCTGCGGCCTGACACCGGACACCGGGCATCCACCGCACGGCGCCATGGCCCGAGCGCACCATCAACTGCGAGTTCAACGACGTGAGCCAGCTCCAGACGCCGCACGACGAAGATCAGGTTCGGCAGGTCATCACGAAAGTGCGCGAGGCCGGCGCGTCGCTCGAGACGCGTGGTGGCGGCACCAAGGCCGAGGTCGGGCGGCCAGCGCAACACGCCGCAACACTCTCCACGCTCGGCTTGCGCGGCATCACGCTCTACGAGCCATCCGAGTTGGTGATCTCGGCCCGCGCAGGCACGCCCCTCTCGACGATCGAAACCGAACTCGCCAAACACAATCAGCAACTTGCCTTCGAGCCGGTGAATTTCGGTCGGGCTGCGAAAGCGGCGCGATTGGGCGAGCCAGAGGACGAGGCAACCATCGGCGGCATTGTAGCCACCAACGCCTCGGGCTCTCGGCGGGTCTTCGCCGGTGCGGCGCGCGATCATGTCCTCGGCCTGCGAGCGGTGAATGGGCGCGGCGAAATCTTCAAGACCGGCGGCCGGGTCATGAAGAACGTGACCGGCTATGACCTTTGCAAGGCGATGAGCGGCACGTGGGGCACGTTGAGTGTGCTCACCGAGGTCACCCTGAAAGTGCTCCCGCAAGCCGAAGAAACGGCAACGCTTCTCATCGCCAATTTGCCTGACGAGATGGCGAATGAAGTGCTCTGCTCGGCTATGACCCTGCCCTACGAAGTGTCCGGTGCCGTTCACCTGCAGCGTCCGGGTGCGTCTCGATTGATCGCTGAAAGTGACGCATCGGACGATCTGTCCGGTCTTGATGGCAGTGCGATCACGGCGTTGCGCATCGAGAATGTGTCCTCGTCAGTCGCCTATCGCATGGAGCAGTTAGTGCAGCGCTTCAGTGCCTTTGGTGAGGTGACGACGCTGGATACGCGGGCATCTCTCGCCTTCTGGCGCGCCATGAAAGAGTTCCGCTTTGCAACGAGAGCCTCGTCTGCATCCGCGCGAAGTCAGAGTGCTGAGGACCGTGCGCTCTGGCGCATTTCGACCGCGCCGAGCGCCGGACATCGTGTGGTCCGCATGATCAGTGAATTCATGAACGTCGAGGCCACCTATGACTGGTCGGGAGGTCTGATCTGGCTCGAGGTGCCGGAGACTTCGGACGCGGGCGCCGCTGACATCCGGCGTGTCGTCGCAACCATCGGCGGGCATGCAACGCTCATCCGTGCAACACCCGCAGTGCGCGCCGCTGTCGAAGTGTTCCAGCCGCTGGAGTCCGGGCTTATGCGTCTCAGCCGTGGCCTCAAGTCGGCTTACGACCCGGATGCGGTGCTGAATCCGGGCCGTATGTACGCCGACGTCTGAAGGCTGTGCCGGCCGTTGGTCCCGGCGTTTCGGAGTTAAAATGCAAACCAATTTCTCGATCGCTCAGCTGGCGGACCCCCGGATTGCGGAGGCGAACGATATCCTGCGGACCTGCGTGCACTGCGGGATGTGTACAGCCACCTGCCCGACTTATCTCATTCAGGGTGACGAGCGGGACAGCCCGCGTGGGCGGATCTATCTGATCAAGGACATGTTTGAAGGCAACAAGCCGGCAAGTGGTGAGGTGAGCCACCACATCGACCGGTGTCTCTCGTGTCTGTCCTGCATGACGACATGCCCGAGCGGCGTCGACTACATGCATCTGGTCGATCACGCCCGCGCCCACATCGAGGAGACGGCGCCGCGCCCGGCTCGGATGCGCCTGATGCGCAGCCTCATTGCCAACGTCGTGCCCTATCCCGGGCGCTTCCGGCTTTCGTTACTCGGCGCGCTTGTCGCCCGCCCGTTCGCCGGTCTGGTCGCAAAGGCAGGCCTGCCAGAACTTGCAGCAATGCTCCGTCTCGCGCGCCGTCCGCGGCTTTCTTTTGCGGCGAAACGTCTTGCCCGCTCCGGTGGGGCCGTCGCCGCCGATGGTGAGATCAAGGGCCGGGTGTTGTTCCTCGCAGGCTGCGCGCAACCCGTCCTCCGCCCGGAGACGAACACCGCAACCGTCCGCATGCTGCGGCGCGCAGGCTATGAGGTGCACATAGCAAAGGGCGCCGGATGCTGCGGAGCGTTGACCGCACACATGGGCCGGGAGGCCGCCGGCAAGGCACAGGCCAAGCGCAACATCTCCGCATGGGTCGCCGCGATGCAGGACGCGCCGATCGACGCCATCATCATCAACGCTTCAGGGTGCGGCACAACGATCAAGGACTACGGGCACATGTTCGCCAGCGATCCTGATCCGGAGCTGCGAGCCCAGGCAGAACGCATCTCCGTTCTGGCGCAAGACGTCTCAGAGTTTCTCGACAGCGCCGAACTCGGTGCACCGGAGCGCTGGTCATCGCTGCGCGTCGCGTATCATTCCGCCTGCTCACTCCAACACGGCCAACAGATCAGCGACCCACCCCGCAATCTCCTGCGCAAGGCCGGCTTCTCGATCAGCGAGATACCGGAGGGCCACATCTGCTGCGGCTCAGCCGGTACTTACAACATGCTGCAACCCGAGCTTTCGATGAAGCTGCGTGATCGCAAAGTCACCAACATCGCCCGCGTGTCGCCCGACGTCGTGGCCACTGGCAACATCGGCTGCATGACGCAGCTTTCCGCCGGCATGGCCACGCCGATCGTCCACACGGTCGAGCTGATTGACTGGGCCTACGGCGGCCCATGCCCAAAAGGACTCGAAGCCTATCGTGGCCGCGTCAGCGCAGTGCCCGAAGAAGCCGAGGCCGTCGCCCACAGCACGATTTAGTCAACGCCTGACGCGGCCAGCCGTTCTTGCTCGTGCGCAGGCGATCAGCTACACCGCGCAAATAGCGTTCCGCCTCCTCATCCAGACCAGCAATCTCGCGGCCCATCAGGTGCGGACACGCCCTGATCGCCCTCATTTTGTTGGATCGCCCCGGATCACTCGACATGGCCAAGAAGAAAAAGACGTTTCGGCCAAAGGCGCGACTGCCGAAAGGCATGCGCGACGTCGAAGCCGCAGAGATCCGCGCAATTGCCGGAATGCTCGATGCCATCCGCGAGGTCTACGATCTCTACGGCTTTGAGCCGCTCGACACGCCCGCGTTTGAATACTCCGATGCACTCGGCAAGGCCCTGCCAGATCAGGATCGCCCGAACGCAGGCGTCTTTTCGTTCGAGGAAGCCGAAGACGGCCAGTGGGTGTCTCTCCGCTACGATCTGACCGCGCCGCTCGCCCGTTACGTCGCTGAACACTTCGACGGTCTCGCCAAGCCGTTTCGGCGCTATCAAACGGGGCCGGTCTGGCGAAATGAAAAGCCGGGCCCTGGTCGCTTTCGCCAGTTTACCCAGTTTGACGCGGACACCGTTGGTACAGCAAATGTCGCCGCTGATGCGGAGATCTGCATGCTCGCCGCCGATGCGATTGAGCGGATCGGCATCCCGCGCGGCGACTACGTGATCAAGCTGAACAACCGCAAGGTTCTTGACGGCGTGCTGGCCAACGCCGGTATAGATCCGGTTGCGGAGGAGAATGCAGAGCAGCGCATGACAGTGCTCCGCGCCATCGATAAGCTCGATCGCCTAGGAGCGGAAGGCGTTCGCCTCCTGCTTGGCGAGGGGCGCAAGGATGAATCCGGGGCGTTTACAGCAGGCGCAGGTCTCTCAGGCGCCCAGATCGCACCGCTGCTCAATTTTATCTCCGCAGACCAAAAAGCTTCCGCCGCGATGTTGGATCATCTCGGCGGGCTTGTCGCGGGAGATGCGCGCGGTCTCGAAGGCATCGAAGAGCTGCGCACCATTATGGCGCTGCTAGATGCGGCCGGCTTTGGTCGTGATCGCGTGCGTATCGACCCATCCGTCGTCCGCGGTCTGGATTATTATACCGGCCCGGTGTTCGAGGCGGAATTGACGTTCGAGGCGCGTGACGACGAGGGGCGGATGGTCCGCTTCGGCTCCGTTGGTGGCGGCGGGCGCTATGACGGTCTCGTCGCGCGCTTCAAGGGCGCCGAAGTGCCGGCCACCGGTTTCTCGATCGGCGTGTCTCGACTTTACGCAGCACTTGAAGCACTCGGAAAGACGAGCCGTGCCAAAACCTCCGCTCCGGTGATCGTTCTCGTCATGGAGCCGGATCAGATCGCGGGCTACCAGGCGATGACCCGCGATCTTCGGAACGCCGGCGTGCGCGCCGAGATGTATCTCGGCACTGCGGGCATGCGCGCGCAGATGAAGTACGCGGACAAGCGCGGCGCGCCGTGCGTCGTCATTGCCGGCGAGGATGAACGCGCAGCCGAGATGGTTACGGTCAAGGATCTCGTTGAAGGCGCGCGCCTCTCCGAGGAGATCGAGGACAACAAGACCTGGCGCGAAGGCCGGCCAGCACAGTTCACCGCCGCGCGTACAGAACTGGTCGAGGCCGTTCAGAGCGTGCTCGCGCGTCATGGCGCCTGAATAGCATGGTCGTAGATCCCACAGCCGAGCGCTTCCGCGATCTCGAAACTCAGACCGCCACGATCATGGAGGTTTTCGCACGCGCCGGTTATGAGCGCATCGCGCCGGAGATTATTCAACCCGCTGATGTGTTCCTCGACGTCGTGGGCGAGGCGATCCGCTGCCGCACATATGTGTTTGTTGACCCGGATGGCGCTGAGCTTTGCCTGCGGCCTGATCTCACTGTACCCGCGTGCCGGATTTACCTTGAGCGTCATCCAAGCTGCGACGCCCGCTCCCGCTACTACTACAGCGGCTCGACATTTCGCTTCCAGCCTGGCGGCGCAACAGAGGAAAATCCGCGTGAGTATCGCCAGGCCGGCATCGAGTTCTTCGGCGACGGAGACGAAGAAAGGACCGAGGCGGAAATCGTGGCACTGACCCAGAAGGTGCTGAAGACCGTAGGTCTGAAAGACACTCAACTGATAATGGGCGATCTCGGTCTCTTCCGGGCACTCGTCAACGCGATAGAGATGCCGGAACGCTGGCGCGACAAACTCATTCACGATTTTTGGCGCCGCGACACGCTCTCTCAACGCCTCCGCCAGCTGACGTCACCACGCGAAGAGGTGGAAAGCGGAGTTCCGGACGCATTGCTCAACGCGCTCGATCCGGAACGCCCGGTGGCCGCCCGCGAAACGGTGCGTGAATGGCTGGACGAGCACAAGATCCCGATGATCGGCGCGCGCACGCTGGATGAAATTGCGGACAATCTCGTAGATCTCGCTGCGGATCGCCGGCATGGCCCCCTTGACCAAAGCGCTGCAGACCTGATCGAGGCCTATGTCGCTGTGAAAGCCCCGCCCAAAGCTGTTGGCGCGCGCATCGGCGATCTGATGAGCCAGCATCATATTGATCTGTCGCAGGCCTTGGCCCGCTATCAACGGCGCCTCGATCAGCTTGAGGATGTCGGGGTGGATGTTGGGCGTGCGGTGTTCTCCGCCGAGTTTGGCCGCAACCTCGAATATTA
>JBCBXF010000289.1:2474-2833 GCA_039816705.1 Pseudomonadota bacterium | reverse complement strand
TGCGGCAATCCCTGACTTCGACGGGCTCGCAATCCGCTCAGCAACGAAAGTGACGCCCAAAACCATCGACGCCGCAAGCAACCTTAAGGTCATTGGGCGTGCCGGCATCGGGGTGGACAATGTCGATATCCAGGCTGCGACCGCGCGCGGGATCATCGTGATGAACACGCCGTTTGGAAACGCCGTCACGACGGCTGAGCATGCCATTTCGCTGACGCTGGCACTCGCCCGTCAAATCCCGCTCGCGAACCAGTCAACGCAGGCCGGCAAGTGGGAGAAATCCCGTTTCATGGGTGTCGAGATTACGGGCAAGACGCTCGGGCTGATCGGTTGCGGCAACATCGGATCCATCGTCGCTG
>JBCBXF010000289.1:0-2464 GCA_039816705.1 Pseudomonadota bacterium | reverse complement strand
GACTTTATCTCTCTGCATACGCCGCTGACCAACAAGACGCGTGGCATTCTGGATGCGACAGCCCTGAACAAGACGAAGGCGGGCGTGCGCATCATCAACTGTGCGCGTGGCGGGCTGATTGATGAGATCGCGCTCGAAGCCGGGCTGAAGGCCGGGCACATTGCGGGCGCAGCGCTCGATGTGTTCGCGGAGGAACCCGCCAAAGAGCACGCGCTTTTCGGGATGGAGAATGTCATCTGCACGCCGCACCTCGGCGCTGCAACGCGTGAGGCACAGGAGAACGTTGCAATCCAGGTTGCAGAGCAAATCTCTGACTATCTCATGAGTGGAGCCGTACAGAACGCGCTGAACATGCCCTCGATCACCGCTGAAGAGGCGCCGCGTCTCAAACCGTTCGTCGCGCTCGCCGAGCAGCTTGGGTCTTTTGCCGGGCAACTTTCACAAACCAGCGTCTCAAAAGTCACGATCGAGTATGCCGGTGATGTCGCGGAGATGAATACGTCGGCGTTGTCATCTGCGGCACTTGCCGGGTTGCTGCGTCCGCTGCTTGCCGAAGTGAACATGGTTTCAGCACCGGCGATGGCGGAGGCACGCGGCATCGCTGTCGATGAGACACGGCAGACGAAGCGCGGTGTCTACGACAGCTACGTCCGGCTGACCGTTGAGAGTGAACGACAGACCCGCTCGGTCGCGGGCACGGTGTTTTCCGACGGTCGGCCGCGGCTGATCCAGATCAAGGGCATCAACATGGAGGCGGAGCTTGGTCCGTCGATGCTCTATGTCACGAACGAAGACCGGCCGGGTTTCATTGGCGCGATCGGCGGTCTGCTGGGCGAGGCCGACATCAACATCGCGACATTCAATCTCGGACGTGCGGACGCGGGTGGCGATGCCATCTGTCTTGCCGAGGTCGATGGCGTAATCCCTCAGCGCGTTCTGAACGCGATCGAGGGGCTTCCGCATGTGAAACAGGCGCGGGCGCTGTCGTTTTAGACGTTGGATGACGTGTTGCGGTTGGCGCGTCTGACTTGTGACGCCACAGAGTTCCACTACGTTCGGCGATGTGAACGAATCAGACCGTCGAGGCTTTTCATGCGCAGTCGTCCGTTTCTCAAGGTGTTGAGCTTTAGCGCGCTGGTTGTCGGACTTGCGCTGCCCGTGGCGGCCGACGAACTTGACACGCCCTCACGTGTAGTTGCGGCGACGGTCTACACGCGGGCTGCAGAGGTGGTGCGGGAGGCGAAGGTCTCAATCCCGGCGGGTTCTCACGCTGTGGTGCTCGGTGGATTGCCCGCAAACCTGCTCGCCGACACGATCCGCGTGGAAGGTGAGACCGATGGAACGCTCATCGTCGGAGCTGTGGACACGAAGCGACTGTTCGTGCCCGAGGCGTCCAGCAAGACGCTGGAACGCCAGCGGATCGAACGACTGATCGAGGTGCTCGAGGATCGCTCAACGGCCGCGCGTGACACCATCGCAGCCGCACAAGCGCGCAAGTCGTTGGCAACCAATCTTGCAACACTTCCGAGCCAAGCGCCAGGCGACGCCGCGTCCGGTCCGCGGCGGTCGCCACAGGACTGGCAGGCACTCGGCGGGCTCATCGTTGCGGAATTTAATGTTGCGGACGCGGCTATTCGCGAAGCCAACGTGTCCCTGCGAACGATGCGCAAAAAGATCGAGGATCTGCGCCGACAGCTTGCCAGCATCGCGCCGCAGCGCATCTCGCGCACGCAGGTGAAAATCAACGTGGAAGCTGCGACCGATCTCACAGGCACGTTGACCATACGCTACCAAGTCGCCGATGCGGGGTGGTCGCCGGTTTATGAAGCGCGGCTTGACGCTGGCAACGCGCAGAACGGACCAAAACTCTCGCTTGTGCGTCGCGCCAGCGTCTATCAGTCGACGGGCGAGACGTGGGAGAATATTCCGCTGGTGCTTTCAACAACGCGGCCCGGACGTAGCACGGCGATGCCGCGCGTTGACACGCTGCGCGCTGAATTCCGCCCGAAGCTAAGCAAGACCAGACGATCCGGCGGGATCATGAGTCTGGAGACCGCGCAAGACGCCGTGGTGCAGCCCGAACCGGCCGCAGCGCCTTCTGCCAAGCCGCGCAGCGCCGGCCTGCGCAAAGCGGTAACGCGACGCCAGGCGGCGGTCGTCGATGGCGCGTTCCAGACGAACTATGTGCTCGGTGGACGGCACACGGTCGCCAGCGACGATGGCGCAAAGGCCGTCGATATCGACACGCTCACCTTCCAGCCGAAGCTGCGCGTGCGTATCGCGCCGCGCAAGCGGACGGCAGCGTTTCTGCATGCGGATATCACGCTTGGTGAGACGCAACGACTGCTGCCGGGGGCCGTCTCGCTGTTTCGTGACGGCATCTTCGTCGGGCGGGTTCAGCTGCCTGTGCTGGTCTCGGGCGAAACTCACGAGCTTGGTTTTGGCGAAGATGACCGGGTGCGCG
>JBCBXF010000288.1:0-2880 GCA_039816705.1 Pseudomonadota bacterium | reverse complement strand
CCCCGCGCGGCGCCGCGCGGCGTCGCCCGCGCGCCCGCGCGCGCCGGCCGCGCCACCGCTGCGACCCAACGCCGGATTTTTCAGGCGGTCTACGGAGAGAAATACGAGCATAGGCGCGCCATTGGCGGATGACACCTCCAGCCTTTGACCCAAACCGCCGCGTCGCCTCCCCGCGCCGCCGCTGTCGCAAATCAGTTCTCGCCGTTTAACGAGCACCGGAGCGGACGCTTCCGTGATCTCGACCTGTGAACCCCAAACCCCGCTTGGGAAAGCCGTTGCGGACAAACCATCGTGGCCGGGCCGCGCACCCGTCCCTCCATTGTGGACAAGCTCAACTGCAAATTTTTCCCCGCCTCTCCGCGCCACTTCTGGTGCATGGCGCATCGGCAGATCATACATGCAGCAGGCACCCTCGGCCGGCACCCGGTCCGGCACTGCCTGATGCAAGCATCCGAACACCAACTCAGTCGTCAGTTGGCCGAGCGTATGGCGCATCGCGACCGGGGCCGGGGGTTGCGCGTTGAAGATGCAGTCTTTTGGCGCGGTCACGACGAACGGCTCCAGGGATCCGGCATTGTTCGGAATTTCGGGACCGACGATGCATCGCATGGCGAACACAGAATATGCGGCGGCGTAGTTCAGCGGAACATTGATCCCTTTCTTCGAGCACTCTGGCGATCCGGCGAAATCGAGCTCGATCCTGTCATGCGTGATCGTCATGCGCGCGCGAAGGTCCAGTTCGTGCTCGTAGCCATCGATCCGCAACGTGCTGTCGTAGGTGCCGGACGGCAGCTTGCTGATCTCGGCGACCGCACCCTTGCGCGAGGTTGCGATGATATGTTCGGCGAGGGCCTCAAGCGTTTCGAGGTCGAATGCGTGCATCAACTCGACGAGGCGCGCGGCGCCGGCTTCGCAGCATGCCATCAGGGCAAAAATATCTCCTTCATTGGAGATCGGCTCACGTGAGTTGGCTTTGATGATCTCGAGCAGCAGGGCGTTTGGCAAACCCTGCTCGGCCAGTTTGCAGGGTGGGATCAAAAGCCCCTCATCAAAGATGTCAGAGCCCTCCGGGCCCATACCAAGGCCACCGAGATCGGCCAGATGCGACGTGCATGAGGTGAAGCCGATGACACATCCTTGATGGAACACCGGCATGAGGAGAAGAAAATCATTCAGGTGACCGGACGCGATCCACGGATCGTTGGTCATGAAGATGTCGCCCGGTTGCATCTCGTGGATCGCGAAGCGGGCTCGCAATGTCTTCACCGCTTCGGCCATCGTGTTGATGTGCCCGGGGGTGCCAGTCACGGCCTGCGCAAGCATGCGGCCTTCATCGTCAAAAATGCCAGCTGAGATATCCCCGCATTCGCGAACAATTGGGCTGAAGGCGGCGCGGATCAGCGTTTGCGCCTGCTCCTCGACAATAGCGAGCAGACGATTCCACATGACCTGCAGACGCGCCGGGTTCAGCGTGCTGTCGTCCATCACATTCGCTCCAGTATCACGTGCCCGGCGCTATCGACGCGCGCTGAGAAATCGGAACTCACCAACGTCGACGTTTGCGGTTCGATCACCAGAGCCGGTCCGGCAAAGCTGTCGCCGGGCTTCAGTTCCGCGCGGTCAAAGACGCGGGCTTCAATCTGCGCTCCACTCACGTCGCAGGTGATCGTGCGGGTCATGGCAGGTTCAGCATGTTCAATCTTTGCATCCTCCACTTCGATGGCAGGGACGCTTGCGGCCGTCGACACGCGCGTCGACCAGTTCAGGATCTCAATGTCCATCCCCGGTACAACCCGCGAGAACTGACGACGATATTCTTCCTCGAATGCCGCGCGCAAAGCTGGAAGGTCCGAACCTTCGAGACGGCGGGCCGGCAGGCGAACTTCAATCTCGTGGCCCTGGCCGTGATAGCGCATGAAGGCTGTGCGCTGCTGCTCGGTCAGTGCGCCCGGGGCACCCGCGTTTACAACCTCCTCGGCCTCCGCGACGAGGGTGTCGAACAGCGTGTTGACGCGCTGAAGATCGAGGTCGTCGAGCCGTGAGTATAGACTGCGCACGATCTCATAGGACACCGGGGCGAACAGGAAGCCGACAGCCGACCCGACGCTTGGATTGTTCGGGATGATAATGCGGTCGACACCAATACACCTTGCCACGCGTGTCGCATGAAGTGGGCCATTGCCGCCGAACGCGATCATCGTGCGATCCCCGAGATCCTTTCCGGACTCCGCCGCGTGCATCCGCCCGGCGCTCGCCATGTTTTCATCCACGATCTCGCTGATGCCTCGGGCGGCATGCGCGCTCTTGAGGCCCAGCTTCTCGCCGACATCGTGACGGACCGCGCACTCAGCGGCTTCGATGTCGATCCCGATACGCCCTTCCGCAAACCTTTCTGGATCGATGAAGCCGAGCACGACATCCGCGTCTGTCACGGTCGCGCGCGTGCCACCACGCGCGAACGCTGCAGGACCGGGTTCGCTGCCCGCGCTCTGCGGCCCGACGCCAAGCCGGCCCAGATGATCGACGGCGGCAATCGAACCACCCCCCGCTCCAATCTCGATCATCTCGACGACAGGGATGCGCACCGGCATTCCGGAGCCCTTGATGAAGCGTGCCGCTCGTGAAACCTCGAAGCGACGCGAGGTCTGCGGCCTCCCGTCGTCGATCAGGCAGAGTTTTGCCGTCGTGCCGCCCATGTCGAACGACACTGCTGCGTTGAGATTTGCGTCAACCGCGATCCGGCTCGCGAGGATGGCACCGCCGGCCGGGCCGGATTCCACAAGCCGGATCGGATAACGCGATGCGGTCTCCAATGCCGTCATGCCGCCACCTGATGTCATCATCAACACCGGGCAGGACAGTCCTTGTTCCAACAAGTGC
>JBCBXF010000287.1:0-2886 GCA_039816705.1 Pseudomonadota bacterium | reverse complement strand
GGATCAAGCGAGCCGGTGTTCTCCAGCGCAACTGCACCTGTGGCGTGGATGTGGTCGTAGTCGGTCCATTCCACAAGCAGAGGGCCGCCAGGCATGATGACGTTCACGCGGCGTGCGGCGAGGTTCTTGCGCGATGCCGCGGCGACGGTTGCACATGCGGCCGTGCCACAGGATCGGGTCAATCCGGCCCCTCGTTCCCAAGTCCGGAGATAAATCGTGTCACCACTCGCGACCTGTGCCAGCGAGATGTTGGCGCGCTCGGCGAAGACCGGGTGGTTCTCGATCAGCGGGCCGATGGCGCCAAGATCGTGCATGTTCACATCGGCGACCCAGAAGATGCAGTGGGGTGTGCCGATGTTGGCGACGCTCGGGCTGTGCAGCACCGGCTCATCTATAGGACCGACCTGGAGCTCGATGTAGCGGGTGTCCTGAAACGGTTCGGCGAGCGGGATGCGATCCCAGTCAAACTGCGGCGGCCCCATATCGACAGTGACCAGATCATCCGGTCGTACAAGCGTGCCAAGCAGACCGGCATTCGTTTCGATCACCGGGTTCTGCTTGCCCGACTCTTTCGCCAGCAACCATGCGATACAGCGTGTGGCATTCGCGGACGTGTCTGCCTCGGTCCCATCATGGTTCCGGATCTGTAGGCGGACGTCCGCTTCCTCCGATGGCAGCATCACGACAACTTGATCACACCCGATGCCCCGCGCGCGATCGGCGAGGCGCTCGGCCTCCTGGCTTCCAATGCGCAATGCGGAACGGCGCGCATCGAGGACAACGAAATCGTTGCCGAGGCCGTTCATCTTGATGAAATGAAGCAGGGCGGTGGTCATTAACCTTCTATGCGGTAAGCGGATTCCTGCGGCAACCCTTCGCGGACACGTCGTAGACCCAGGTATGCATGGGGTCACCCGGAAGACTCCATTGAACGCCTGTCCGCTCCGTATGCGTGTCAAATTTGGTCAGAGCCTTGCATCTCCCCGCACGTCATTGATCGCCGAGCCGCGCCAGTCGGCGTTGCAGGCGCTGTGCATTGCGAGGAACGGATGTCGCGCATTTTCACGGGCTGGAAAGACCAGTCGACGCAGCTTTTCGGTCAGCACACGATTGTCGAAGGACATTCCCTCGCGACCTCGCCGCTGTTTTCCGATGAATGGCTTGCCAAGCTGATCGAGGCGGCGCCCGAAGGCACCTATCATGTCAATACGATGGACCCGGAGACGCACGATCCGCGGACCCGGCGGGAGGGCACGATTGACGGACTGAGCGGCGCTGAGGTGATCGAAGCGATCGCCAAAGGTACGATCTGGATTTTGCTACAGAACCCCGGTGAGACCAACCCGGCCTATCGGGATCTGCTCTGCGAGATCTACGATGAGATGCACGCCAATGTGCCCGGGCTCGCGACCTACAAGCAGAAGATGTCCCTGCTGATCTCGTCGCCGAAGGTCCAGGTCTATTATCACTGCGACGTGCCGGGGCAGACGCTCTGGCAATTGCGCGGGCGCAAACGCGTCTACGTTTACCCAAACCGGCCGCCGTTTCTGCCGCAACCGGCTCTGGAGCGGATCGTCCTTGGCGAGGCGCACGAAATCTCGCTCGCGTATGAGCCGTGGTTTGATGACTACGCGCAGGTGATCGAGCTGGAGCCTGGGCATATGGCGCATTGGCCGCTCAACTGTCCGCACCGGATCGTCAACCATGACTGTCTCAATGTGTCGTTCACGACGGAGCACTGGACGGACGCACTCCGCGATCAGTACGCGATCAATTACGCCAACGGCATCATTCGAAAAGGTCTCGCTGCCCGACTTGGCGAGCGCTCCAACGGATGGGGACTCTCTCAATCGTCCCGTGGTGTTGCGAAGTGGGGCAAGATGGGAGTTGCGGCGGCGGCGAAGTTTTCAGGACTGCAGCGACGCAACGCAGCCGCGTTCCATATTGACTTCAAGGTTGACCCCGATGCGCCACACAGCGTGCGCGACATCGACGGGTATGAGCTGGCAAAATGACGGAGCGATCCGCCGAACCTGGCGCCGGGCCCAGCCTGATCTCCGTGGGGGCGGACACCGCGCGGAAACGTCGTGGGTCAACCCAGGTCGGCACATCCTCAGGCGGGCTCGCGCGCGGTCTGTGGAAGGCTGATCCTCGGCCTGCGCCGTCGGCCGATGTGGCTTACGTGCAAATCCTCTCACTCGACGAGGCGTTGCACCGGTATGCCGCTGACTGGGCTGAGCTCCGGGGATCGCGGCCGCAGGCAACATTTTTTCAGAGTCCCGGCTGGTGCGCTTGCGTCGGCCTTTGGCATGAGGAGGCTGCGGCTGACAGTTCCTCACGTGAGGATGCGCCCTTTGTCATGATCGCGCACGCGCGAGATGATCGCGTGACAGCTGTCTGGCCGCTGCAGGGCGAACGTCATCTTGGGTGTCTGTTTGCGGTCGCGATGGGTGAGCCGTTCACGCAGTACGCTGACATTCTTGTTGCCTGCGACGCGGACGAGGATGCGATCATCTATGCGTTCCTTGAGGCGCTGCGTTCGCTTGGTCGATTTTCCGGTGTGGTGCTGCGGAAGGTGCGTCAGGATGCGATCTGCCGTCCGTACATTGCTGAAGACGCGATGGTGTTTGGCCAAGGCGCAGCGCCTGCCGTCGACTTTCGCCCATTTGCCAACTTCGATGCGTATCACCGGACAATCAAAAGCAAGACCCGCAAAAATCTCCGCAATGCGCGCAACCGGCTGATGCGAGAGGGCGCCGCCGTCGCATCCGAGGCGCGTACTGTCGACGGCGGCGTCGATCACAAGGTCCACCGTGATCCCGCTGCTGTCGCCGAAGTTGCCCAGCGCGCGTTCCGATTGCGTGCCGACTACCTTGCCCTGCGCGG
>JBCBXF010000286.1:268-2925 GCA_039816705.1 Pseudomonadota bacterium | reverse complement strand
CGTGATCTCGTGCAGCAAATGGCTGGATCGGTTTTGCCGCCACGAGGAGCGCGTCGGTGATCGCGGATCGAAAGTATTGCTTGAAGCCGAATGCGAGGTAGGAATGTGGAAATTCAGTGGGGTGATGAACCGCTGCTGCGCAAGGAAGCGCAACAGCGAGAACGTTAGTCTGCAAGCTCGCGATCGAGCAGAGCAATGATGTCGTCTGGCAGGTACCATCGCGGATCGTCATAACCGACAGTCATGTCGCTCGCGTCATCCGGCATGAGTTCGCCCCGCTCGGGGCACACAATCGAGGTGATGACCACGTTGTGGCAGCCCCAGATGAGCTGCCGGGTCTCAAAGCCAGCCCGGATCAACACATCGCAGACATCATCTGTCATGACTTGTCCGTCGCCGTCTCCGAAGCCGAACTTGTCGAATGCTTCGGACCAGGACCACCGATAATCGCCACCGCAGTGGTCACATGTGGTTATCGGCATGACGCACCTCCGTGATCGGAAGGTGGGCATTGCATCTCGCAGAGCGTGATCGCCGCATTCAGTTTGGAAAGTTCCCACTCTAGAGTGCGACGCTGCGCGAGCATGGCATCGATGGCGTCTTGTCGGCCTTCATCCCGCTCAATCACGCCTTCGGCGATCTTGAGCCACACGGTCCCGCCATTCAGGCGAAAACGAATGCTCTGAAGTAGCACTAGTATCGTTCTGTCGGTTTCGTGATCCGTCATCTCTGGCCTCCTTGCGCGTAGGGCGCTGTGGTGAGCCAGTGAAACGTCGTCGTTACTCTCGGCGTTTGTTCCCAGACCATCCAGCAATAACGGTGTCGCCGCGTATGCTGCGTCGCCTGCGCCGGATCACCGTTCGGGTAACAGACGCAATCATCGATCGCGTAGATCCGCACCGGCGGTCGCGCCACAAAGCTTTTGTGCCGCTCCGGATCGCAGAGGCTCGCGAGGTTTAGCAGCATCGCAACCTTGCCGCCCGTCTTGGCGGTCATCGCGAGTGCATGGCGCACGAACCGGTCCGCAAGCCCACGCCCATAAGGCGGGTTGGTCACGATGTGTTTCGCGAGCGGTACTTCGGACTTCAGGAAGTCCAATCCAGCCTCGCCGAAGCCATAGTCGGCGAGATCCGTCGACACGACGTCGTATCCGGCCTGCTCGCATTCGAGCGCGATCGCGCCTTGCCCGCAGGCTGGCTCCCAGATGTCACCGTCAAACGTTTCAGCGGCGAGGAATGCCCGCGTGGCTTCTGGCGGCGTTGGGTAGAATTCGAACGGTGCTCGAAATCGGGATAGCCGACGCACGGGCTGGCTGGCGGCAGCGCGCCCGGGAAAAACTCCCGGACCGCTTGGTGTGGTGGTGATGTCGGGGATCATGCGTACCCCCGATCTCCGGTCTGTACCGGGTCAAGGAAGAGAACGCCGTCGCGAAGATCCTGGGGCACGATATCCAGTTTGAGGATCGCGCCTTTCGTCGGGTCTTTGCGGGAGAAGACGGCACCGATTTCAACGGCGCGGCTCAGTTTGTCTTTTCCGGTCTCATCCTGTCCGATCACGGCACAGAATTTGGCTCGGTAAAGAGGGAGGTTTTTTGCTTGTGTCATAGCAAGGTCCTTTCTGTTGTTGGGCTGCTCCATTGCAGCCGTGACCATCACCCGGCACGGCGGTAGAGCGGGATGCGGAACCGATGTCCGTCAGGACGAGGCGGCCTGCGCAGCAGAGTCCGACCGCTTGCGATTGAAGCGACCGCGCGCCGTGCGATGGTCCATCGAAAGCTGCAATGATCACGAGCAGCCCAGAAGAAAGGAAACGCTGCGCACCCATGCGCAAAGAACGGCGATTGCCAAACCTGTCAGACGTGACGGAGAGTGAGTGGAGATAAAATTACGTTGCTCCCTCAAGAGACACCCCCTTACAGGATCACCCCCGTCATGGCGCATGCGCAATCAGATCTGCTCGATGGATTTCCGCGCGGGGTCTTCGAACGGGACGGGCAGACACGAACGCTTGAACAGCAATCGATGCCGCGCGCCGGTTTTCTGCGCACCGAAGCCATCCGCCGCTCCAGCCTGCTCTCGCATGATCCGTCAAAACTATTCCTGGGCGTTATTGATGGAACACCGACGCCTGGTGATCGTGTCGGCTCTACTGTCATCCATGGCGGACACGCCATCGGGTTCGGTGACGATACCCATGCCATGACGATCGCGGGCAACCGGTCGGGCAAAGGGCGCTCGTCCATCGTTCCGACCCTGCTGAGCTATGCGGGCAGCACGCTCGTCACGGACGTCAAAGGCGAGCTTGCCACAATCACGGCACGCGCACGATCTGATGCGGGGCACGCCGTTCATGTCGCCGACCCGTTCGGTATCGTGCGGGGACCGGCAAAACAGTTTCGCGCCCGCTTCAATCCGCTTTCAATCTTGCGGCCGGGGTCCACGACATTGATCGAAGACGCCGGCTTGATTGCCGATGCGCTCGTGGTGCCGGGCAACAATCAAGATCCACATTGGGACGAGTCCGCACGCGGGTTTATCGAGGGCATCGTGCTTCTCGTTGCGACAGATGGTTTGTTCGAGGGCGAGCGTGCTGCCCGCATAGCTCAGCAGGGTCGGAACGATGGACGAGCGCCCTTTGCCCGACCGGTTGCCCGCGAT
>JBCBXF010000286.1:0-260 GCA_039816705.1 Pseudomonadota bacterium | reverse complement strand
ATGGTTTGTTCGAGGGCGAGCGCACACTTGCCACGGTGCGCGATCTCATCGCCGGTCAAGCGAAGGCCGGAGACCAGGTCGGCATGGATGTACTGGCGGAACAGATGCGTCTCAATGATGCGGATGACCTCGCCGTGCGCCAGGCGATCATCGATGCAGGAGAAGATTTTTTCTCCAAACCAGATGACGAGCGCGGATCGGTGCTTTCGAACACACGGCGTCACTTGCGCTTTCTGAGTTACCCGCAGATTCGCGAAAAC
>JBCBXF010000285.1:0-3077 GCA_039816705.1 Pseudomonadota bacterium | reverse complement strand
GCGCAACATGAGCCAATGGCGGCGCAAAGAACGTGAACAGGATGACCGAGATCGTTCCGCCAATGAACGACGCAACAGCCGCGGCCGTCAGCGCCTTGTCGGCGAGCCCCTTTTTCGCGAGCGGTCTTCCATCAAATGTCGTCGCAACCGCGGTCGAGGCGCCCGGTATCCCAAGCATGATGGACGACACCGCGCCCCCATACATCGCGCCGTAATAAATTGCCGCGAGAAAAATGATCGCGCCGGTCTGATCCAGAAGCGCCGTCAGTGGCAACAGGATCGCGACCCCGTTGACCGAGCCAAGTCCCGGCATCGCGCCAATGAACAGACCCAGCGTGCATCCAAGAATGATCAGCACGACGTTGTCGAACTGAAGCGCAACAGCAAACCCGTTCAGCAGCTGGCCCAGAATATCAATCATGACGCCCCCCGCAGAGCCAAGGCAAAGACGACAGTTTGAACACAGCCAAGCTCATTCGCCCGTTACCAGGCACATGAAAAATTCACCCCACGTCTCTTTCGACGGACAGGCGTAAACGCGCGCAAAGATATGGTCGGAGAAGAATGCGTCGGTCATGCCCTTCGGCAACGTGATCGACAGCATCACTTCAAAAAACAGGAAGGTCAGCACCGGTACAATCACCATCGTAAAGAGGGTCGCCGGCAGCGAGTGATCACCCATCACCTTCATGTAAAACAGCAGGAACAGCGGCAGTGCGAGATAGACGCCAAGCCCGTCGAAACCGGGAACACCGCGTCCGTCGAACAGCCAGACCGTAAAGATCAAGGCCGCAGCGACGCCACCGACGCTGGCGATCACACCCGTCCCGAAGAAAGCGCTCTCATCCCGCGCGGGTGGTGAGAGGCGGCGCGCCCAATTCACGATGATCCAGATACAGGAGATCAACATCACGGCCGCAAGCCAGAATGGCCAGAAGCCCCCGCCCGGCCCCTCCTCCGGAACCCAGCCAATCTCGAGCTCGGTGCTCTTCCACATCAGATAAATGGAGAACGCGCTCATCAAAAGCGCCATCAACAGTTCGGCCGCGCGTGTCGTCATGCTGGCGAAACCGCATGAACAAAGCATCGCGCCGCAGCGTCCGACCGCTGCAACCAAATCATCGGTTCGTCCCCCCGACACACCCCGAAACACATGGCAGGGGCCGCACAAGCCTCCCACTGACCTCTGGCATACCACGCACACTTTCCACGCTTCAAATACTTTCCCGGTCGAGACGCGGCCAGCAGAGCAGCTCGCGAAATATTTCAGCCCAAGGGTTTGACCTCACCGCACTCGAGCTCCGCGCCGTTGCGGCCGCGCATGACGGAACCACCACGCACACGACGCGTTGTCTCGATATCGCTGCACACCGCGGCACAAATCATCCGTCACGGGTGGCCAACGCGCGTATCGTGCTCGCACCGACGGAGAAGAAATAGATTGTCATGCACCACGACATTTACGTCGTTGATCTGATCGTCGTCGTTCTCGCGATCCTGCCGTTCATCGGCATTGCCTGACAGCGCAGAGAGAGCAGATCCGAATGACACGTGTAACATGCTGGTTGGTCGCGGACTTAGCCGGATGAAACTTGAAACCAGCCGACCGTAGGTGTGCCCCCGGACATCTATGGTCGCTTTCTCGTTGTTCTGAGCCACCGATACAGTGATCGCGTTCTTGTGCGTCGAAATCTCAAACGTAAAGTCCGGCGCCCGCTTATCCCGGATGCCAAGGCGCTATGGTCCGTTTCCTAAGAGTGGGTTTTTTATTCCCCAACAACCGCCACAGAGGTGACATCAGCCTGGGCGATGCGCGTCATCTCGCGATCGCCACCATCCGTGTAATCGAGACACGTCTGCAGTTTGGCCGCCTCGTCATCAAGGCCGAGGCATCGAGCAAAAGCGACCACACATCCGTAACCAGCCAGACTGTGGTGTCAAATCCGCTTGTACTGCGTGATCAGGATCGCATCGCGCACACGGCCGTCGCCAAAGCCGGGGTTCACCACGTACGCTTTAACCTCCTTCACAAGGCCTTGCATGTCTTCGCGGAACTCTCCATCCGGATCGACACACTGCGCTTGTGCCCACCCAATCCTTCGACATCCGCCAACGTCATCGCCGCAGGACCAAGCGCGTCGAGCGCCGCGGGTGTAAGCCTCAATAGCGATGTACGCTTCATGAAATCCAACACGCCAAGTCCGGATGAAAAACGTGCACTGCGTGCCGTTGGCAATACGTGGTTCGACCCACCCACATAATCTCCGATAACCTCCGGCGTATGATGGCCGAGAAAGATTGCCCCTGCGTTGCGAATGTCGCGAGCAAGTTCGTCCGGGGCATCCGTCGCAATCTCCAAATGCTCTGCAGCGATACGATCCGCGAGGGCCGGCGCATCGGCACGGACATCGTCGACCAGGATCACAGCGCCGAACGTATTCCAGCTCGCAGCAGCGATGTTCGCCCGCGGCAATGTCTTGAGTTGCTCTTCGACGGCAGCGACTGTTGCCTGCGCAAGCGCCGCATCATCTGTGATCAGTACAGATTGCGCGACCGCATCATGCTCCGCCTGTGCCAGGAGATCAGCCGCGACCCACGCCGGATTGGCCGTCTTGTCCGCAATCACCAGCACTTCGGACGGCCCGGCGATCATGTCGATACCAACCTGCCCGAACACACGACGCTTCGCGGCAGCAACAAACGCGTTGCCCGGCCCGACTATCTTCGTAACCGGCGCAATCGTTTCCGTCCCATATGCCAGTGCAGCAACAGCCTGGGCACCACCAACACGATAGATTTCATCGACACCGGCAAGATCGGCCGCTGCAAAGACCAGCGGGTTAATCTCTCCACGCGGGGCCGGCACCATCATCACGACCCGGTCCACGCCGGCGACTTTGGCGGGCACCGCATTCATGAGCACCGAGCTCGGGTAGCTCGCAGTCCCGCCCGGCACATATAGCCCCGCCGCCTCGACCGCCGTCCAGCGATGACCGAGCGTGGCACCGATGTCATCGGTGTAGCTGTCATCGCCCGGCATCTGCCGTTCATGATGCGCGCGATCGCATTCGCGCGCA
>JBCBXF010000284.1:0-3088 GCA_039816705.1 Pseudomonadota bacterium | reverse complement strand
GGTTTCTTTGAACGCGCTCTCGATATCAGCATAGTGCACCTTGACCTCCCGCTTACTCATAGAGGCGGAAAGCCTGTCGCACGACGTCGTAATGGAGTTCGAAGCCTACGGTCTGCGCCACTCGCGGGCCTTTTCAATGAAACGCGTCCGGCATGCTGGATTTTCGCGTGGAGATAAAATCACGCAGAGCTTCGTCAATTCCTTGGTCAAGTGCGGGAGCTTCGAAGTTTTCGAGTTGCGTGCGTACCCGCGCGTTTGCGCGTTGCTCGATACGCTTCGCGCCTTCGAGCTCCCACTGCTCGAACGAATTGTTGTCCGTCAGTTCAGAGCGGTAGAACGCCTGTTCAAAGTTGTTCTGCGTGTGCTCGGTGCCGAGGAAGTGGCGCGCGTCGTCAACGCCGCGGCCTCCGACGTCACGCAGCGCGTCCATGCCCTGCGCATTCTCGGATGTGTCCACTCCGCTGGCGAAGACTTGCATCATGGCGCACTGATCGGCATCGATCACGAACTTCTCATAGGAGGAGCATAATCCCCCCTCCAGCCAGCCGGCTGAATGGAGCGCGAAGTTGACGCCGGCAAGAACGGTTGGGTTGAGGGTCGCGGCGCTTTCGTGGGCGGCCTGTGCGTCCGGCACCTTCGAGCCGCATAGTGAGCCGCCGGAGCGGAACGGAATGCCGACCCGGCGGGCGAGCTGCGCGGCACCGTAGAGAACCTGGGCCGGCTCGGGCGTTCCGAACGTCGGTGCACCGGACTGCATCGACATCGAAGCCGCGAAGGTTCCGAATACGACCGGCGCGCCCGGACGGCAGAGCTGTGAAAACGCGGCACCGGCCAAAACTTCGGCCAGCACCTGGGTCAGAGTTGCCGTCACCGTGACCGGCGACATGGCGCCTGCGAGAATGAAGGGGGATACGACACACGCCTGATTGGCACGGGCGTAGACCTTCAGCGCTCCCAGCATCGTGTCATCGAAGATCATCGGCGAGTTGGCGTTGATCAGATTGATCACGCAGCAGTTCTCTTCGACGAATTTTTCTCCGAACACGAGGCGGGCCATCGCGACCGTGTCTTCTGCGCGTTCCGGCGCTGTGACCGACCCCATGAAGGGTTTATCGGAATAGCGAATGTGGCTGTAGACCATATCGAAATGCCGCTTGTTGACCGGCACGTCGACCGGCTCACAGACGGTGCCGCCCGAGTGGTGCATTGCGGGGGCGAGGTAGGCCAGCTTCACGAAATTCTGGAAGTCTTCGATTGTGGCGTAGCGCCGTTCACCTTCGAGATCGCGCACGAATGGAGGGCCGTAGACCGGTGCGAAGACCGTATTGTTGCCGCCAATCTCCACGTTGCGTTCCGGATTGCGGGCATGCTGGGTGAACTGCGCGGGTGCCGTCTTCAGGAGTTCGCGGCACATGCCGCGGGGGAAGCGGACCCGCGGACCTTCGACGTGTGCACCCGCCTCGCGCCACATCGAGAGCGCTTCTTGATCGTCCCGGAAGTCAATCCCGACTTCAGCGAGGATGGTTTCGGCGTTTTTCTCGATCAGCTCGAGCGCTTCCTCGTCGAGAATTTCGAGCGGTTTGATCTTGCGCCGCAGATATCCCATCGGCGCTGCCACGCCGCCACCCTGACGCGCCGCGCGCCGCGCATCGGCGCCGCGGCCACCGCGTCTGCGACGGCCCCCGCCAGCTTGTTCCACCGCTGCCTCGCTCACACCATTTCTCCCGTGCCGGCAGGGCCTGTTGGCTCCTGATTGTGCTGGGTTTCAGTCTCTATGGGCTTGCCGGGTAGGTAAAGCGTCTGCTGACGGCACCGCGCTTTCCGGGAACGACATCGCGGCGCATTTCACAACGGTCCCTGCGCACCGACGGGCTGTGATGTCTCCTCAAGCGCGGTAAGCACATCCGCGAAAAGTTCGCGCGCCTGCTCGCCCTTGGGCGTCAGGGTGTAGACACCGCGGGCCACCCGTTCGAACCATCCGTAGTGATCGTCGCCGAGGATGCGCCCGGCCTTTGGAACATGGGTCGCTTTCACGATGTCGGCCACTTGCATCGGCCCGTTTTCATCCAGAACGCGGAGGCAGCGCAACGCATCCTGACGGTATGCCGTAATGAGCGGCGCGCGATTGACACCGCCCTGGTTGGGATCGCCGACACGGCGGGCAAACTCGTGCAGCAGTCGTGACTTCCGCTTCCGGGAACCGCGCGGGTGGTAAGGCTTCGGATCAAGGCGCGGTTTGGCTGTTCCGCGAGCCACATTGACTGTCATCAGCCCGAGGCCGAGCCGGCGACACAGCTGCAGATTGTCCGCCAGTGCGGCGTTGAAGCGCGGGCCGGAACCCGTCGGGATCGCCACGTAGACCGTGTCGGTTATCTTCTGACGGGCGATGGCCTGATGGATAAGCGCAAGCGAAAACCGCGTCTTGAGTTCGACGACAATGGGCGGGTCGTCATCTTTCATACCAACCACATCCGCGTCCGTGACCTCGCTTTTCACAACAAAGCCCTGCTGCTCAAGCAGCCGTTTCACCGCGGGATAGAGATCTGTCTCGCGCAGCGCTGCGCGCGCCTTCTTAGTGGGCCGGGCTTTAAGCGTGTCGGTTTTGGTTGTGGCAGGATGGGGCATGCCACCGCGATATCTGAGTCCCGCATCGCATGCCAAATCGCTGGACGGTCCTCGGAATGCGGACACGGCACGCGACCCTGACCGAAACAACCTGATTTTAGCCATCACAGCGCAAACGTCGTTTCATGCCGTGCAGGTGTCGCATCGCGTCTTGCGCTCATCAGAAACTTCGCACTAACTGGGAAAAGTATTGCGGCCGCCGACCGTCTTGTCTGCACGAGACAGTCACGACACGGAGACGTCCATGTCAGACGATGAAGATATCGTACTTAGCGAACTGCCGGATGATGAGCTTGTCCAGCAAATGCACGACGACCTTTACGATGGCCTCAAGGAGGAAATCGAAGAAGGCACCAACATTCTGATCGAACGCGGCTGGGCACCCTACAACGTGCTGACCGAGGCGTTGGTCGAGGGCATGCGGATTGTCGGCGAAGACTTTCGCGATGGCATCCTGTTTGTG
>JBCBXF010000283.1:0-3168 GCA_039816705.1 Pseudomonadota bacterium | reverse complement strand
CCCGGGAAGCCATCGCGAGGCATCGACAGTCGATGTGCTCGATGCGCTCACACTGACGGGATATTTTCTCCATCGCGATGCCGTCGAACCGCGCGGTGTCGAGATGCCGGAGAGCCGGACACGGCTGATCGGGTACCTTGCGAAACGTCTGGAGACCGCCGATGACGACGCGCGAAGAGACTGAGAGGACGACCCGCGGTTGCGCGGCACGGGCGGAAGCTGCCCGTACAAAAACGCGGCCGCCTACAACTCGCGACGCTTCTCCGCCCCGTCGTAAAGCTGTTCGGTCCACAGGTCGTTGATCCTCGCCCGCATCTCCAGTTCATCCGGCACGAGCGTTCCGGTCGGCCGGCGCACTTCCAGCATGTTGCGAAACACATCATCGCCGCGTCCATACTGGACGTACCCGTCACCCTTCGTCTGGACGACATGGGGGGGAAGATAACTCTGGATCGTGAAGCCGAGGCGACGCTGGTCCGAGCGGTTCGGTGCAGACGCATGAACGGTGCGCGGGTGATGGAACGACACCTCGCCGGGTTGCAACGCGAGATCGACCGCCGTGCTCTCGTCGATGCCTTCGATGGTCTGCCCGCGCGTCAGGATATTGTTCTCCCCGAACGTATCGCGATGCGTGAACATGCCTTGTTTGTGCGTGCCCGGGATCATGCGCATGCAGCCGCTCTCAAGCGTGCTCGGCGTCAGCGCCAGCCACGCCGACGTGCCCTCATGTGGCTCGAGCCCGTTGTACGTGAAATCCTGATGCCAGGTGACGAAGCCCGGGTCATGCGCCTCCTTGATGAACAGCACCGAGCCCCACACGCCAATTGCCGAGCCGATCAGGTCTTCGACGCAGTCGAGCAGAAACGGATCATGCACGATCTCGTCGAGGAACGGGAACACGAGATGGGCATTGCTGCGCCCGCGTTTCTCCAGCACCTCGGGATGGTCGCGTTCCGCCGCCTCGAACTGCTGGCGGATCGCCTCGGCTTTCTCCGGCGACATGATGCGGACGGGGGCGAGGAACCCGTCGCGGTTGTAGGCATCGAGCACATCGACTGTCGATGCCTCGCGATGGCTTCCCGGGAGCAGAAATCGCGGCAGCCGCAACAAACGGTCGGCATAAGCGGCACCCGCATCGGCACTGACCGCGGTCGCGGACTTTGGTGAGACGAATGTGAGGTCGTCCTTTGCCCCCGTCGCCGCACATTTCGTGAGGTCGAGCCCGAAGCCAAGCTCTTCAAGCAACTCCAGTTCCCACCGCGCCATCAGCGCGGGCCAGATATCCGGCTGCCCGAAATAGCCGAGCACAAACAGTGTCACTTCATAAAGCGAGCGGTGCGGATCACGCTCCGGCAGGAGCCGCAGTAGCGCACACATGGATGAAAGCCCGGCGAGGTCCATCCGGCTCTCAAGTGCGGTCGCGGCAAAACCCTCCCGCAACTCAACCGTCAAATTCCCGAGGTGCTCTTCAAGCCGCGCTTTCCAGACAACCTCAACATGGTTGCCGGGTTGCAGGACCGGTCGGATGCGGCGCGAGCGCCCGCCGCGCACAAGCCCCAACGCGCGGCCCTGATCGCGCGTAAACACCTCCGCAATCGCCGACGTCTCTCCGTGCGCTCGCACCGAAAGCACCAAGCCCTCATCGCTCCACTGCATGGTGACCCTGCTTTGTGATGCGACTGATTGAGCGGGCCCTTGATGTGCCCGCACCACAATCATGCGCGCGATCAACCCGGTGGCCTCGCCGCCCCTCGACAGCGCCCGACCGCATTCCGTATACAACCATGGAGAGCGCGCATTCGTCACCGCGTGCGTGGTCGATGACGCGAAGCAGAGCTTTTTGGGGGAGCTTTTTCATGTGGTCGTTGAGGTGTTTCGCGGCGCTCGCCGTGGCCGGCGTGACGCTGGCTGGCTGTGCCACGCCGCTCGAAGTCAGCCAGGTCACTGACATCAGGTCAAAGACATCGAGCAATGACATCGACGTCCTTGCTGTGAAACGGGCGCAAACCGGTTCCGGCGTGCCCGAATATGCGGGCAACCAGCTCGCCGAAGTTCGCGCGTATGAACGGATTGATAGCAAGGGTGACGTCGAGATGGCGGGCGTCTCCTGTCATCTCTCCACCCCGCATTATGAAGCCGACCTTGTGACACCGGCGAAGGTACGCGTGCCGCTGTACCGCGGCAAGTCGAGCGAGCTCGCGGTGTCGTGCAAGCGACAAGGCTACATCTCACGCCTCGTCACGGTGCGTGCCATCGATGTAACGCGTGCGCAGCGACTGAATTCGGGCGCCAACTCGGGACTGCTCGGCCTCGCGGTCGTCGCGGTGATCGACGCAGCATCGGACAACACCAAGAACGACTGGAAATATCCTCCGGTGAAGGTGCTGCTCGAGCGTGTGCCGAACCGCCGCGCAAACGCAAGCTGATCAGCTGCCAAGCGCCGCCTCGAGATCTGCGATGATGTCGGCGCTGTCTTCCAGCCCGATCGAAAGACGCACGACATCATCGCCCGCCCCCGCAGCCTCCCGTTCGGCCGATGAGAGTTGGCTGTGCGTGGTCGACGCCGGATGAATAATCAGCGAACGCGTATCGCCAATGTTCGCCAGATGGCTGAACAGGTTGACCTTGCTGACAAGATCGACCCCGGCGTCATAACCGCCCTTGAGCCCGAACGTGAAAACGGCGCCCGAACCGTCTGGGCAATATCGCTTGGCGAGGTGATGATAGACGCTGTCTTTCAGGCCCGCATAGTTCACCCATGAGACCGCAGCGTGCTTGTCGAGGAACTTCGCGACAGTCTTCGCGTTCTTGCAGTGTTGCGCCATGCGGAGACCAAGCGTCTCGATGCCGGTAAGGATCAAAAAGGCGTTCAGCGGGGAGATCGCCGGGCCGAGATCGCGCAGTCCGAGTACGCGGCAAGCAATCGCGAACGCAAAATTCCCGAACGTCTCGCCGAGCACCATGTCGTTGTAGCTGGGGCACGGTTTGCTGAGCGTCGGGAACTTGTCGCTTTTCATCCAGTCGAACGTGCCGCAGTCGACGATGATGCCGCCCACCGAATTGCCGTGCCCGCCGAGAAACTTCGTCAGCGATTGCACAACGATATCCGCACCATGCTCTTTCGGGCGGCAGAGATAGGGCGTGTTGAAAGTCGCATCGATCATCAAC
>JBCBXF010000282.1:0-3183 GCA_039816705.1 Pseudomonadota bacterium | reverse complement strand
AGACCAGCGGACCGGTTTGCATCATGCATCCCGCGTAGCCGCCAGCGGTGAAACCGTCATTGGCCGTGTTGCCAATCGCTTCGATCTGCGGTGATCCGAGCGCCCGGGTTTCGTCGAGGCTCGCGCCGCCAGAGATGCCAAAGTAACAGCCGTGCCATGCATACCTCGGCGTTTCGACGAGGACGAAGTCATCCTTCAAGCTCTGCGCTTTTGCGCCGCTGCTCGAGATGACAAAAATTGCGAAGGCCGAGATGACCAGAAAACCGACACCTGTGCCGAGCACGCCCGCGTGCATCAGGCGCGTTGCAAGACGCGACATACTTCCCCCTTACGCAAACGCGCATCCGCTTACCCGACGGATGCAGAACGCTTACTCGTACTGAATGATGGAACTGTTGGAACGGAACGCAACGCAACAAGGACGCTGCGACCGTAGAGGGGCTATCGGTGCTGCTGCAACCGGGGTGTGGAGAAGCGGTGCAAAGCAGGGGAGAAGCGGGGAAAACCTAATCGCTCTAAGGTCGCAGTGAACGCGTTTTCGGGATCTGGGCTGTGGACAGCTGAGCTTGGGTTTTAATCGATCGTGCGGGAAAACCAGTCGGCTGCACACTTAACCGCGGCCGCGATACGGAGCGACGCCGGTGTCGGGTAACCAGACACCCTCCAACGGCGGACCAGTTTGCCAGAACACATCGATCGGTATCCCGCCGCGTGGATACCAATAGCCCGCAATCCGCAGCCATCTCGGCGCCAGAAGGTCCACGAGACGTTTGCCAATCGCGACGGTGCAGTCTTCATGGAAGGCGCCGTGGTTGCGGAACGCGCCCAGATAGAGCTTCAACGACTTGGACTCGACGAGCCAGGCATCGGGAACATAGTCCATCACGAGGTGCGCAAAATCCGGCTGGCCGGTGACCGGGCAGATCGAGGTGAATTCCGGCACCGTGAAGCGGGCGACGTAGTGCGTGTCCGGGTGCGGGTTTGCAACGCGGTCAAGCTCGGCCGTCTCCGGTGAGGTAGGCATGGCTGTCTGCCGGCCGAGCTGGGTCACATCCATCGTGTCTGCACTCATCTGCATGGTCCGTTTTTGCACCTGTCCACGAAACGCGCGTAGGCGATCCGGCAGTGTGCTGCAAGCGTCACGCGTGTCGGGTTCATTTGTATTCGCGGCCAATCGAGATAAAAGCGCGCGGCGCGGCTTCAAGCCCGCATTATTTTCACCTTCATGACGATTGGGACCTCCATGACAGCGATCATCGACATTCACGCGCGCGAAATTCTCGACAGCCGTGGCAACCCGACCGTCGAAGTCGATGTGACACTGGAGGACGGCTCGACTGGTCGGGCCGCGGTCCCGTCCGGCGCTTCAACCGGAGCTCATGAGGCCCATGAGCTGCGTGACGGCGGAGAGCGCTATCTCGGCAAGGGCGTGCTCAAGGCTGTCGAAGGTGTCAATCGGGAGATTGCAAACGAGCTCTCCGGGATGGACGCCACCGAACAGCGTCACATCGATGCCGCGCTTTGTGAGCTGGATGGTACGGAGACAAAGTCACGGCTTGGAGCGAATGCGCTGCTTGGTGTTTCGCTGGCTGCCGCGCGTGCGGCTGCCGAGGCCGTTGGTCTGCCTCTGCATGCCTATCTCGGCGGACCGAACGCACATGTCACCCCCGTCCCGATGATGAACATCATCAACGGCGGTGAACATGCGGACAATCCGATCGATATCCAGGAATTCATGGTGATGCCGGTCGGTGCCGAAAGTTGCCGGGATGCGATCCGAATTGGTGCCGAGATTTTTCATACACTCCGCAAAGGGTTGAGCGCGGCGGGGCACGGCACGAACGTTGGTGACGAGGGTGGCTTTGCACCGAACCTGTCCTCAAGCGATGAAGCGCTCGATTTCATTATGAAGGCGATCGAGTCTGCCGGGTACAAGCCTGGCGAGGATGTCATGCTTGCGTTGGATGCTGCGTCGACGGAGTTTTATTCCGACGGTGCGTACAACATGAAGGGCGAGGGGAAGGTGCGAAGCGCGGACGACATGGTCGCGTTCTACGCGGATCTCACGTCGCGCTATCCGATCATCTCAATTGAAGACGGAATGGCGGAAGATGACTGGGATGGCTGGAAGGCGCTGACGGAAGCGATTGGTGATCGCGTGCAGCTCGTTGGGGATGATCTTTTCGTGACCAATCCGAAACGTCTGGCTCAAGGCATCGACAGCGCGACGGCGAATTCGATCCTCGTCAAGGTGAACCAGATTGGTACCCTGAGCGAGACGCTTGACGCCGTCGCGATGGCGCAGCGGGCACGCTACACGGCCGTGATTTCTCACCGTTCAGGTGAGACAGAAGATTCGTCGATTGCAGACATTGCGGTTGCGACCAACGCCGGGCAGATCAAGACGGGGTCTCTATCACGGTCGGATCGGCTGGCGAAGTATAACCAGTTAATCCGCATCGAGGAGGAACTTGGCAGCGCCGCGCGGTATGCCGGGATTTCGGTCCTGAGGGGTGCATCGTCGCTGACATGATGCGCGCAGTGCGCCGCGCGAATTAACGTGACGTTAAGTGTGTCGGGTTGATCGTCGCGTCATTGCGATGTGATCGCTCCAGGTCGATGTTGCTAAGGCTTCGCCATGTCCGCCCGCCGAACCGTGCGCCAGAATCTTGCCCTTGGCATGTGCTTCATCGTGCTGGGTTACTTCGGCTTCCATGCTGTCGAAGGGCGCCACGGGCTTGAGTCTCGCGCTGTCTTGCTTGAACGCGCTGCGACCTTGAAGGCCCGTCTCGCAGGGCTCGAAGTGGACCGCCTTCGGCTCTCGCGTGATGTTGATTTGCTCCGCAGCGACCGCATTGACCCTGACATGTTGGCAGAGCAGGCACGGCGTGTGCTGGTCATGACGCATCCCGATGATGTTGTGGTTGTCCCGACGACACGTGTTTCTGCGGGCAGGCGTTCCGCGCGGAACTGATCTGGGGCGGGGGCCGTGCTCCCTGTCCATCGCTTCATTCAGCTGTGCGCAGTTAAGCCTCATCACAAGGCATGCGTGTCGGAGTTGGCGGCAGCTGGCGCGTGCTATAACGTACCGGTACCGTCATCCAACTCACGGAGCAGCCCTTGTCTGATACGGCCCCCGTTGCTGAAAGACCGAACGATCGCGCACAATTCACCCGTGATGAA
>JBCBXF010000281.1:0-3189 GCA_039816705.1 Pseudomonadota bacterium | reverse complement strand
TCTACTACGAAACCTACGGGCAAAACTGGGAGCGCGCGGCTTTCATCAAGGCGCGTCCGGTTGCTGGCGACTTTTCCTCTGCCGTCGCGCTGTTGACCGAGCTCGAAGCATATGTGTGGCGGAAATATTTTGACTTTGCCTCCGTCGCCGATGTTCACGCGATGAAACGTCAGATCAACACCTACAAGGGGTTTCGCGAGATCGCGGTGCGCGGCCATGACGTCAAGCTCGGCCTTGGTGGTATTCGCGAGATCGAGTTTTTCGTCCAGACGCAGCAGTTGATTGCAGGCGGCCGGCAACCGGAGCTTCGTGATCCGCGCACGCTGCATGCGTTGGATCGGCTTGTGAAGCGCCGCTGGATTACGAGCGCTGTCCGGGATGATCTGGCTGAGTGCTATCGAACGTTGCGCGAGATCGAGCATCGCGTACAGATGGTGGTGGACGCGCAAACCCATCTCATTCCGAAAGACGAGGACGCGTTCGAGAGCCTGGCACTGTTTTGCGGATTTGACGGAGCCAACGCGTTTGAGCGTCACGTGCGTCAGACACTCCTGCGGGTACGGGAGCACTATGCAGCGTTGTTTGAAGATGTCGACGGGCTGGCGGACACGTCCGGCAATCTGGTGTTTGCCGGCGAGGCGGATGATCCGGAGACGTTGGAGACGCTGGCGCAGCTTGGCTTCAAGGCGCCTCAGACGGTGCTTGCGACGGTGCGGGGCTGGCACCACGGGCGCAACCGCGCGACGGAAAGTGAACGTGCGCGTGAAAGTCTGACGGAGTTTCAACCGACCCTCATCGAAGCGTTGGCGCGGACAGGAAATCCGGATGAAGCGCTCATCGCGTTTGATCGGTTTCTCGGTGACCTGCCGGCCGGCGTGCAGCTTTTTTCTCTTCTTCGCAACAATCCCAATCTCCTGCGTTTGCTGGCTGACATCATGGGCAGTGCGCCTCGGCTGGCGCGGGTGATCAGTCGGCGTGCGCGGACGTTCGAAGCGATCCTTGATCCCGGCTTTTTTGGACATCTGCCGGACAGCGCGACGCTTGATGGGCTGATTGATACAGCGCTTGAGGGCGCTGAAGATCATGCCGCCCGGCTTGATGCGGCGCGGGTCTTCGCGGCGGAGTTCCAGCTTCTGGTCGGCGTGCGACTACTCGCCGGAACGATCGATGCGCGTGAAGCTGGAGAGATTTATGCTCTGCTGGCTGATGCTCTGATCGAGCGCATGCTTGTCTCCGCGCGGCAGGACCTTTCAATCCGTCATGGCACCATCGCGAGTGGCCAGGTTGCCGTGCTTGGGATGGGCAAACTTGGTGGGAGGGAAATGACGGCGGCTTCGGACGTCGACCTGATCCTCATCTACGATCATGCGCAGGACGACACGCGATCTGACGGTGATCGCCCACTTATGGCCTCTCAGTATTTTGCGCGCCTGACCCAGCGGCTCGTGACGGCTTTATCCTCTCCAACGGCTGAAGGGGCGCTTTACGAGGTCGATATGCGACTGCGCCCATCCGGGAATGCGGGGCCGGTGGCGACCCGGCTGTCGGCCTTCGAGACTTATCAGGCGCGGGATGCCTGGACGTGGGAGCATATGGCGCTTTTGCGCTCGCGTGCGGTCGCTGGCGATGTTGAGCTCTGCTGCGCCGCTGAGGCCGCGCGCCTCACGGTACTGACCCAGCCTCGGGATCGGAGCAAGCTGGTGCGTGATGTACGCGAGATGCGCGATCTCATGGCTGCCGAGCGCGCGTCGACCTCGCTATGGGATCTGAAACTCGTGCGTGGCGGTCTGGTCGATATTGAATTCATCGTCCAATTTTTGCAGCTGGCGCACGGGGCTGCACATCCGGATTGTCTTGCTCGCAGTACCCGAGACGGGATCGCGGCACTTGGCGCTGTTGGCGCACTGGAGCCCGATGAGACGGACTCTCTCGCGCGGCATCTCGTGTTGCTAGAGACCCTCACGCAGCTCATTCGGCTATGTGCCGGCGAAAATTTCGAACCATCCTCAGCGCCCGAAGGCCTGCGCCAGAGAATTGCAGAAGCTATTGATTCTCCGAACTTTTCTCATGTTGAAGCGCGATTGCAGGATGCCCAGGCAGACGTGCTGGCCATGTTTGAGAAAAAAGTTTCAATCTGACCGACGGGTTTGCGCCGGCTGCTTCGTTGGTCGGTTATGGGGCGCACAAAAGTCGCCCGCGAGATGAACCAGGAGAGACTGATGAAACTTTTCGGAAAAGTCGCGATCGTCGCCGCTGGCCTTGGTGTGCTTGGCACGGGCATCGCGTTCGGACCGGCCGTCGCAGCCCAGGGTGGTTGGGGTAAAATGGCTGGTCATGGTGGCAAGGGCTTTCATCGCATGATCAAGCGCTTTGATGCTGACAACAACGGAGAGCTGACGCTGCAGGAACTTGAGAACGGCCGTAACGAGCGGTTCAAAGAAGCCGATACAAACGGTGACGGTGTCGTGACGGCAGATGAGTTGAAAGCCCGCATCATGCAGCGGATGGAGCGCCGTGCGGACAGACGGGTCCAGCGCATGATCCGCCGCCTCGATGAGGACCGAAATGGTTCAGTGACGCAGGCAGAGTATCTGAGCCGTGCGAAGGAGCGGTTCACGTGGGCTGACCTGAACGACGATGGCAAGCTCTCCGGTGATGAACTGCCCCGGCGCAAGCGAGGCGGACGTCGCGGATCGGGACGCTACTGAGCGGCCGGAGATGCAGGGCGGTGCGGCATCTGCTGCACCGCCTTCGCGTGATGCTGCCTGCCAGGACGGTCGTGCGGCAGGTGCAGGATTGCCCTGTCATATACAATGCCTCATTCCACTTCCCTGATGGTGATCCGGCCCGTGTC
Source organism: Pseudomonadota bacterium (assembly GCA_039816705.1). Taxonomy (GTDB): domain Bacteria; phylum Pseudomonadota; class Alphaproteobacteria; order Rhizobiales; family CALHAX01; genus CALHAX01. Next base: position 335 of record JBCBXF010000281.1, on the reverse strand, counting down.
GCAGCCTCCTCAGACGCACGAGAACGATGATGAGGCGGTGCGGCGTGGCGCGCCTCAGCTACGCGTCGTGGCGTCAAACGAGGAGAGTGATGCGCGCCTCGTACTCGCTGCGCGGGACGGAGATAAAGACGCATTCCGGCGCCTCGTTGATCGTCAACTTGGTCGGGCTGTTACGACCGCGGAGCGGCTTCTTGGACGGAATACGAGTGCGGAGGATATTGCGCAGGAAGCTTTTGTACGCCTGTGGCAACGTCTTGGTGAGTTGGAGGTTGGCGCGGCGGGGGTCTGTCCGCACGGCGCTCCATCCGCTGCATGATGCGGGCTTTCAACTCATC
>JBCBXF010000280.1:0-3206 GCA_039816705.1 Pseudomonadota bacterium | reverse complement strand
CTCATCCGCGATCGCGCGGATGAGGTTGGCGCCTACCTGCATGTCGACATGGCCCACTTTGCCGGTCTCGTTGCTGCAGGCCTCCACCCAAGCCCGTTCCCGCATGCCCATGTGGCAACGACGACCACCCACAAGACACTCCGCGGTCCACGCGGCGGCATGATCGTCTCGGACGATCCGGAGCTGGGAAAGAAATTCAACTCCGCCATCTTCCCCGGTTTGCAAGGCGGTCCGCTGATGCATGTCATCGCCGGCAAGGCTGCCGCATTCGGTGAGGCTCTGCGGCCGGACTTCAAGATCTACGCCCAGAACGTCATCGACAACGCCAAGGCCCTAGGCGAAGTGATCCTCTCAAACGGTTACGCACTGGTCTCCGGCGGTACCGATACCCACGTGCTGCTCGTCGATCTGCGCCCGAAAGAGTTGACCGGTCGGGATGCGGAGGTTGCGCTCGGCCGTGCCAACATCACCTGCAACAAGAACGGCGTGCCGTTCGATCCGCAAAAGCCGATGGTCACATCTGGCATACGCCTCGGTTCGCCGGCAGGGACGACGCGCGGTTTCGGCATTGCCGAGTTCCAGGAGATTGGCGGGCTGATCTGCGAAGTGCTGGACGGGCTTGTTGCAAATGGCCCGGATGGCAACAGCGCGGTGGAAGCAGGCGTGAAGGAAAAGGTCATGAAGCTGTGTGGCCGTTTCCCGATTTATGGCAACTGAACAGCACGCGAGTAGGTCGGCCTGACGTTCCCGCCCGACCGAAGAGTTAAGATCGACTGCAGCGGCCGGGCGTCTTGCCCGGTCGTTTGCGTTTGGGCTACTCGCAGGCGTCACGTCGGTCACCACCGATGATCTCATCTCAAGGTCGCTCACAAAGATGCGTTGTCCGTTTTGCGCCAGCACCGCCACTCAGGTGAAAGATTCTCGTCCGAGTGAGGATCACACATCGATCCGCCGCCGCCGCGTTTGCACGGAATGCAATCAGCGCTTCACGACGTTTGAGCGCGTCCAACTGCGTGAAATAACCGTTTTGAAGCGCTCGGGACGTCGTGCGCCTTTTGATCCGGACAAACTCCGCCGCTCGATCTCGGTTGCCTTGCGAAAGCGACCGGTCGAGCCGGGACGCGTCGAGCAGGCGGTCATCAGTGTCGTGCGTGGTGTCGAGACCTCGGGCGACTCCGAGGTCACCACCGATCAGATCGGCCAGCGCGTGATGGATGCGCTCAAAGAACTCGACGGTGTGGCCTATGTACGCTTCGCCTCCGTCTACAAGAACTTTCGTGAGGTCGGCGATTTCCGTGAGGTGTTGGGCGAACTGGCAGGCGATGCTGATGGCACACCCTCGAACGGACGCATTGAGCCATCCGGGCGATGAAGCACACGGCCACCGATCTCGATGCTCATTTCCTGACCCACGCAATCCGGCTTGGTACGCGTGGTCTTGGGCGCACGGCACCCAACCCGAGCGTCGGTGCCATCCTCGTGCGCCCGGAGGAAAACACTGCGTCACGCATTGTCGGCTACGGCGTTACAGCGCCGGGTGGCAGGCCGCATGCGGAGCCGCAGGCACTCACCATGGCAGGCCCGGCAGCCCGAGGCGCAACGCTTTATGTGTCACTGGAGCCTTGCTCGCATCATGGCCGGACCGCACCTTGCGCAGATGCCATCGTTGAGGCCGGTATCACCCGGGTCGTATGCGCTCTGCAGGATCCTGATAGCCGTGTGGCCGGGCGCGGGCTTCAGCGCCTGAGAGAAGCTGGCGTTGCTGTCGACCTTGTGCCGCGCCGAGACGCCGCCTTGCTGAACGCACCGCACACGCTGCGCGTGCAGTACGCGAGGCCTCACGTCCTGTTGAAACTTGCGGTTTCGGCTGACGGACGCATCGCCGCGGGTGATGGTGCGCCAGTGTGGGTGACGGGCGCTGCGGCGCGTGCGCGCGGGCATCTGCTTCGCGCGCGCGCAGATGCCATCCTCGTTGGAAGCGGGACAGTCATTGCTGACGATCCAAGGCTTGACTGTCGGCTGCCCGGCTTGGAGGAGCGATCTCCCCGCCCGGTCATACTCGCCGCCGGAGGACTAGCGCTTGCTGGCCGAAAGCTTGGGAGCCGCGACCCGATCGTCTGCGTTGCTGACGATTTCTCTCCGGTGCCGAACGGGGGGCTCTCTGTTCCGCGCGGCGCCGATGGGCAGCTCGACCCGCGGACAATTCTCGGCGGTCTGGCCGTGCGCGGCATGACATCGGTGCTCATCGAAGGAGGACCGCATGTTGCCGCTTCGTTTCTTAGCGCAGGCGTCGTCGATGAGATCATGTTGTTTCGCGGGCGCGCCGCACTTGAAGACGCGGGTCTCGATCCGCTCCCCAGGCTCGGTCTGGCAGCGATCACCGAAAGCGCGGCGTGGCAGCACGTTGACAGCCTGACCCTCGGCGACGACACGCTGCAGCACTTCCGCCGCAGTGATCTGCTGCACGACCTGATGCCGATGCCCGAGGGAGCCCGTGGATGTTTACCGGATTGATTAGCGACGTCGGGACACTCGTCTCGCGTGACGGCGGGGTCTTCGTCATTCGATCAGCATATCAACCGGCTTCGATCGCTCTCGGTGCGTCCATCGCCTGTGACGGATGTTGCCTGACCGCGACGAATGTCTCAGCCGAGGGTGAGGGCTGTTCGTTTCAGGTCGATGTGTCCAACGAGACGCTCGCGCGCACAACGCTCGGAGATTGGCAGTCCGGACAGAGGATAAATCTGGAGCGCTCGTTGCGCGCTGGCGACGAGATGGGCGGTCACATCGTGACAGGCCACGTGGACGGCGTCGCGGAGATTTCTGATTTGAGCGTCGACGGGAACGCCATACGCATGACCTTCACGGCGCCCGTCGAGCTCGCGCGCTTTATTGCCCAAAAAGGTAGCGTATCACTTAACGGCACGTCGCTGACGGTGAACGAGGTAAGCGGGCCGACATTCGGTTGTGCGCTCATTCCGCATACCTGCAGTGTGACCACATGGGGCGACGCGCGCGCAGGCGATTGCGTGAACATAGAAGTGGACGTGCTGGCCCGCTATGTGGCAAGGCACAGCGACGTCACTGCCGCCGAGAGCGCTCACGGCTGAGCCCGCCCGAACCGCGGCCGACGCAGGACGCTCCAGCATTCAGATCAGCCAGTTCAGGATGATAAGTCGTGGCGCGTTCCGCTCCCCATATCCTCA
>JBCBXF010000027.1:0-20461 GCA_039816705.1 Pseudomonadota bacterium | reverse complement strand
TCCGCCGGCGTATATATCTCGATCTTTTAGTCGAATTCGAACAGGCGCGAGGCCCGCGGACGAAACCAGACCACAGGATCGAAGGGGGTCAGCAGCGCATCGACATCCATGCGTCTGGGGCGTCTTGCATCCCGCGCGAGATAGGCCGGCTTGTCCCAGCCTTCGACACGGACCTCCTCGACACAACCCGCACTCACAAGAGCGTCCAGCGTCGCATCAAACCCCTTCGCAGGAAGTCGGAAGTAGTCGCGCAGATCGGCAGCCGTCGCGATCCCGTATGCCTCGGCTGCCATCTGCGTCAGCGCGATATGCGCATCCTCGCGGCTCGGCGTCGGGCGGGATAAAATCTCCGCCGGGATCACCCGTTCGCTCAGATCGTAGATGCGCTCGAAGCCGCGGCGCCGCGTCGTCGTCAGAACACCAGTCCAAAACAGATATTCAAGCGCCAGCTTGGAGCCCTTCCAGTCCCACAATCCGCCACGTCCTTTGCCCTCTCCCTCTGGTGATGCGTCTCGCGTTGCAAGCGGTCCGTCATGGCGGATGCGCTCTGTCATCTCTTTCAGCAGAGGCTTGTGGTCCCGCCCGAATGTGGCCACCGCCCGCCAGAGACCGAGACCGGCGGCAGCATCCGCCATCCGCCAGCGCAGCAACGGATGTCTGTCGAGCGGCAGAAATGACGCCTCGTGCCCCCAATACTCGAAGTGGCTGCGGGTACGCGGCGTCGGTGTCAGTAGAGCCTTGTCCAATCGGGCGCAGTCATACGGACCCAGTCTGGAGAACAACGGCATGTAGTGCGAGCGTACGCACACATTCACGCTGTCGATCTGCAGCAGATGAAGTCGCTCGATCATTCGCCGTAAGACGCCCCAGTTGGCCGCGCTCGTCGTCCGTCGCTCGCCGAACCTCTGTGCCGCCAGCGCGATCCGGCGCGCCGCAGCAATCGAAAGTGTTTGCGTCGTCATGATCTGTGCTGTCGGTCCGCATAGCGCGTAAGGGGCGGGGAGGGGGGTGTCGAAGCAGGTATCACAGGCGCGAGAGCCGCCATCACAAAATCGCCGTCCACCGGTCACATTGGCGCAAAACTGATCGCTCATCGAAAGAGCCCAGTTAGGTATCGAAGCGGGTTGTGCGCGTATGTGGTGTGAAAGGGGAGTGATCGCGGCCTTCGGAGCGGCGTTCGTGATGGCCGGGTGTCTTGGCACATCATCCAAAACAGAAAGCGGTTTTTCTCCTCGCGTCGTGTCGTTCGGGCAGGCGGTGCCGAAGGGTGGCGGGCGCCATAAGCTGGGCAAGCCGTACTTCATCAAAGGGCGCCGTTACGTCCCCCAGGCGGATCAGCACTACAATCGCGTTGGCATCGCATCCTGGTATGGCAAACTGTTCCATGGGCGGATGACAGCCAATGGCGAGGTCTACGACATGGGGGCGCTCACCGCCGCACATCCGACACTGCCGCTCCCGTCGTATGTCCACGTCACCAATCTGTCGAACGGCCGCGACGTGATTGTCCGCGTGAACGATCGTGGACCGTATGCCCATGACCGTATCATCGACATGTCGCGGGAGGCGTCACGTGTTCTTGGGTTCAATCGCCAGGGCACGGCGCGCGTCCGCGTGCGTTATCTTGGTCCCGCCCCGATTGACGGCAATGACGCCTATGAACGTCGCTTCATTGCCAAGCGTTACAACGTGATCCGTGCTGGTGGTTAATTCTCCGCCATAGCAACGAGATGCTGCGCAACCATCAGATCGAGGTGCCCGCCACCTCCGTTCTTGAACACTGTGATCTGATCGGCTGAAGCACGACCAACGTGGCGGCCATGCGCAAAATCGAAATGATCGGCAATGATGGCGTCGCGCGAAAGCGCGCCGCTCTCCAAGGCGACGGCAATCTCGCCGTTGTCGTGCAATGCGCTCCATGGGCTGTCGACGAACAAGGCGTTGTCCCGCACGGCCTCCAAATCACACTCGACCATGTCGCGACGATAGCTGCCGACAAGATCGAGGTGCGTGCCGGGTGTCAGCCAGGCCCCGCGGATCAACGGCGCGGTCGCCATCGTCGCGCACGAGATGATGGCGGCCTCCCGGGTTGCCGCTTCGAGATCATTGACGACCGCTGCCTCAATGCCCTCACGCGAGAGCGCGGCTGCGAGATGATGTGCCCGCTGCGGCGACCGATTCCAGATCAGAATTGTCTCGAGCGACGGCCGTACCGCCCGGTGTGCTGCGATCAGATGCGGCGCCATCGCCCCGGCCCCCACCATCAGCAGCGTTCGGGCATCCTCTCGCGCGAGAAATTGCACACCGAGCGCGCTGTCCGCGGCCGTCTTGCGCAGGGTCAACGCCGTCCCGTCAATGCACGCGCGTGGCGCACCGGTCTTGCCGTCAAAGAGCACGAACACCGCTTGCACAGATGGCAGACCGGTGTCGGTCTTCTCATTCGCCGGAAACACCGTGACCAGCTTCGCGCCGAGCGCTCGACCGTGTTGCCAGGCCGGCAGGGTGAGAAAGTTCGCTGCGCCATGACCGGTGTCCGGTCCCTCGAGCAGATGTGAACGGACATCATCAATGTCGGTTTTGTGCTGATCGAGAAGACCGGCAACGAGTGCATCGTACGGCAGCAGGCGATGGACCGCCTCAGCGTCGATCATTTTCATGCCATTTTGCTCCCTGCCCCGTTCTCCGTCAGCTGATCCAACCAGCCGCGATCTGGCGCTCATGGGCCGTGACAGCGTTGCGCATCAAAATGCCGACTGTCACCGGCCCGACGCCACCCGGCACCGGCGTGATCCAGCTGGCGACCTCCTTCACGGCATCGGTGTCGACATCGCCGACAATCTTCAGCTTGCCGGTCTCATCCGTGATCTGGTTGATCCCGATATCGATGACTGCAGCGCCAGGCTTGATCATGTCCGGCCCGAGAAACTTCGCAATCCCAACGGCGACAATCACGACATCGGCGCGTCTTGAGTGCATGGCGACCGAGCGGGTCATGTGATGGCACACCGTGACAGTCGCGCCCTCAGCCATCAGCAGAAATGCAATGGGTTTGCCGACAATCTCGGAGTGACCGACCATGACAACCTCCAGCCCCTTGAGATCGAGGCCGGTGGCCTTGACGAGTTCCACCGATGCCGCAGCAGTGCACGGCGCGAGCGCCACATCGCTGTAGACAATGTTGCCGATGGACGCCGGGTTCATACCCTCCACGTCTTTCAGCGGATGGATCGCCGATTGCAGTGAACGGACATTGGTATGCTCCGGCGTCGGGCGCTGGAGGATAATCCCCGTCACCGCATCCTCGTCATTCAACGCCTTGATCCGCTCCTTCGCATCGGCAAAGTCGATGTCTGCAGGCCAGAAAAGCTCTTCGAACGGGACATCCGCTTGGTCTGCAGCGCGCCGTTGGTTGCGGATATAAACGGCCACTTCCGCCACATCGCCGATGCTGATGGACACCAGGCGCCCGATCGGTCGTGCCAACGTTCCGCCGGAAAGTTTTTCGCGCACATCTTCGAGCAGGCGCCGTTGCACAGCGCGCCCGTTAAGCAGTCGGTTGTCGATCATGGGAGGCAGGGTTTTCGTGGCTTTCACGTATCGCGCGGAGCGATGCCGTCTAGCGCCCGTGTTGTCCAGTCCAATCATTCCCCAGCCGTGCGCATGCCATCCGGCGGACGGAACAAAGCGTGTCAGGCATCGTCGGGCATCTTCTTCACCCACCCGTATGCGATCATGGTCAGAACGACGCTGCCGGTAAAATAGTAGACACCCGGCAGCGTGGCAGCGTCAGCGAGATCGTTGGATTTGGCATAGAAGATCACCAGCGCCAGAACCAGCACATCCAGCATCGACCATTTCCCGAGCCACGACATCCATTGCATGATGTAGCGCCGATCGCTCATTGGCGGCGCAAGGGCAACGACCAGGAGATAAAACAGCTTGAGGGCGGGAAACACGATCGAGAATGTAAAGATGATTGTCCCGAGAAACAGCTCATCCTTGGCGAACAGAGCCACAATGACCGACCACAGAGAGTGCTCGTCCGTGAGGACGTAAAGCTTCGTGAGCTTAAGCACCGGCTCCGTCACGCCAAGATAGAGCAGGACGGCAGCCGAGAAGATCGCAATGTTCAACGCGATGCGTCGGGCGACGTCCCACCAATCGGCCACTCCGCCCAATCGCCGCAAAAACTCCGCCCACGACGGCGGAAAGAATGGTCGGCGCGACCCTGTCGGGCGTGACGTGTCACGATTGGCACCGGGCTCAGAAACGTCGACCATCTGATTGCGCGCTCAGCAATCAGGCGATTGCGGTTTTCGCGTGATGCGGCACATCCTTTGCGGCCAGCAATTCGTGTAGCTCGCCTTCCTGGAACATCTCGCGGATGATGTCGCAGCCACCGACAAACTCGCCCTTTACGTAGAGCTGCGGCACTGTCGGCCAATTCGTGAACGATTTGATGCCGTCACGAATGCTCATGTCTTCGAGCACGTTGATGTCATGGTAGGTCACGCCGAGATGGTCAAGCACCTGCACGACCTGGCCGGAGAACCCACACTGTGGAAATTTCTTGTTGCCCTTCATGAAGAGCACCACATCGTTGCTGGCGACTTGCTTGCGGATCCAGTCGTGAATTTCGGCCTCGGCCATAGGGATCTCCGGATGCTGATTCGAAAATTTCAGTTCTGCACGTTAAATGGCGATTGCGGCGCTGAAGGTCAAACGCGTGGTGCGATTGGCGGCCATGCACCGGCAACCTGCCACCGCTGTCGCCGCCACCGTTAACTGGCCGCTTCGCTTTTCGGCGCCGATGTCTGAAGGGCCAGCGCGTGCAACGTGCCACCCATGCGGCCTTGCAGAGCGTTATAGACCATCTGGTGCTGCTGCACGCGTGATTTGCCGGCAAAAGCCGATGAGACGACGTGCGCCGAATAATGGTCGCCGTCGCCCGCGAGGTCGGTCAGCGTAACCTCGGCATCCGGCAACGCCTCTTTGATCATGCTGACAATGTCGGCAGCGTCCATTGGCATCGCGTCTCTCCCTGTGGTTGCCGCATCGTAAGAGGTTGCGGCGTCGGCGCGCAAGACGAAGCGCGCCACTGGCATACGCCTCACCAGCAGACTAAGCAGGCAACATGAGGACGCAAACAACAACTGGCGACGATATTCGACGGACCTCGGTGCCCCGTTCGCCGGATTTCTTTCTGCTCGTACTGATCACCGGCTTCGCGACGCTGTCGCTCAACCTCTTTCTCCCATCGCTCGCGAATATCGCCCGCGATCTGAACACGGACTATGCGCTGGTCAATCTCGCGATCGCCGGGTACGCGGCGGCAACGGGGGTGATGCAACTCGTAATCGGTCCTTTGTCGGATCGCTATGGTCGGCGCCCCGTCCTTCTCGCAAGTCTTGTCATTTTCATCCTCGCTTCAATAGGGTGCGGACTTGCAGAGAACATCTGGACCTTCCTGGCGTTCCGTCTTGCCCAGGGCGTCATCATCGCCGGATGGGTCATTGCCATCGCCGCCGTGCGAGACACCAGCGAGCCACGCGAATCCGCTGGCCGTATCGGGTATATCTCGATGGCAATGGCCGTTGCCCCGATGATGGCGCCGATGATCGGCGGCGTCACGGACGCTTGGCTCGGTTGGCGTTTCAGCTTCGGCCTTTTCGTCGTCCTCGGACTTGCAGTTATCGCGGTCGCCTGGCATCGGTTTCCAGAAACAAACCTCACCCCGTCGCGCACCTTTGCTGCACAGTTCAAGGCGTATCCGGAGCTGTTCCGCTCGCGACGGTTTTGGGGCTACGCGCTCTGCCTCGCATTCTCGACCGGCGCGTTCTATACCTTCCTCGGCGGCGTCCCGCTTGTTGCAGAGCATGTGTTTCGCATGCCGGCCACCGATCTCGGCTTCTGGATGGGGACGTCGACGATTGGGTTCTTTCTCGGGAGTTTTATTGCGGGTCGGATCGCCGGATCGTTTAATCTGACGACGACGATGATCGTCGGTCGCCTTGTGGCAACCGTTGGCATTGTTGCCGGGCTGATCGCCATTCTTGCGGGGCTGCTCCACCCGCTGATCTATTTCGGCGCTGTCGGCTGTGTCGGCATCGGCAATGGATTGGCGATGCCGAGTGCGAGCGCCGGTGCCGTCGCCGTCCGCCCACACCTTGCCGGCGGTGCATCAGGGCTTTCCGGCGCGCTCACCATGTTCGGCGGAGCGGTTATGTCCGGCATTGCAGGGCTCATCATGACCCCGGAGAACGCGGGTCCGGCACACCTTGGAATGATCCTTGTCTCCTGCGTGCTGTCACTCGCCGCCGCGCTGGTCGTGCGGGCCGTCGACAGGCGTGAAGCAGAAGCCGCCGCTTTGACCGCAGTCGCCGCTGATTGATCAGTTCGCAGCGCCGAACAGCTTTTTGAAGAGACCATTCATCGTCAGTGGCGCCGCATCAGCCGACGTATCCTCCGGTGCGCCGCCGAACGCTGCCACCGGTTGCGCCGGCGTGCCTGTTGTTCCTCCAGCCTCATCCTCACGTGCGCTGATCGGCCGCCGCGCGATCTGCGGCGCCGGGACATCCCGCACGCTGGCAACGACAGGGCGAACCGCCTGCTTCGGCACGGGCACAGCAGTCCGTGGCGCAACCGAAACGCGCGTCCGTGGCGCCCCAGGAAGGGCCGCGAGCCGGCGTGCTGGTCGCAGTCCCTTTCGGCGGATGATCGTATTGAGCGGCTGAGAGATCCGCGCCACCGTCCGGCTCCGTGCCGGCGTGAAGGGTATAGCGCGCTCTCGCGAAGAACCAGCGGCGCGCAGGGCCTTCACCCGTGCCTGATAGGCGCGCAGCATCGGTAGCCCCTCTTTGTAGCGATGGTGCACAACCTTGAGACGTGGCGACGCCTGCTTCACGATCGCAGCGAGCAGCACACCGGCTTTCGACTGCAGCGGCGGTAACGGTTCCCACTTGTTTTTCGCGACTTCAACGCCTGGCCCGCGATGCCCCATGTTCGAGGCATGACGACTTTTCACATCGTATGGCGCGACCTGGATGACGGTCACATAGTTGCGGCCCCGCGCATCCTTGCCCTGCTTGCCAATATAAAAGGGAACAAAAACCGAGAACTTGTGCGCCGAGATTGTGTCAAACACATCTGTGTTGCGCGTCGAATTATGGAATTCGTGAAATATGAAAAAGCGCATCGTGCGTGATGACCGGCGCCGGATTTTCCTCCCACGAATTTTACGCGGACTGTGCACAAAGAGGATGTAATCATTCGGCGACGTCCAGAGCCGTCCGGCCGGGATCCAGCCTCGCGCATCGATCTTCGGAAGTTTCAGGCTACAGTTCTGGTCACGGCATCCCGCGAACGCCGAGGCGTTGGGCGGCCGCACATCAGTCGCCGCGAGCGTTGCCATCGTCTGATTGAACGCCTGCTGTCCCCGGTTGGTCCGATAAAGTGGCCAGTCGCGAACCAGCGTCTGGTCAGCTTCCTTGCGCGGCTTATCGGTTGCGCGGCCTTTGCGCGGCCCACATCCATATGTTTTTGAGTGATGGGCACGGCGGCATGTGCCGTGGGCGCATGGAAAGTCCCCGCCATAGGGGAGCCCACCACGCCAAATAGCATGTATGCAAACGTATACGTGAGCCACCGGCGCGCGCCGGCAGCGTTGCTCAAAGCCATCCCTGTTCCCCCGGTGCCGTTTTCGGCTTGTGGCGTTCCAGAGTGCACTAGGAAAAAGTGCGGCCGGAACTTTGGCGGTAACGGGGAAACTCTGAGGCAATGAGATTAAAATTCGACTTATGTTTCAGCGTGTTGCAGATGCGTGAACACATGCACCACCCTGATACAGGCGTCGCGAACCCCCCGCCTCAGCTGGTCGGAATGTCCAGCTTGCGCGTCAGGTTTTCAAACTCCCGCCGCAGTTCCTGATCTTTGAAGATCTGGTCAAACCCGGGCGCCTCGAGTTTCTGGATCGCTTCGAAAGATGAGGTTGCATCGCGAATTAAGCTCCGCAATTGGAAACTCGCCTCAACCGTTTCATAGGTATTGTCGGCAATCCGCAGATCACGCACCGCCTTGATCCGCGCCTTGGCCAACTGCTCGCGCTGTTGCAGCAAGTAACCGCGGTAATATTGTGCCACCCGCTTGGCAAAGGCCTGAGATTTGAGGTTGGCGTTCAGCGCGCGCGTCTGGTCGTCCCGATTGGCGCCCTTCAGAAGTTTGCGGGTGTCTGCGCCGGCCCGAACGATGTCTTTTTCGATCGCTTGCAGACGCGGCATATACTTCGTGTCGATCTTGTCGATCAGAGCATCCTGCGCATGCACCAACATCGCGAACAGCGCGGCATGCATCGCAAAATACTTCCGCGCAGCTGCCGTGTTGTCACCGCTCGCCTGAACGATCTGGCCCAGTTGCTCATCGATCACCTTGGCCGCGTTGAAGGTCGCGACAAGCCGCACGAGATCACTAGAGAGCACGCTGTCGAGCAGCAGATCGAGCTGATCTGGCGCCATTGTGATGCCGGACTTTGACAGAGATGTGTGGATCTCAGCCTTGGCCTTGGCGATCTCTTCGCGGTTGTGCGCAATGCGCGTGTTGTGATCGTCAATCTCTTCACCGAGACTGTCGACTGTGTCGGTCAGAATGCCGGGAAGCATCGAGTCTTTCGGAGCTGTGAGCTGCTTTTCGCGCAGCTTCGCAATGTTGAGCTGCAACTCGGAAATGTTCTTACGACGCCCTTCGATCGTTTTCTGCATATCGACGATCGGCACATCCGTGACGATCCCCAGCGCACTGTCCAGCAGCTCGCGGATGGTCTCCTCGCGGTCTTCCTTGGTCTCCGACCAAAGCGGCGTTACGAGAAAATCGTCTTTCGACGGCAATTTGCGCTGGTCGGATCTATGCTCAGCCGTCTGCTCTAGCAGCTTGTCGATAGAGCCCAGAAGCTGGCGCGCACGCTCATAACTTGGATCGCCAGCCCGCGGGTCTGGCGCGGGTTTTGCCGCATTCTCAGCCGGTTTTGGGGACGCAGGGGCCTCAGCTGCGGCGAGAGGTGCCGCGACGCTCGCAACAGCGAACGATAGCGCGGTCATGCCAGCAAACAGCGGCGCCCGCAGCGACGATGTAACATGCAAAGCCATGGTCTCTTTCACTCCAGCCCGTTTAGTCTATCAGATGGCGTGTGAATACGGCCTTTCCAAGAGGAGAGGGGCCGGGCCGGTCAGCGCGTGATCGTCGTAAGTTCTTGTCAGCGGGCTTTTCCACAGTCGTTCGCGTCTGCTCCTGGCACAGCACGCCGCGAGGGTGCGAGATCACGTCTTCTATTCAACCGCGTACGCACGGCGTATCACGCGAAGGTGCGCGGTGGCCGTCGGTCGCTTGCCCACCGTCCCAACGACCCGCCGGAGAGCCGCATGATCCCCAACGATATCCCAGCCTTGGACTTCGGCCTCGGTGAAACCGCTGACATGTTGCGTGACACGGTCCGCTCGTTCACCGCTGACGAGATCGCACCCCGCGCTCACAAGATTGACGAGAGCAATGAGTTCCCCCGCGACTTGTGGCCAAAACTCGGCGCTCTTGGACTGCACGGCATTACGGTCGAAGAGGACGAGGGCGGCTCGGGTCTCGGCTATCTCGAGCACTGCGTTGCCATGGAAGAAGTGAGCCGCGGCTCCGCCTCCGTTGGCCTGTCCTACGGTGCGCACTCAAACCTTTGCATCAACCAGATCCGTCGTTGCGGGACTGCCGATCAGCGATCGCGTTATCTTCCCAAACTCATGTCCGGTGAACATGTTGGCGCGCTCGCCATGTCGGAACCGGGTGCCGGCTCGGACGTCGTCTCAATGAAGTTGCGTGCCGAGCGCAAAGGTGATCGCTACGTGCTGAACGGCAACAAGATGTGGATCACCAACGGCCCACACGCCGATACGCTCGTTGTCTACGCCAAGACCGATGTGGATGCCGGCCCCAAGGGCATCACCGCGTTTCTGATCGAAAAGGACTTTGCAGGTTTCTCCACCGCACAGAAGCTGGACAAGCTTGGCATGCGCGGCTCCGACACCTGTGAGTTGATTTTTGAGAACTGCGACGTGCCGGAGGAAAATATTCTTGGCGAACTCAATGGCGGCGTTCGCGTCTTGATGTCAGGCCTCGATTATGAGCGTGCCGTCCTCGCCGCTGGCCCGCTCGGCATCATGCAGGCGTGCCTCGATGCCGTCGTGCCCTACGTCCATGAGCGCAAACAGTTCGGAACGGCCATCGGTGAGTTCCAGCTCGTCCAGGGCAAACTCGCTGACATGTACACCACCGCCAACGCCTGTCGGGCCTACGTCTATGCCGTCGCCCAAGCATGCGACCGAGGCCAGACAACGCGCAAGGATGCCGCGGGTGCGATCCTCTATGCGGGGGAAAAAGCCACCCAGCTCGCGCTTGATGCGATCCAGATTTTCGGCGGCATGGGCTATGTCAACGAGACGGGCATTGGCCGCTTGCTACGCGACGCAAAGCTCTATGAGATCGGCGCGGGCACAAGCGAAATTCGCCGCATGTTGATCGGTCGCGAGCTATTCACCGAAACCGCATGACGTGCCCCGAGGTGTCAGCGTGGGACACCCGCTCATCTCTCGCTCACCACGACGGTCCTCAGCGCCCTTTCGTTGGGTGGATGCTGGCGCCTCGCGCGTTACAGTCCGTGAGGTATACCGTCATGCGTCTGGGATCACTGCGCCGTGTCCGCAACCTTGCTGTCCATTCCTGATCACCGGACGGATGCAGGATCGTTGCGTCTCAAAATCTGGGCCGTGATCGGATTGTTCGCGGCACCCGCGGTGATGGCTGGTTTGCTTGGCACCCCAATGGTGCTGCTAGCTCTCGCTTGGACGGCAGGCGACACAATACTCGTGCTGCTGTGCGCGGCGATTATTTTTCTCCATGCACATGCCTGTGTCGCCGTGTTGAGCCGAGAGCCATATGCGGCGACGGGACGTCGTCTCATCGTTGTTTCCCGCGACCAGACACCATCGCTCTTCGACGAAGTTGATGCGATCACGCGTGTCCTGAATTTACCGCCGCTCGACCAAATCCGCATTGCATCTTCAGCCAACGCGACAATCGCGCAGCGTCCCCGTTGGTTCGGTCTCGCCGGCCACTCGATCGAGCTCACCCTCGGCCTGCCAATCATCCAGGATACACTTCGTGACGTGTTGCGCGCCGTGCTCGCTCACGAGTTGGCGCATGCTGCACGTCGCGACGGGGTACGCTGCATGATCATCGCCCGTGTTCTCTCGCAGTGGCGTCAACTGGCCCGCGTCGCGAAGACCCATCGCTTTTTCGGCGCAAGGATCACGCATCGCCTGGCAAGCGTGTTTGTGGCGCACTTCGAATGTCTCGCACGCAAGGAGCTCCACCGTGCCGAGCTTGCCGCCGACTCTGAGGCGCGTCGGATCGTGGGCGGGGCCGCATTGGCACTGGCCATCAGGGTGCTCCAGGAACCATCGACGCGGTCCGTCACCCATCCGATGTCGCACTGCCGGTTGTCAGCCATCGAAGCGGTCAACGATCGAACGTGGCGAGACAGCAGCGTAGCGCCCGGCAAGTGTCGCGATCTGCTCGGGGGGTACGGCCCGGAAATCGCGCGATTTTTGTCCTGAGCAAGCGACGTCGGCCTAGGCTCCTTATGATTGCGTTGGCAACTCGAAGCGAATCACAACATGGTCTGTATTCGTCGTACGCTATTGTGCCCGTAAGACATCGCAAGGATCTTGAGATGCATACGCTTGCAGCTACGCTTCTGCTCTTCGGGTTTGGTTCGTTCGGTCTGCAATTTTTTGATGTGCAACTCGAAGCGCTTGGGTGGATGGATCAGTGGGGCGTGGAAATCGGCTGGGGCTTGCGCGCTGGATTCATTGTTGTCGGCGCATTGACGTTGCTTTGGGCGCAACGTCTTGCCGATGCGAGGCGTCAGGAGCGCGTTGAGCGCAGCGATCGTTCCGCGACATGAACCGTAACAACGCCCAACATTAGCGCGACGCTCACCGCCGCTTTTGCCTTGATGGCGGCGTGACATGGCTGGCATTTCCGTGTCATCGCCTTACGATGATTTCAAAAATACAAAACCCATCGACACACGCGAAACGTCGCGTGATCGTCATTGGTGCCGGTATCGTAGGCGCGACAACTGCATGGCAGCTTGCACGTGCCGGGCACACCGTTACGATTATCGACAGAGATGAGCCGGGCGGTCTCGCAACGCCATGCTCGTTCGGCTGGATCAACGCCACCTTCGGGTTCCCCAGGCCCTACTTTAATCTCCGCCTCGCCTCGATGGCTGCGTGGTCTCGCCTCGCACAAACTCTACCTGATCTCCCGGTTCAGCGCTCTGGAGGGCTTTATCTCCATCTCGACGACGCGGATGGGGAGCCGGTCAATCTCTTGAACTTCGCGACAAGCCATCGCTCGTGGGGCTACGAGATCGAGGAGCTTGGCGGAAATGCTTTGCGCGCACGCGCGCCGCACATGCGGGCGTTGCCGGCGTCTGCCGTGTTTGCCCGCCAAGAGGGCGCTGCAGACGCAGATCGGGTCGCTGAGCGACTGATCGAGGAAAGTGTCGCGGCCGGTGCTTCCATGATTTCAGGGGTCGCAGTCGATGGACTGGTCGCCGAGGATGAGCGCGTCATCGCGATTGATTGCCAGCTTGGTCGCCTCTTCGCTGACGAGGTGATCGTTGCGGCCGGTGCAGCCACATCGGATCTCGTTTCTGCGGTCGCACCCCCCATCCCGCTCAAGACGCCTGCCGGCATTCTCATCCACACCAAGCCCTATCGCCCGCTCGTCCCTCATCTCACGCTCGCTCGTGATCTCCATATCCGGCAGGCCTCAGACGGACGGATCATCGCCGGTTGGGACTTTGGCGGCGGCAGCGGCCCCGACAATCCGGATGAAGCCGCAGTAGCCCTTCTAGATCGCATACGCGCATCGTTCGAGGGCGCGGACGATATTGAACTGGAGCATATCAGCGTCGGCTATCGCCCAACGCCGCGCGATGGTTTTCCCGTCGTTGGCCGACCTGGCGAGCGCGCCGGACTGATCGTTGCCGTCATGCATTCAGGCGTCACACTGGCCCCGATTGTTGCTGAAGGCATTCGCCAGTATCTGGAGACGGGGGAATGGCTGGAAGAGCTCCAACCATATGGACCCTCTCGGTTCGACGGTGAGAGTGTCGCGGCGTTCGCCTAGCGTCGGGCATACGGTTTGCACTCTGTTTACGAAAGCCGCGCCGTGAGATTTTATTCCGCAAGATCAATCGTTGCTTCAGAAAGACGTATGCGCCACGTTAACCATGGTTCGGTTGCGCGCGACGGCGGATAGGAGAGGGTAAACTGAGCATGACGTCTGCTGATCACCTCCACCACGCACCGCGCCGGAGCCGAGCACTGTTTGCTCTGATCGGCTGCACGTTTGGGCTTGTCGCATGCCAGGGCGAGCAGGATTTTACGCGCCAACCCGCGCAAAGCGTGACGCAGAAGGCTGTTGCTCCAATTCAGACGACAGTGTTCGTCAGCGATGCCATCCCGCTCTCTGATATGGTCTCCGCGCTGGACGAGCGCTTGCCAAATCGGCTCACGGCCGTGTCGCGCCGCCTCAGTCGGGCGGCGTGCATCGAGAGAAATGGCCGCACCCGTTGCAGAACTGCGCGGGTCACCGGGAACATCGTACGCAACGGCCCTCCACAGCTGATCGGGTCAGCCACCGGATTGACCCTGGCAATCCCGGCTGAGTTCACGCTGCGGGCCCGCGGCACCGGCGCTGCGCGCGCTATCACCGCGGAGACGCGCGGCAACCTGATCGTGAATGCCGATTTCGATATTACGCTGGACGAAAACTGGCAGCATCAAGTCACGTTTCGCGCGCCAGCACGACTGACCGGTACGCACACACCGAAATTGCTCAATCGCGAGATCGAGCTCGATGCATCGTTCGCCCGCGGCTTTACGCGTCGCATGACAGGGCTACGCCGCACCATTGCGACCCGGCTCAACGCAACCTCGCTTGCAAGCCGCATCGATAGCGCTTGGCGTAATCTTCACTATCCTGTCCTTCTGACCTCGCAACCACGAAAATGGTTGCGCGGTGATCCACAGTCGCTTGCTTTTGGCGGCATAGCTGCTGATCGCGAGGCGCTTAACACCCGCATCGCTGTTCGCGGCAGACTGGCGATTTATGATGCAGAGCGTCCGGTTCCGTTGATTGCCCGACAGCGTCCGGCACTCAGTCGTGTCGAGACGCGCAATTCGCGCGGCTTAGATGACGCCGCGACGGTGCAGCTGCCACACACCAAACTGGTCGTTCCCGTAATACTCCCCTATGTCGAAATCGCGGGTCGCATTGAGGCAGCACTTAAGGCAGACGGGCCCATCACCGAGACGGTGGCGGGTAAAAATGTCCAGATCGCCATCGAAGGCGTCACACTCTTCCCGTCCAATGGTCGCATCACGATCGCGTTGAAGCTTGTCATCCGCACTGAAGGCGCGTGGCAGGATCTGTCGGGAACCGCATATCTGATGGGGACGCCGGGCATCATGCCGAAGACCGGACGACTGGGTCTGCGCTTTGTCGAGTTCACAGCGCCTCGGCCCACGCCCGCCCTGTTTGATGCCGGGCGCTTTATTCTCCCGCAGGACACATTCGTCGCTGCTGCGAAGGCCGGTTTCGATGTCGATCTGAAACAGCGCTTCTCGAACGTCCTCCCAGATCTCAATCGTCTCATGAATGCGCCGTTTGCCGAACAATATCGCCTTGGAGGACAGTTTTCCGATCTCGGCATCCATGCGGTCACACCGTCAACTGACGACTTGCGCATTGCCTTGACTGCCAAAGGTGCGCTCTCCGTTGAGGCGCCGCGCCCGACACTCGTCGACCTTGAAGAGCGCGAAACCGTCTCGACGTCTCAATGACCCGTTGAGCGCTTAGCAGGTTGCTGGGGTACTGCCTTGCGAAATTTGGCGGCGCGCTTCCGCTTGCAACCGAGGGATGTCGCGCTTCGCTTCGAGGAGCACCCTGAGCCCACGGCCAATGCGCGTCGTGAGGAAGCCCGCCGCAGTGCGAAATGCTGCTGCGCGTTCGACATGTGCCCGCTCCAGGCCGCGCGCAACCAATCGCTGCTGTTCCGCTGCGGGCACGTCTAGATAGTTCGGCTCTCTAGAACTTTGTGTGACAGCACCAAGCCCAAAGGCCACGCCGACGGGCAAAGCGTCATCGAACTCATCATGGATCAGTTTCATCACGGTTCCTTTCCACGTCCTCGTCAGGAAAAAGGGGGGTGAGGACGTCTTGAAAGCACCATGGCAGATGCACTCGGCGTGATAATCATCTGGTTTCGTCAATCATTATCCCGTAAATCGGGGCAATGTCGTTCGATGCGCATTCACTGGAGTTGTTCGCCAGGGTCGCCACCCTTGGCGCGATCGGTCGCGCTGGCGCTGAGTTGGGGCTCTCGGCGACAGCCGCCTCACAACGCATCAAGGCTCTTGAGCAGGAATTTGGTGCGCAACTCCTCCATCGAACCACCCGGGCCGTGTCGCTGACCGCCGAAGGCGAGACATTCCTCAGTCATGCCCGCACCATCCTGGCGCAGATCGATGAGGCGCGCTCAGACATGACGGGCAGCATCCGTGACGCCACTGGCGAGCTCCGCGTCACCGCATCGGCATCATTCGGGCAGCGATTTATCGTCCCCCATCTGGCAGAGTTTTTTGACACGCACCCAGGCGTCACCGTGCGGCTCGACTTGAGTGATACGATCACAAACATTGTCGAGCAGGGCTTTGACCTTGCGATCCGCGTCGGTGCCCTCGCACCCTCCTCGCTGATTGCGCGCAAGCTTTCTGGAAATCCGCGCCTGCTGGCCGCCAGTCCTAGATATCTTGCACTCCGCGGTGTCCCCAAACGTCCGGCTGACCTGACGGCGCACAACTGCATTCTGTTAGGCGAAGCGAGGAGTTGGGAATTCCTAGCGCCGAACGGCCAGACGATTGAGACCAAGGTCAACGGCGCTCTCGCCACGAACTCAGGCACGGCGATCCGCGAAGCGCTGCTTGCGGGCGTCGGGATTGCCCAGCGCTCATTGTGGGATGTGGCTGATGCGCTTGCCGCAGGCACGCTCGTCTCGGTGATGTCCGATTATACGGTGCTTCCAGAATGGAAGGTGTGGTCTGTCCGCCCACCCGGCCGGCGTGCGCCGGCCCGCGCCCGCGCCTTCACTGCATTTATGGAGGAAAAGATACACACCACATTCCCCGCCGGGCGTGAAGGATGAGCGGGGTAAGTGTGCAGCGTTTCACGCGCCGTCCGGCAACGGAATAAATTCCGCATCATCGCCTGGCGGTAGCGTGAAGCGGCCATCGGAAAACGCGCCGACCCGCCACGCCTCTTTGGCGGCGTCGATCTTTTCCTGCGTCGATGCGACGAAGTTCCACCAGATATGGCGCGGACCATTGAGCGTCTCACCGCCAAGCAGTATCACATGCGCTCCGGCGTCCTCCGCGATGAGCGTGATCGGATCGCCCGGCCGGAAAACGGCCATCCGCCCCGCCTCCAGACGATCGCCAGCGCAGATGACGGATCCATCGACAACGTATATCCCGCGATCTTCGTGCCCCTCAGGCATCGGCAGTTGCGCGCCCTTTGTGAGCCGGGCATCGGCATAAAACATCTGCGAAAAGGTTTTGACAGGGGAGCGCGCACCGTAGGCCTCGCCGAGAATGAGGCGGACGGTTTTGCCTTCGGCTTCGATGAATGGCAGCGCTGCTTCACCGACGTGCTCGAAACCGGCCTCACGATCTTCTTCATCTTCTGGCAAGGCAACCCAGGTCTGAATGCCGAACAGTGCATGCGGATTGGCCCGCGTTTCCTCGCTCGTACGCTCGGAGTGTGTGACCCCGCGCCCGGCAATCATCCAGTTCACGGCGCCCGGATAGATCATTTGGTTCGTGCCGAGACTGTCGCGATGCTGAAACTCGCCGCGAAACAGATAGGTCACGGTTGCGATGCCAATGTGAGGGTGGGGTCGCACGTCAATCCCACCGCCGCCGGAGATAAATTCTGCCGGACCCATCTGGTCGAAGAAGATGAACGGCCCAACCAGTTGGCGCTCAGGTGCGGGCAGGGCGCGCCGCACCTCGAACCCACCGAGATCGCGCGCACGCGGCACGATCAGCGTTTCGATCTGGTCAACTGCGTTGGCGTTTGGGCAGGCCGGTTCGAGTGCCGGGTTCCAGCTCATTGGGCAAAAGCCTCAGGTCTTAAGCGCCCGCTGCAGCTTGTCCACGGCCTGGCGCTGGCTCTCCTTATCGCGCCCAGCTTCGGCAATTGCCTTTAACATTTCAACCAGTTCGTCGCGTTCGACCGCGCTGCATTGCGCGAGGATGACTGGCCGGACTTTCAGGAAGCAGGTTTCAGGCTCACTGACGTCACGGACAAGCCAACGGGCGTGGGCCAGCATTTCCTGTGCGATCGCCGACGATGCACCGAATGTGGCTTGGACTTGTGTTGTGATCGCTTGCTCCTGACGTTCGCTGAGTGCGCCATCCGACTGGGCAAGTGCGACCATCATGGCTGTCGCGGCGAGACGAGGATCGTCAATGTCACGCAGCGGATCACCCAGTTTTTTCTGCCAGGCGCGGCGTCGCAGGTGCTTCTGCACGCCACCTGCCGCATCTGCCACGCCTCGGCCGATCGGTGACTGCGAAATCATGTACAGGCGATAGATGACGACGCCAACGACAGTCGCAAGTGTAAGCAGCCCAGCGACGATATGCATAAGATCCCTCCATCCAGTAGTCTTCGTTATGCCAACGCACGACACAGGCGCGCACGCAAACCCACGATGGAAGCGCGAGACCCAAATGCGCGAACCGCATGGTCACATCGAGGCGCGCCGCTCTCGCCAACACAGCCGCAATCATGCCATCACGTTCTGAACATCCGGTGACTGGCGGCGCGGCCCATGACACATCTCACAAGCACCACGACGTCTAGCGATCCATCCGCGCAGGCCAATGCAGCCGCCATGGATGCGCTGGTCGCAGAGCTTGAAAGCCGCCGCGCCACCGCCGCGATCGGAGGGCCGGAAAAATCCCGTGATCGTCATCTCGCGCGCGGAAAAATGCTGCCGCGTGATCGAGTCATGGCGCTGCTTGATCCGGGCGCTCCGTTCCTGGAGATCGGCGCGCTTGCCGCTTTTGACATGTACGGCGGTGATATCCACGCAGCCGGTGTGATTGCAGGGATCGGTCGCATTCACGGGCGCGCTTGCGTCGTTGTCTGCAATGACGCGACGATCAAGGGCGGCACGTACTTTCCGATGACGGTAAAGAAACATCTGCGCGCACAGGCAATCGCGGAGGAAAACCGTCTTCCCTGCATCTATCTCGTAGATTCAGGCGGCGCCAACCTGCCGCAACAGACGAACGTTTTCCCCGATCGCGAGCACTTCGGTCGCATTTTCTACAATCAGGCGCGGATGTCGGCGGCGGGCATCCCGCAGATTGCGGTGGTGATGGGATCCTGCACAGCCGGCGGGGCCTATGTGCCAGCGATGTCCGACGAGAGCATTATCGTGCGCGAGCAGGGAACGATCTTTCTAGGCGGCCCACCACTTGTGCAGGCTGCTACGGGTGAAAAAATCTCCGCCGAGGAGCTGGGTGGCGCTGATGTGCATGCGCGTCATTCCGGCGTTGTCGACCACTATGCCGAAGATGACGCCCATGCACTCAGTCTCGCTCGCGAGATCGTGAGAACGCTGCCGCCGCCGTCCACGCCTCAGCTTGCACTCGAGACCGCTGCTCCGCCTCATGTGGACGACGCCACACTGCATCACGTGATCCCGCCAAGCCTCGCGACCCAATATGATGTCCGTGAGGTCATCGCCCGTCTCGTTGACGCCTCCCGATTCCAGGAGTTCAAGGCGCTCTATGCGCCGACAATCGTCACCGGCTTCGCGCATATCGAAGGCATGCCCGTTGGCATTGTTGCCAACAACGGCATCCTGTTTGCCGACGCCGCACGCAAGGCGGCTCACTTCGTCGAGCTTTGCGCCCAGCGCGGTACACCGCTCTTATTCCTCCAAAATATTGCGGGCTTCATGGTCGGTCGCGATGCGGAAGCGGGCGGCATCGCGCGTGATGGAGCGAAAATGGTGACCGCGGTCGCTTGCGCCAACGTCCCAAAAATCACCGTCATCATCGGTGGCTCCTTCGGCGCGGGCAATTACGCAATGTGCGGTCGCGCGTATGGCGCACGGTTTCTTTATGCCTGGCCGAATGCACGCATCTCCGTGATGGGGGGAGAACAAGCCTCTCGCGTGCTCGCCACCGTGAAGCGCAACAATCTCGAAGCTGCCGGTGAGACGTGGAGTGACGAGGACGAGGCGGCGTTTCGTGCGCCCGTCCAGGCCCAGTTCGAGGCTGAAGGGAATCCTTACTACGCGACGGCGCGGCTCTGGGATGACGGCATCATTGCCCCGCGCGAGACCCGCAGGGTGGTTGCCCTCTCTCTGGCAGCCGCGCTCAACGCGCCTGTTCAGGCGACAGATTTCGGCGTCTTCCGCATGTGACGCTTTTCGACGACACCCAAAAACTCTTTTCAATCAATCGCATTTGCGCAGGAAACGATCGGCGCCGTGGAACGGTATGCTGATTGCAGGGCAGATCATCGAAACCTGAGAAGATGGAGGATACCCCATGTCCACCACGTTCGCCCGTCGCATACGCTTGCTGAGTGCCCCCACAGCCGCGCTTGCGATCGGTCTTGTTGCTCTGACGACTGTTCCGGGCACCGCATACGCCAAACGCTACTGCCAGGGCGACCGCCACATGCATTACGGCTCTGGCAGCGGTCCAACCAAACGAACAGCAAGACGCTCAGCCATCGCCTCATGGTCTGGGTTCACCGCTTTCGAATACGGCAACGCGTATGCTCGATTTTCCAATGCACGCTTCAAGCGAGTGAGCTGCGACAAGGAGGCAGGTGGCTGGTCGTGCAAGGTCGAAGGCAATCCCTGTCGGCGCGCACGCTGACACGCAAACGCCGGACAGATTTCAACTTTTCTTAACCACGATCGCGAATGGTGCGCGTGCTCAGGATCGTGTCTGAATCAAAGGTTGTGTTTGTCATGTTTGCTCGCGTGTTTGCTGCGGCTGCGGTGTTTGCCGCGTTAATGGTCGTTGCTCCCCAGTCTTCAGAAGCCCGCCAGTGCCGTCCCGGCAACCACATGCATCATGGCACGAGCGACGGCATGCCGACGAAAGCCGATGCTAAGCGGAGCGCCATCCAGTCTTGGAACTCCTTCCCCGAGTTCGAATATGGACGCCACTGGGCCCATTTCCGCAATGCGCGCTTGAAAAAGGTGAGCTGTTTCAACCGGGACGCGGGTTGGGCCTGCGCCGTGGAAGGCAATCCTTGCCGG
>JBCBXF010000279.1:0-3209 GCA_039816705.1 Pseudomonadota bacterium | reverse complement strand
TCGACCTTTCCGGCGTGCGTCGCATGAGCGACCTCGATTCGCGCGGCCAGACTGTCTTGCTGCGCGGCGATCTCAACGTGCCGATGGATGGCGGGCGCGTTACCGACACCACGCGGCTGGATCGATTTGCGCC
The DNA here is from genome assembly GCA_039816705.1 of Pseudomonadota bacterium. GTDB lineage: Bacteria > Pseudomonadota > Alphaproteobacteria > Rhizobiales > CALHAX01 > CALHAX01. The sequence continues at coordinate 3,076 of JBCBXF010000279.1, read as the reverse complement.
GTCGGTCCGTGCGAATCGAGGTCGCTCATGCGACGCACGCCGGAAAGGTCGACGTCATACATCCTGTATTCCCCCGGTCACCTGCCGCGCGGCAAATTTATTTTCCGCAGACCTCACGAGCCGCTGCGGCAACGGCCGCCGCAGTGATCCCGAAATGCTTGAAGAGATCTCCAGCGGGTGCGGACGCGCCAAACGTCGACATCCCGACAAACCGACCGCGCTCGCCGATCCAACGATGCCAACCGGACACGACCGCGGCCTCAACCGCCACCCGCGGTGCGTCACCGAGAACGCTCGCGCGGTAAGTGTCATCCTGGGCCTCGAAAAGCTCCCAACATGGCATCGTCACCACGGCCGCCTTGATGCCGTCACTGCCGAGCGCGTCAGCTGCCTGAACCGCCAGTTCCACCTCGGAGCCTGTCGCAAGCAACGTCACGTCACGCCCGCCTTCCGTCTCACGCAAAACATATGCGCCGCGCGCCGACATATTATCCGCAAGCGTATCGGCGCCACGCAACGGCGCCAGCCCCTGACGTGTCAAAACCATGATCGAGGGCGTGTTCGGCGTGGTGAGCGCCGCTTCCCAGCACTCCGCGACCTCGACATTGTCGCAAGGGCGATAGACATTCAGGTTCGGCATGCAGCGCAACGCCGCGAGATGTTCGACAGGTTGATGCGTCGGGCCGTCTTCGCCGAGCCCGATGCTGTCATGCGTCATGACATAGATGACCCGCTGTTCCATCAGCGCGGACAGTCGGATCGCCGGGCGGCAGTAGTCCGTGAAGACAAGGAATGTCCCGCTATAGGGCAGCACCCCGCCGTGCAGTGCCATTCCATTCATCACCGCCGCCATGCCATGCTCGCGCACGCCGTAATAAACGTAATTGCCATCGTACTTCGGCGGCACAACGCCTTCGGAGTGTTTGGTGATCGTGCCGTTTGACCCGGTCAGGTCAGCCGATCCACCCACCAGTCGCTCGACAGCCGGCGTGATCGCTTCCAGCACTTTCTGCGATGACTGGCGTGAGGCGAGTTTGGCGCCCTCATCGACGAACTGCGCCTTGATCCCAGCCACGGCCGAGGCGAGCGCCGCCTTGGCGTCATCATCCAGCGGATCATCAAGACGCGCGCGGTCACGAGGCTCGAGTGCGTCCGCCTTTTTCTCCCAAGAGGCCCGTGCCGTCGCCCCCTGCGAACCAACAGCGCTCCAGGCATCTGCAATATGTGTCGGGATCTCGAACGGTGCCGATGTCCAGCCGAGAGCGTCACGGGTCGCCGCAATCTCGTCATCGCCAAGCGGTGCGCCGTGCGTGGCGGATGTTCCCTGTTTGTTGGGCGCGCCGAAGCCAATCACCGTCTTGCAGGCAATCAGCGAAGGCGTGTCGGATTTCTGAGCCGCGGCAATGGCACCAGCGATCGCCTCGGGATCATGGCCGTCGACACGCGTTGAATCCCAGCCGCAGGCCTCAAACCGCTTGAGCTGATCATCGGACACCGAAAGCCCAGCCTCGCCATCGATCGTGATGTTGTTGTCGTCGAACAGCACGATCAGCTTGGCGAGCTTCAAGTGACCAGCGAGCGAGATCGCCTCGTGGCTGATGCCCTCCATCAGACATCCATCGCCCGCAATCACATAGGCGTGGTGGTCGACGACCTCATCACCGTGGCGCGCCGCCATCATCCGCTCTCCGAGCGCCATGCCAACCGCGGTCGCGATCCCCTGCCCAAGCGGTCCCGTCGTCGTCTCGATCCCGGGTGCGTGACCGTATTCCGGATGTCCCGCGGTTGGTTGCCCGAGCTGACGGAAGTTGCGCAGCGCATCCATCGTCATGCCGCCGGTGCCGGTCAGATGCAGCAGCGCATAAAGCAGCATCGATCCATGCCCGGCCGAAAGCACGAAGCGATCACGATCCGGCCACTCCGGCGCAGACGCATCGAATTTCAGGAAACGCGAAAACAAGACGGTCGCGACATCGGCCATCCCCATAGGCATGCCTGGATGCCCAGATTTGGCCGCCTGCACCGCGTCCATCGATAGGACACGGATCGCATTTGCCATTTCAGCGTGCGTCGCAGTCCGCGCGGGTGCGCTCACTTGAGCTTCGGCCATCGCGGGCCTCCTGATCGTCAGAAGTGTCAGTGATGCGGCCCGGGCCGTATCCAAGCGGCTCCGGCGCACTCGGACGGTGGTGTAGCGCCGTCGCCCCCGTCCGTCCACACCCTGTGCACGCCTCTACACTAGGGCGTGGATGCGTCAACGGATGCGCATATGATAAAGGCCGCCTTCGCAAAAAGCCCCGCGCGAACGTCCAACATTGCAGCGCACACCCTGCGTGTTAAATGTCGCGGAGAACCGGCAGCGCTCAATCGTAGCACCTCGCCAGACACTCTCTCCGGAAGCGCCCTCCATGCAATTCAAAAGCTCGGACACGTACGTCGTCAGCGACGACCTGAAAGTCGCCGTCAACGCCGCCGTAACGCTTGAACGTCCGCTCCTGATCAAGGGCGAGCCTGGCACCGGCAAGACGGTTCTTGCGCACGAGGTCGCCAAGGCCCTCGGCGCGGATCTGCTGGAATGGCACATCAAGTCCACCACCAAGGCCCAGCAGGGTCTCTACGAGTATGATGCGGTGAGCCGCCTGCGCGACAGCCAGCTTGGCGACGAACGCGTGAAGGATATCTCGAACTACATCCGACGTGGCAAACTCTGGGAGGCGTTCATACACGACAGCCGCGCCGTGCTGCTGATTGATGAGGTCGACAAAGCGGACATCGAATTCCCGAACGACCTGCTGCAGGAACTCGATCGCATGGAATTCAACGTCTACGAGACCGGAGAGACCGTCTCCGCCGCGCACCGCCCGGTCGTGATCATCACCTCCAACAACGAAAAGGAACTCCCGGACGCCTTTCTGCGTCGCTGCTTCTTCCACTACATCAAATTTCCCGAGCCCGAGACGATGCGCGAGATCGTCGACGTCCACTTTCCCGACATCAAGGATCGCCTCGTGAAGACAGCGCTCAGCGCCTTCTATAATCTCCGCGACGTCCCCGGTCTTAAGAAGAAGCCGTCAAC
>JBCBXF010000278.1:0-3216 GCA_039816705.1 Pseudomonadota bacterium | reverse complement strand
CTTGGCGGTACCGTGACAGCTGGGATTGTCTCCGCCAAGCAGCGCGACATTGGCTCAGGCCCGTACGATTATCTGCAGATTGATGCGGCGGTGAACCGGGGTAACTCGGGCGGTCCGACGTTCAACCTGCGTGGTGAGGTCGTCGGCGTGAACACGGCCATTTTCAGCCCGTCAGGCGGTAATGTGGGTATTGCGTTCGCGGTGCCTGCCGCACTGGCAACCGAGGTTGTGTCAGACTTGCGCCGTGAGGGCACCGTGAAGCGCGGCTGGCTTGGCGTGCGCATTCAAAACGTGACGGAGGATATCGCGGACAGCCTCGGCATGTCGAAAGCGGCCGGTGCGATGATCACGGACATCACGTCAGGTGGACCGGCGGAAAAATCGGCCCTCAAGGTTGGCGATGCGATCGTCGCGGTGAACGATGCTTCGATTAAGAACTCGCGCGATCTCGCACGCAAGGTTGCTCGCCTCGAGCCGGATGAGACTGCTGCAATCCGGGTCATGCGGGATGGCGGTGAGCGCACGATCGATGTGAAGCTTGGGACATTCCCTGTCGGTGATCAGGTGGCGTCCCGCACGACGCCGAAGCGTGAGAAGCTGACGTCGGAAATGTCCGAACTCGGACTGACCCTGACGCCATCACGCCTCAGCGGAAACGATGACATCAAGGAAGGTGTGATTGTCACCAACGTGACGCCAGAGTCCGAAGCTGCCGAGAAAGGCATCACGGCCGGCGATATTATTCTCGAGGTGTCAGGCGCCAAAGTGAATGAGCCGGAAGATGTGGAGGCGGCTGTTCGCAAGGCTGAGGAGCGGGGACGTCGTGCTGTTCTCCTGCGTATCCAGTCCGGTGACAATCAGCGGTTCATCGCACTGCCTCTCAACAAGGGCTGATTGCGAGTGGCAGACGGGGCAGCCAGGCGCTCCGTCTCAGAATTGCTAATCTCGGCTGCGACGACGGTTGGCAAAGGGGGCGGTTTCGGAAACGGAGCCGCCCTCATCTTTTTGTACTAGCGTGTTTTGAGTTCACCCGGCGTGTCGTAAGACGCCCGACGTGTGGTTGCGGCACACGGTCAAACTTAGAAACGGGAGGGACGTCATGCGGGTGCTTGTCATTGAAGACGACAGGGAAACGGCCAATTTTCTCCGCAAGTCGCTCAAGGAGAGTGGACACACGGCTGACGTTGCCTATGACGGTGAGAGCGGCTTAGCTGCCGCACAGGACGACACCTATGATGTCCTGATTGTGGACCGCATGCTGCCGCAGCGCACAGGGCTCTCCGTGATTGAGACGCTGCGTGGCGACGGCGATCGGACACCTGTGCTGATACTGAGTGCGCTGGGTGAGGTCGATGATCGGGTGAAGGGATTGCGTGCCGGTGGGGATGACTACCTCACGAAGCCGTATGCCTACAGTGAATTGCTGGCGCGCGTTGAAGCTTTGGCACGGCGCTCAGTGCCGGAGGAAGCCGAGACGAGCTATAGCGTCGGTGATCTGGAACTCGACAGGCTTGCACACAAGGTGACGCGCGCTGGTGAAGATATCCCTTTGCAGCCGCGTGAATATCGTCTGCTCGAGTATCTCATGAAAAATGCTGGTCAGGTCGTCACGCGCACGATGTTGCTCGAGCACGTCTGGGACTACCATTTCGATCCTCAGACCAACGTCATTGACGTGCACATCTCGCGGTTGCGCGGCAAGATCGACAAGAACTTTGAGACGCCCATCCTGCACACGGTGCGCGGCGCGGGATACATGATCCGTGACGGCGCTCAGTAATCTTCTCAAGTCGTGGACGTTTCGCTGGACGATCCTCTATCTGACGATGGCGGTTACAGCGGCGGGTGCGGTCATCAGCTACCTGTTCTGGCAGACGAACGATCTTCTGACGGTGCAGGTCTCGCAAACACTTGCGTCTGAAGAGAAAGGCCTGCGTGAGCAGTATCAGCTCGGCGGCCTTGGCCTCTTGCGCGAGACCGTGCGGGAACGGGCACGCGCGCCCGGCGATGGTATTTATCTCCTTTCAGACCAGTTTGGCCTGAAGCTCGCGGGCAATCTCAACCGTGTGCCGCCGGAGTTGCAGAATTCGAGTGGGGGCGTGTTCGAGTATCAGCGCCGACAACTGACTGGCGAGACGGAGACCCGGCAGGGCGTTGGCCGGGCTATCCGTGTACAGGGCGGCGCTTCGCTGATCGTTGCGCGAGACATTCAGGATCAACGTGATTTTGCCTCCACAAGCCAGCGCATCCTGCTCTGGGGGATCGTTGTCATCGGCTTGATCGGTCTGGCTGGAGGGCTGCTGGTCAGCCGCTACATTTTTCGTCGCATCGATGCGGTCACCGCGACCAGCCGTACCATCATGGCGGGCAACCTGTCCGAACGCATTCCCGTCAACGGGTCGGGAGATGAACTCGACCGACTCTCTGACAACCTGAATGCCATGCTGGAGCGGATCGAGTTGCTGATGTCCGGCATGCGTGAGGTATCGGACAACATTGCGCATGATCTCAAGACCCCGCTCAACCGCCTGCGAAACCGTGTTGAAGGTGCGCTGCGTGAGGGCGGGGGCGCACAAACCTACCGTACCGCACTTGAAGAGACGATCGATGAGGCGGACGCGCTGATCAAAACATTCAATGCACTGCTCAGCATCGCGCGGCTTGAGGCGGGAGCCGCTGGCGACAATATGGTGATGCTCGATCTCGCACAGGTTGTCGGCGATGTGGCAGAGCTTTATGAGCCGGTCGTCGAGGAAGCAGGGCATACGCTCACCTTCGAGACGCAAGACGTGCCTGAAGGCGAGGCGAAGCTGACCGTGCTCGGTGATCGCCAGTTGATCGGACAGGCGCTGACCAACCTGATCGACAATGCGCTCAAATATGCCGTGGGCAACGACGGCGATGGTGGTGCAGGATTGGCGATCAAGGTGCGGGTCGCGGGTGTTGGAGAGACCGCCGAAGTGAGTGTCGCCGACAATGGGCCGGGCATTCCCGAGGCGGAACGGGAGCGTGTCTTTCGGCGGTTTGTGCGGCTCGAGGAGAGCCGCTCGCGACCGGGGAGTGGGCTTGGCTTGAGCGTGGTCTCTGCCGTCGCCCGGCTCCACGGTGCGACGATCGCGCTTGAAGACAATTCGCCAGGTCTGCGTGCCATAATGCGGGTTCCGCGCGTCACCGGCTGACGTAACTGCCCCTGCGTGCTAGCTGCGGGGCATGAGC
>JBCBXF010000277.1:0-3238 GCA_039816705.1 Pseudomonadota bacterium | reverse complement strand
GCACCGCCCGGGCGTTCCCGCATGCGCTTCGAGGACCGGCTCGGCTCACAGCTCACTGTCTGGATAGGTGGGATCGCGCTGGCGCTCGAAGCGCATGCGGGAACGCCCGGGCGGTGCTGGAGGAGGTGGCGGTGGTGTGGCTGATGAAGGCGGTGGAGGAGGTGGTGGCGCCGCGATGACGTCCGGTGCTGTCGGCGTCGGCGACAGCTCGTCACTCGCGCTTTGACGATCGGCGTTCGGCGTCTCCGTCTCATCCGTCAATGGGGCTAGCGCCGACGCTTCGACCGCCGCGGACCATGAGGCTGGGGTGGTGTCGCGCTCCTCTCGGAGCGTCGCAACATCAGACCGCAACTCGACCAGCTCGCGCCGCAGCCGCGCGACCTGCACTGCGCTGACAATCCCAAGCAGCGCCCCGCCAACGAGCACGGTGAGCACGATCGGGATCAGTGTCACGAGCGTCGACGTGCCCACGATGGCTCCTTCAAGGACAGCGGGTGCCCTTCCTCACCGGAGCGCACAACATCCCCACGGGAATAGGATCATAAATGTTGCGAATTTGAGTTCGTGCGCCAAATTTCTGCTGATTGGTTCAATCTGGCACAGCGCTTTACACAACGGCAAAACACCTCAATGTCTTGTGAGGAAAAAGATGACAAGTGTCAGGTTTTTTCTCCGCTTTCATTAACCAGTCGTGAACGTTTGGAGGGCGATGTTGGGGGCCTGCAAAAGCAGGAGTATTGCGTAATGTTGAAACTGACTGGTGCTGCACGTGCGGCACTCACTCTGGCTGCCGGAACGTTTGCCATTGCTGCCCTCCCAAGCGATGCCAATGCTGCCAAGAGAAACTCTCTCGGCGACCGCTATGTCGTCGCCTTCCCGAAATCGCACGCGGCGGGGCAGATCATCGTCTCGTTCACGGACCGTCGGCTTTATCATGTGACGGCGCCCGGCCGCGCGGTCAGCTATCCGATCGCTGTGCCGCGCCCAAAGAGCCGGTGGTCCGGCACCAACCGGATCACGCGCAAGGCGGTCAATCCTACATGGACGCCGACCGCCTCAATGCGGAGAGAAAATCCGAAGCTTCCCCGTGTGGTCAAAGGTGGGGACCCGCGAAACCCGCTCGGCAATCGGGCCCTTTATCTGGGCTCAACGCTCTACCGAATTCACGGCACGGACGCCCCGTGGACGATCGGCAAAAATCTCTCAAAGGGGTGTGTGCGGATGCACAACTCCCACGTCGCGGATCTTTACAAAAAAGTCCGGGTCGGAACGCGGGTGACCGCAACTTACAAGAGTTATCGTGCCGTTGCGAAGGCGCCCCTCGCGTACATTGCCGCTGCACCCCAGGCGAAGCGCGTGACGCGCAACAAGCGTCGGGTTGTGCGTCGCGTCGGTCGCAATGGCTACACCGTGCGGACCTACCGCGCTCAGCAACAACAGGAGCCGAAGCTGCTGGATTGGCTACTCGGCAGCTGAGCATTGTCTTTACGGCGACACGCGCGGGGGCAGCGCGCGCGTCACAAAGGGTCCGGTTTTCGACCGGGCCCTTTTTTACGTCTGCGGCGCATCACGAGGTGTAGGGCGGAGACTGAGTTAACCATCGCCGCCATCAGGTCTGATGCGCGGGCAACAACTTGTGTGACGATGGGAGGCCGGCGTTGTTTCAGCACGCACCCGCCCCACCGGAGTCTATCGTTATGAGTGCGCCAAAGATTTCACGATCACTTCTTGTGCTCGTAAGCGCATTTTTTCTCGCCCTGCTCATGCAGATCGTCAAAGGCGAGACCAGCTTTGTTCGCACGCTCACGAGTGAAGATCATCTGATCGAGAACCTCGCCGTTGTTGCATTCCTCATTGCGATTGTGCTCGCAGCGTGTGCGATGATGGCAGGAAAGCACCGACTCTTGATGGGGCTGTGGTTCCTGCTCTGCATTGCCTTCGTTGGCGAGGAGACAAGTTGGTTTCAGCGCGCAATCGGCTACAGCGTGCCATTTGTCGAGCAACGCAACTCGCAGGCCGAATTTAATCTCCACAACCTCGACATCATTCACGGCAGTGACGCGCGCACTTTCATTTCGCCGGACGGATCAGTCTCATTCGCATGGCAAAAGCTGCTGACATCTCAGACACTCTTTCGCATCGGGTTCGCGACCTATTTTTTCATCCTGCCGGTTCTGATGCTCGTGCCGCGGGTGCGACGCTGGCTTACGTCCTTCGGATTTCCTCCATTTGATGGCGTGATGCTGGCTGTGATGTGGACACTGATTGCATTGACTGTCCCGTTGACGCTCATGCTTTCGCCAGCACTCCGCCTGCCGATCGCGGAATGCCGAGAATTGCTCTATGCACTGACGATTGCATTCTATGTGGCCGGTCTCGCTTCGACGCAGCGAGTTGCAGCCCCTGCGGTCGCAGTTGGGAGACAACGTCAGACGTATCTGCCGATGGCGAGCCAGATTGTCGCTGGAAACCCGGCACTGCCACAGCAGCGTTAGGCGATTTTCCGCGCTTTAGATTAAAACAGAGAAGCCTGCAGAGCCACGAGAACCGTGCCGCGTTTAAGATCCCTGGGTTCCCTACAATGTAGGTGGGCGCCGATTATCCGAGACCACGGTCCCGGTCAGGGTCAGCTCCCGAAGTGATCTTATAGGCCCCGGGAAATTTTGCTGATCACGCGCACCGCAGCCCTGCAGAGACGCTAAGATAAGTCGCTTCGCCGCCAATTGCCACCGGCGCCATTCACCTTGCCCGAGAACGACTGTGTGTGGCAGCTGCTGAGGGTGGCATTCGGCCGCGCGGTGCGCTATCGCGGCGTTATCTTTGATCTGTGGGATCGGCACGCACTGCGCGACGGGGCAGGCGGCCTCCACACCTGCGACCTGTGAGGACCTCAAGATGGCGACGAAAGTTGCGATTTCCGGATTTGGCCGTATCGGCCGCAACGTCATGCGCGCGTTCGCCGAAAGCGGACGCAGCGATCTTGAGGTCGTTGCAATCAACGACATTGCGCCGATCGAGCAGCTTGCGCACCTCTTTCGCTATGACTCGGCTCACGGCGTGTTCAAGGAGACCGTCGCGGTCGATGGCGATACGCTGACGATCGGATCCGCCAAGGTGAAGGTGCTCGCCGAGCGCAATCCGGCGGACCTGCCCTGGGGCGATATGGCCATCGATATGCGCCTGCGCTTTGTCGGCATTCGTGAAGATGCCGGTGCACTCCATCACAACATCGATGGCC
>JBCBXF010000276.1:0-3292 GCA_039816705.1 Pseudomonadota bacterium | reverse complement strand
TTCAGTACGCCCACACGGATCTCGACGGCAACTACGACGCCTTGCTTCATGTCATCGACAACAACGGCGCGATTGTCGATCCTGACCCGAACACAGCAAACAACGACGGCCACGGGACATCTGTCGCGGGCATCATTGCCGCGGAGCAGAACAACGGCGAGGGCGGAACCGGCGTCGCGCATGGAGCGACGCTGGGGGGTGTCAACATCTTCGATTCCAACACCTATGGCTTCGTCAACGGCGACATCAACGCATTCATGGATGTCGTGTCACAGGCCAACGGGCGTTTCGACATCTCTTCGAACAGTTGGGGCGGCACGCCCGTATTTGACGACGGGGACAACCTCTCGGCGTTCTCGTTCGCGTCCCTTCTGCACGCTGAGTACGGAATCTTGTCCGCGCAGGGGCGTGACGGCCTCGGCACCGTCATTACGCAAGCGGCAGGCAACGACACGCTTGAGGCTAACGGAAGCGGTACAAACGCGTCACGATACACAATCACCGTCGCTGCGACGGACGCGCAGGGCAATGCGGCCAGCTTTTCCAACTTCGGAGCGTCGAACCTCGTCACGGCACCGGCCGCGTCATACACGACAGACCTGCTCGGCAGCCCGGGGTACAATGGCATCCCCGGCAACCTCGATCATACCAGCATCTTCGGCGGCACGTCGGCTGCGACACCGGTGGTCTCGGGTGTCGTCGCGCTTATGCTCGAGGCGAACGACGGCCTCGGTTGGCGCGATGTGCAGAATATTTTGGCCGTGTCATCAACGCAGACCGGCAGTGAGTACGGTGCCGCGCCGTCAGGCTCAGAAGTCGACACATGGAATTTCAGTGGCGCCAACAACTGGAACGGCGGCGGCCACGCATTCAACGGGTCGTACGGCTACGGCATGGTCGACGTTTTCCAGGCCGTGCGTATGGCGGAAGCCTGGTCGCTGTTCGGCCCTGCGCAAACGAGCGCGAATGAGCAGTCCGGCCAGTCTGCGTTGGTGACATACGCGGGCGGGTTGGCGATCCCAGATGGCGACGCCACAGGCGTGACGGTTGTTTTCAACTCGGCAGTAAACTTGAGTATCGAACACGTTGCTCTCGAAATTGACCTCGATCATACGTACGTCGGCGATCTCGAGATGTTCCTCGTCGCGCCTGATGGCACGCGGTTACAGGTGCTATGGAGCACTAACGTTGGAACATCGGTCACCGGCAATGTGACCTTCGGGTTCGACAATTTCCTCGGCCACGGTTCTGCCGGAGCCTGGACGTTGGAGGTCGCTGACATCTATGCTGCTTTCACCGGCCAGATAAACTCCGCCCAGCTCACGTTTTATGGCGAAGCCGCCGACTCCGACGACGTATATCACTACACGTCTGATTTTGCGGATGCCGTGGCGCAAGACGCAAATCGCGCAACGCTGTCCGACACCAACGGCGGTGAGGACTGGATCAACTACGCTGCCGCGACAGACAACATGCGGATCGATCTGGCGTCGGATGGTTCAGGTCAGGCAGGCGTCCGTGGCGCGGCCAACCCGCTGGTCTCAATCGCGAATGGCACGACGATCGAAAACGTCGTCTCCGGCGATGGCAATGACCAGATACTCGGCAACACGGCGAGCAATGAACTCCACGGCATGCGCGGCAACGATCTGCTGTATGGCCGGGAAGGTGCCGATACGCTCAACGGCGGTGTTGGCAACGATATGCTCTTCGGTGGCGCCGGCGCAGATCATCACGTCGGCGGCGAAGGTATCGACTATGCCAGATACAATGACGCCAGCTACGGCAACATCATTGCCTCGCTCGCTAATCCGGCTCAAAATACGAATGTCGCAGCTGGTGATACCTACGATGGGATCGAAGGGCTGATCATGGGGTCCGGTAATGATCGGGCCACGGGTGACGCGGGCAACAATTACCTCTACGGCATGTCAGGCAATGACATGTTGTCGGGAGGTGCGGGTGCTGATCTGCTCAACGGCGGCGCCGGTTTCGATTATGCGCGTTACGACGATGCCAATCACGGCAACCTGATCATTTCGCTTGCGGACCCGTCGAAAAACACCGGCGCGGCAGCAGGAGACAGATACGTCGACATCGAAGGCGCTGTCGGTGGTGTCGGCAATGACCGCATTACCGGCAATGAGGGCAACAACTATCTCTACGGCTTCGCCGGAAACGACATGCTGTCGGGCGGGGTCGGCGCGGATGCGCTGTTCGGTGGCACAGGGTTCGACTACGCGCGCTATGACGACGACGATTACGGCAACATCACCGCGTCTCTCGGCTCGAACGCACTCAACACGAACGTTGCAGCCGGCGATAGCTATCACGACATCGAAGGCCTCATCATGGGCTCCGGCAACGACTGGGCTTACGGAGACGCTGGCAACAATTATCTCTACGGCATGGCGGGCAACGACATGCTGTTCGGTGGGCTTGGCGCCGACACGATGCATGGCGGCGCAGGTTTTGATTACGCGCGATACAACGACGAAGCCTACGCTGGCTTCACCGTGTCGATGGCGGACGTGTCACTCGGCACGGGCATTGCGGCAGGTGACCGCTTCATTCAGATCGAAGGGCTCATTCTCGGTGTCGGCAACGATACCGCTTACGGCGATGACGGACGCAATTACCTCTACGGAATGCAGGGCGACGATACACTCGCGGGTGCAGGTGGGAACGACGTCCTGATTGGCGGGGTCGGCAACGACACGTTCCAATTCGCGACGGGGGATGGGATTGATACCGTGCGCGATTTTTCCGATGGCGATCTCCTGTCGCTTTCGCTCGGCGCCAACTACGACACATTCGCCGAAGTCCAGGCCGCGGGAGCGGAAAACAATGGCGATGTGATCTTCAGTTTTGGGGGCGACCAGCTCGTCCTGAACGACACCGATCTTGCGTCACTCGACAGCAGCGATTTCATCTTCACCTAAGACAGCGCAGATCAGAATCTTCTGTCGTTAAAGAAAAACTCTGCAGTGATTGCTGCGGAGTTTTTTTGTCTGCCGCGACCAGTATTGAGGGTGCGTTTTAACCAACATACTCATGCTCGATACTTCGCTGAGGAGAAAAATGATAGTTTCCGCCTGCTGAATACACAAAGGCAGGTCACGTGAATCCGTTGCACGAAACAACACATCTCGCACTTCCATACATTCAGGCGTCGCAGGCGCAGAAGCATGTCACGCACAATGAAGCGCTCCGCATGCTCGATACACTCGTGCAACGGATTCACGTGACCTGCCTTTGTGTATTCAGCAGGCGGAAACTATCATTTTTCTCC
>JBCBXF010000275.1:0-3294 GCA_039816705.1 Pseudomonadota bacterium | reverse complement strand
GGCACAGGACGCGAGCGCGGCGGCATGCTTGCGCTCAAACCGGATATGGCCTCACTCGCCACGGGCTCCTGCAATTTCCCGACGCGCATCTATGAAAGCACGCCGGAGCTGATTGACTGGTTGGCCAGCGAGATGAGGCGTCACACGGTGAAGCCGGAGATCGAGATTTTTGATTTGTCGATGCTGTTCAGCGCTGTCGCTATGGCAGAGCGTGGCGAGATAGCGCGCCCGCTTCACGTCCAGTTCGTCATGGGCGTCAAGAATGCAATGCCGGTCGACCGTGCCGTGTTCGACTTCTATGTCGACACGCTCAAGCGGCTGGCCCCGGACGCGACGTGGACAGGCGCAGGCATCGCGCGCGGACAAATCATGCTGGCGGAGTGGTCGCTTGAACGCGGCGGGCACTGCCGAACAGGTCTCGAAGACAACATCCGATTTGATCGCGAAACGCTCGCACCGTCGAACGCCGCGCTTGTGCACCGCGTCGTCGATCTCTGCCCGCGCTACCATCGCCACCCGGCGAGCGTCGCTGAAGCCCGGACCATCCTGGGCCTTCCCACGCCCCAGTGATCGCCAGCACACGTGCGCGATGTCTATGGACACCGCCTCCCGTAGTTGTGAACTAGATTTGACAGCAGCTATGTTAAGTCAACATGACACATAGAGACGCGGGAAAGGCGCAACATGACGAGACACCGTTTGCGACACGCAATCATCGCGGTTGTGGCAATCACAGCCATGACACTCTGGAGCAGCGCACCGGCGCACGCGACCGTCGAAGCGAAGCGCGTCCAGGTCACCGGCGAGATGATCGACACGTGGTGCTACTATTCCGGCGTCATGGGCGGAACAGAAGCCGTTGTCGGCTCAGCTCACCACACTTGCGCGCTCTGGTGTGCAGCTGGTGGCATACCCGTCGGCCTCCTTACCGAAACCGGAGACGTCTATCTCGTCCTGAAACTCGAAAAGCGCGGCACCGCAAAGGCCGACGACACGCTTTTGAGCGTCCAGTCCGATCGTCTGACCGCTGACGGCATGCTCTACGAACGCGACGGTTTGAAATATCTGGTGGTCGAGAAAGTCGTGGCGAATGAAGGCATCACCAACCGCAACCACGAAGACTTCGGCGTCGTTCCGCCGTTCGCAATCAACCAGAATACATTGAAGGAGCTGGCCAAATGATCCGCTTCTCATCAGCTCTCGCCGCATTTATCTCCATTACAACGGCTTTAGCGTTCGGAACCTCACCGGCCATCGCACAAGAGAAAAAGAGCCAGGCAAAAGCCTGGAACCTGGTCGGCGAAGTCAAAACCCGCTTCGATGCGCGCGTCGTCGACATCCTGTGCGAACTGAGCGGCAGCGATTGCGCGGAACAGTGCGGAGGCGGCACGCAGCAACTCGCCCTCGTACGCAAATCCGACGGAAAGCTGATTCCGGTTCTTAAGAACGGTCAGCCAAATTTCGCAGGCGCTGTCGATGATCTGCTGCCCTATTGCAATCAGGATGTTGAGGTCGACGGACTGATGATCGGTGAAGGTCAGGTCAAGCATTACCAACTCCAGCTCATCCGCAAGGCCGGGGCTGGCAAATGGAATAAGGCAAACCGCTTCACCAAAGTCTGGCGAAAGGACCGCCCTGAAGACGCAAAGAAGAAAGGGGCCTGGTTCCGCCGCGACGGGCGCATCGCGAAACAGATCGCAGCTGACGGCTGGCTCGGCCTCGGCGCCGCGGCTGACAAGGCCTACGCAAAATCGGAACTGGAGTAGACCGCGCGATGCCTGCCGAGCGGATCATGCGAGCGACGACGCTGCGCGGCGTTGCCATCGGCCTTTTCGCCGCGATCGGCGGGGCCATTATCGGCACAATCACGCTCAAGAGCCCGAAGGTGACGCCAGCAGCACCGTCTCCAAAATCAACTATCGCTGACGGCACGTCTGCGACCGCTGCGCCCGCACTTCCCTTCAACATCGGCGGCCACTTTAAACTCCGCGATCAACACGGCCGCACGCGCACCCCCGGCGATTTTGACGGCAAACCGGTCTTTCTCTTTTTTGGCTATGCCAGTTGTGAAGCGATCTGCACGACGGGATTGCCGCGGATTGCCAAGGCGTCCCGCGCGCTGACCTCACGCGGGATCGCAACGCGTCCTGTCATGATCACCGTCGATCCCAAACGCGATACGCCGGAGCAAATGGGCCGAGCCCTCGCAAAAATCGATGCCGATCTTCTCGGGCTGACCGGGTCTCCCACTGCGCTTGTTGAGGCCCGCCGGGCCTTCCAGGTTGACGCAAAGGTCGTCTACGTCACACCCGACGGAGAAGACGTCTTCGCGCACGGCAATTTCATCTACCTGCTCGACGCGACCGGCAAATTCATCACGATGTTCCCGCCAATCCTCTCGAGCGATCGCATGGCGGAAATTGCGGAGAAATATCTCAGCCGCAAAAGCTGACGGGCAAGCCTGTCTCTAACGGTCCTTCATCATCAGATCGTCACGATGGATCAGCGCCGCACGTCCCGCATAACCGAGCACAGCCTCGATCTCACCACTCTTTCGACCCCGGATCGCCTCGACATCCGCTGCGTCATAGGCCGTCAATCCCCGTGCGATCTCCTGCCCGGACGCATCGCCAACGACCACCAGATCACCACGCGCAAACGTTCCTTCGACACGCGTGACCCCGGCCGGCAACAAGCTCTTGCCTGCTCTCAACGCCGCAACCGCACCTTCGTCGATCACAATACGTCCTTCCGCTGTGAGGGCACCACCAATCCAGCGTTTGCGCGCAGCCACCGGATCAGCATCCGCGAGGAACCACGTGCATGCCGTGCCGTCAGCCAGGCGACGCAAGGGATGATCCACCTTGCCCGACGCGATAATCATGTGCGCACCGGCCTGCGTTGCGATCCGCGCCGCCGCAATCTTCGTCACCATGCCGCCGCGTGAAAGCGCCGTGCCTGCGTCCCCGGCCATTGCATCAATCTCCGGTGTGATGCGTTCCACCACATCAAGGCGCTGCGCTGAGGCATCCTCTCCGGGAGGAGAGGAATAAAGCCCATCGACATCACTCAACAGTACGAGAAGGTCAGCGCTGATCATGCTGGCAACCCGTGCTGCAAGACGGTCGTTGTCGCCATACCGGATCTCGGATGTCGCCACCGTATCGTTCTCGTTGACGACAGGCACCGCACCCATGCCCAGTAAGGTCGCAATCGTCGTCCGTGCGTTCAGATATCGGCGGCGCTCTTCTGTATCGCCGAGCGTGAGGAGAATTTGCGCTGCCGTGAGGTCAT
>JBCBXF010000274.1:0-3311 GCA_039816705.1 Pseudomonadota bacterium | reverse complement strand
GGGAAATGCCAACGCCTTCCCCAATGTCTGTTGCGCCACGCCCGCGCACTTCGATGATTTCATTGTCGAGGACCTCAGACGCGCCGAACACTTCGATCCCGAACGCATAAGCGTGTTCATAGACCGTCGTGCCGCCGATGTTCTCGATGACGTTATTCTGGATGACGTTGTCGTTGCCTTCGACCCGCGCACCGCGAAATGTGGCGTTGCTGATCGTCAGGTTTTCGACAACATGGCCAGTGCTTGTCATGTCGGCGGTGGACGACTTGTTGGCGACGATGTCGGAGAGATAGATCCCGTACATGAACCCGTCGATCGATCCGTTCTTGACCGTGACATTGGTCTGGTCGAACGCGCTCACACCGAAAGTTTCGGTGTTGCTGTCCGTCGGGCCGCTGATCGTGTACCCGTTCAAGTCAATGACCACGTTATCGGCCTGGACGGAGATGCCATGACCGTCTGTCGTCAGATCACCTGACAGAACATAGGTGCCTGGTTGCGTAATCGTCAGCGGCAGCCCGCTAATCATCGTTGTCGTCATGACTGCAAACCCCACCCGTCAAACTGATGCATTTAATCTCAGGCACTGCGATCAACAGCGAGCGATCGCGTGGCGCCACTCTGCGCCAAAACCCCTCCTGCACTAGACCATTAACCGGATACAGATAACGATGCACGAGTCCAGTCCGGGCGTTTCCACCGCAACGCGTTTCATCAGCATCGTCATGCCCGTGCGCAACGCGGCGGCGAGTTTACCGAGAGCGCTGGACTCGGTTGCACGCGAATTTGCAGGCATCCCTCACGAAATCGTCATCGCCGACGGTGCATCAACCGACGGCTCGGTGGCCTGCATCGAAGCGCATCCGACCCGGCCGCGGCTCGTGTCGACGTCCGACCATTCGCTCTACGATGGTCTGAACAAGGCAATCGCAGCGGCACACGGTGACTGGGTTCTTTGGCTGAACGCGGACGACGAAGTCTCTCGCGGCGTCTCGGCGCTCTGCAGCGTAGCGCAGGCAGGCCGTGCCGCCATGGTTACTGGCGAAGCGCAGATGCTGCGCGATAGTGTGCCCGCGTGGACCAGTGACAATCACCGCAATGCGCTAACGCCGGAACGCGTGCTGTTTGCGATCCCGACCATCAACACCCGCCTCTTTCGAAAAGAGGCTCTCCGCCGTGTCGGCCCGTTTTCTGCTGACATCGGCCTCGCCGCTGACCGTGAATTCCTGCTCCGCGCCGGGCGGGTACTCGCGGACCGAGTGGCGATCAATGAGGTCGTTTACAAATATCACGCGGGTGCCGGATCCCGCACGATGGCTGGCGACTGGGCAAGTTATCTGCGGGTGCACACGGCCAATCTCGAACTTGCCGCGATGCTTGAGACCAGCCTTCATGGTACTGAGCCCGGTCTTGTGAGCACCTATAGGCAGCTGAGCCACGCGGCCGTGACCCGCGCGGGCAGAATGACGGGTGGCGGCATGCGTGAGGCCGCGATGAACTTTGCGCGCAGTGTGGCGCGACCGATCGACCTGGTGAGCGGCATCCGTAGCCATGTGCGGTATCGTCGTCAGGCGTCCGGCTGGTGAGGTGGCCTGCAGCGCCCGATCTCGCGGACACCTGTGCCCACCGTCATGTCGACACCTTGCAAACTGCAGCCGCAGTTCTTGGGTTTGCCGTCGACTTGTGACACGCAACAGTGGCAGCGATACTCAGCGCCACGGTGCACCGCGACATGATTTCGGTCTCCACTATTATTCCGGTCTTCAATGATCAGCGCAGCGCCGAGATCGCACTTCGATCGGTGTTCGCGCAGACCCGTCCGAGTGATGAAATCATAGTCGTTGACGATGGATCTGATCCGGCGTTCGTCCTCCCGGATGCCGCTCCCGCGCACAACATACGCGTTCTGCGACAGCCCAACGGCGGCCCGGCCGCCGCGCGCAACGCTGGCATCGACGCCGCTACGGGGACACATATCGCATTTCTCGATTCAGACGACGTTTGGCTGGAGCAAAAACTTGAGAAACAGCTCGCTTTTTTCTCCACTCTGCCAGACAGCGATCTTCGCACAACGATCTGCGCGACGGGATTTATTCTCTCCAGCCGTTATGCATCGCCAAACCGCGGGTCACGCCGCGCCCTGATCCCTATCGAGGCGCGTGACGCCATAACATTTGCGATGGGATGCTGGTATTGTCCGGGCTCGACGATGATGGCGCATGCCAGTCTGTTTCATGCCGTTGGTCGCTACGATGAAACGCTTCGCCGATATGAAGACTATGAGTTCGGACTTCGCCTTGCCCGGTTCGGCGGTCGCATGGCCGTGTGTCCAGAATTACTCTCCGCCATCCATCCGCGCGTCCGCCAACACGAGCGATCTCCGGAGCCGAGCGTCTCACAAATTCGCGCCGCGCACTGCGAAGCTCTGGCGAAGCTGACCCCAAAGGCCGCCGCCAATCTCGATGCCTTTCTCGAGCTTGAATGCGCCGCGAGCGCACGCAGGCGGGGTCGATACAGCGACTTCGCAGCTCACCTTCTCCGCTCGCTGGCGCACCGTCCCCGCTTGCACGCGCAGGTTGGCCGGTTTTGGTCGAAGAGCGACGGATAACCCGGCGACGGGTTCATGAGAATTCGCCCAACGCGGCGGATCTCTCAGGCCCCACGATTTCAGAGACAAGCAATCGTGCCGTGGTGTTCCGAACGCGCCACCTGTGGTGCCGGCAGAGAGACTCGAACTCCCGACCCTCTGATTACAAATCAGATGCTCTACCAACTGAGCTATACCGGCTGAGGCTGCGCGGCCAAAGGCACCGCGCATTAGTCACGCAACTACATGAGGGCGCGCGGCCACGCAAGCAGATCAACACCTGCTTTGGCGATGGGCATCTTGTCAGCTCTCGGACCGAGACATGAAGCGCGGTTCGCGCCCATTGTCTTGCAAAGCGACGGTCTCACGACGGGGTGGTTGGCGACAAAGGGAACACGTCGTCACGCCACGGCCCGGCTGAGAGCGCATTGCGACCAGAGCTCACTTAGCGCAGTGACAAGCGCATCGAGATCGCCGGGTGTGTGCGTCGGCCCCGGCGTGATGCGCAGGCGTTCCGTCCCCTCCGGCACCGTTGGATAATTGATCGGCTGCACGTAGATCGCGTAGCGTTCCAGCAGCAGGTCAGAGATGAACTTGCACTTCTTTGCGTCGCCCACCATCACCGGGACGATGTGGCTCTCATTCGCCATGTAGGGGATGCCGATTGCATCTAGGCGCTCCCTCAACAAGCGAACGTTGCGACGTTGTCCGGCACGCTCCATTT
>JBCBXF010000273.1:0-3349 GCA_039816705.1 Pseudomonadota bacterium | reverse complement strand
GGGCGGAGGCGCGTGCGCGCGCGGCGGGCATCGCGTTTCATATGCGGAATGAAAGTGCGGAGGCGACGGGGCTGGCATCTGACATCGCGGATACGGTCGTTTCGACCTACACACTCTGCACCATTCCCGACCTTCCGGCGGCCCTTTGCGAAGCGCGACGGTTGCTGAAGCCCGGAGGGCGATTGTTGTTTTGCGAACATGGGCGCGCGCGTTCGCGGCGCACGGCGCAATGGCAGGATCGCGTCAACCCGTGGTGGCGGCCGCTCGCGGGCGGCTGCAACCTCAACCGCGATATCGCGATGCATATTGCAGCGGCTGGATTTTCCGACCTGACGTTTGATCGATACGTTCCAAGGGGCACGCCGGCAGTCGTCGCAACGCACTATGTTGGGGCGGCGACGGGTTGAGTTTTCGGCGGCTCGGCCGGCCGGATCAGCTCCAGCCGTACGTGGCGCCATGGCTTGCACGTTCCTTAGTGAAATTCTCCAAGATCTCGTCTGAGTAGGCGGCGTAGTCCACGCCCGGTGCATCGAGGTGATGTTCCGACACCATGCTCCACATCGCCTCTCGCAAAAGCGATGCGCACTTCATCGCGGACAGCGCCCGCATCAATTCATGATCAGGTGTCACACCGAAGTACGCCTCGAGCATCGCCGCATCCTGCTCGGGGCTGAACAGGGCATTTGATGCGAGATTCGCCAGATCGAATAACGGGGAGGAAAACGCCGCATACTCGTAGTCGATCAGCCAAAGGCGGTTACCGTCGTGGATGAAGTTGGCAGGCAGGAGATCTGAGTGGCCATAGACGAGGTTGACTGCAGGTTGAGCTGCTTCGCACGCGGCAGAACAGGAGAGAAAATCATCGAGCTGATCGCAGAACCTTGATCCAGCCTCGCGCAGCGTGCGGGCGTAATCGCGGATGATGTGGAACACCCAAAACACACGTCCGGGACCAGAGATGTGTTGCGGCATCTCGGTGTGGAAGCGCTTGATCAGCGTGATGATCTGCGGCGTATTCGCGACAACATCCGCAATCTCATAGGTTTTTCCGTCGATGAAGCGGAAAACAAGAATGCCATCTCCGGCATGACACAGCTCAGGTGCGAAACCGGCTGCGTGTGCGGCGGCTGAGGCCATGCGCTCGTTCTCGCGTGAGACATGATGGACCGGCACATCCGTACCAAGACGCACGACATATTTCTCCGCCGCGGCGCCGCCCGCAGGCGTGTCTTCGACGACATATGCTTCGTTGGAGAGGCCGCCGGAAAGTGGAGATATTTTTATGTCACCGCACCAAATCGGGAGGGCGCGGATGTCATCATGCGAGTGCGATGTTGTCATTGGTCCTGTGTCAGTTGTGAAAGTCAGGCTCACGCGCGAGGTGCCCGCTTCTATTCGGCCGGGGCGATTGATGATTTCTTCCAGATGGTCTCGTGACCGGCAACGGGCGCACGGGGGATCAGCAACGAAAGCAGAAGCGATGTCGCGGCCATTGCGGCACCGAGCAGGAAGACGGATGACGGATCGCGGAGCCAAACATAGCCGAGGGCGACGGGGAGCACGACTGCTGCGATGTGGTTGATGGTGAAGGCGACACCCGCGGTTGGCGCTATGTCCTGCGGGTCGGCGATTTTCTGGAAGTAGGTCTTGATCGCAATCGCCATGGCGAAAAAGGCGTGATCGATCACATAGAGCGCTGCGGCGAGCCATGGTGAGGTGACGAATGCATAGGTGGTGAAGACACCGATCAGTCCGATGTACTCGATGACCAGTGCGTTGCGCTCGCCGATCCGACCGATCAGTTTGCCGATCTTGGGAGCGAGAAACATGTTGAACGCGTGATTGACGAAAAAGAGCGTCGCGATCGCCTCGACCGAATAGCCGAATTTTTCGACCATCATGAAGCCGGCGAAGACCATGAAGATCTGCCGTCGGGCGCCACTCATGAAGGTGAGAGCGTAAAACAGCCAGTAGCGGCGACGCACCACTAGCGTTTTGAGCTGCACGACCTTTTGCGGAAAGACCGGGAATGTCACGAACAGCCAGAGTGTGATCGCCAGCGTCAGGATTCCGGCCAGTAGGTAGATGTCGCGGAACGAAAATCCAAACCACTTGAGCAGGCCAACCAGTGTGTACGCTGCGATTGCGGCGCCTGAGGCTGCGGCCACAATTTTGCCGAGACCGTGCGCGGCGTTTTCTTTTGGTAGCCACTGCAGTGCGAGCGACTGTGCCATCGTCTCGTAGTAGTGGAAGCCAAGCGACATGATCAGTGTCGTGGCGTAAAAGGCGTACTCGTAAGGCAGGAAGCCCGTGAGGCTGGTGCCGATCCCGAGGAAGAGCAAGGCGATGAGTGCCAGTCGCTGCTCGCGGATGAAAACCAGCAGAAGCACCGCGGCGAAGGAGAGAAACCCCGGAATCTCGCGGACCGACTGGAGAATGCCGATCTCGCGCCCCGTAAAGTTGACCTCGTTCACTGCGAAATTGTTCAGCAATGTGAACCATGTCGCATGCGACAGTTCCATCGCCACGACCATGCACATGAGCATCAGGATGGGTGTGCGCCAATCCTCACCAACCGGTGCGGTTGAGAGGCGCTGGCGGAGCCGCGCAAGCAGGAATGGACGGGGTGTCATGACGTTGCGCTATCACGTTCAGCGGTTCTCCGCGAGCGCGATCAGCCTACGTCGATGTGTGTCCTGCGTTACAGGTTGAGCAGTCGTTTGACCGGGCGCACGAGTTGCGGTGCGCCCGCGATAAGGCGCTTGAGCGCGGGGCGGATCTTGCGGAGATAGACATGCTCCCAAGCGCGTCCGCGTGGCGTCATGCCGATTGCGTAGTCTCGGACTGTCACGTGATCGCTTGTCCAGTCGCGCTTGTAGGCGTCCCCCGGTGACATGAGGTCGAAGGTCTCAAAGTTCTGGGTGCACGCCCAGCGGATGGTGTCCTCAAACAACAGCGAGCCTGGACTGAAGCGCTCGAACGCCGGGTTGTAGGCCGCAACGTGGATCAGCAATGTGTTGCCGTCGACGAACCCGATGTTGATCGCCGCGGGCGTCTTACCGCATCTGAGGACGAAGACGTGTGGTGTGATGCCGGGCGGGGCGTGACCCGATGCAAGCGTCGCGAAGAATGCGTCAATCCGATCATCAGCGAAAGCAAACGACACGCGCCCCTGTTTGCGAAGCCACGCCCGCTTGAACGCAAAGGCGTCGGCAACGAGTTGTCGGGTTGCCACTCCTGACGTTTCGACACGGAAGGTGACATCGCCGACCTCACCCAAGCGGCGGCGATGGCGACGACGATTCTTGCGCGCCTTTGCCGGGAAACAGTCGTCACTATGTGCAGGAAT
>JBCBXF010000272.1:0-3397 GCA_039816705.1 Pseudomonadota bacterium | reverse complement strand
TAAGCCGCGCCCGATCAGTCTTGATTGCTGACGTCAGATCAACTTCCGCCGGTCGTGCTCTTGCGCGCCGCCGTTACCCGAACTGAGACATCGATGGTTGGCGTGATCCATTGACCGCCCGGATCACTCGCCTGCCCGAGATCGAACGCTTTGCGCTCCAGTGTAGCTGACCCAACCATCTCCGCTCTCTCACCGGTGATGGTGAGCGTGAACGGAAACGGCACAGAGACGGTCTTGTCCTTGATCGTGATCTCGGCGTTGCCCGTGTAGCCGTCGCCGTCTTGTTTGATCTCCGACACCGTCACGGTCGCGCGCGGCTGTTTCGCGCTATCGAACCATTCCGGTCCCGCGAGTGTATCGGCATGCAGCTTGGTCGGTGTCTCGATTGCGCGGAGATCGACCCGCACATCGGCCTTGGCTGCATCAAGCGCGTCCGGGTCGAACCGAATGTCGGCCGCCCACTGCGGGAACGTGCCGGTAAATTTTTCTCCGTTGAGCGCACCTTCGAACCCGATCGAGGAGGCCTCCTGATCCACAACCCAGATCATGCCGTCAGCCACACCCGATGTGGCGTCGCCGCCAGCCGTCACAGAGGCACTGTCGCTCGCCGTATTTGTAGTGCCGACGAACTGTCCTGCCGTCACCAGACCAAAAACCGCCAGCGCCCCACCGAAAGCCGCAACGTAGCTTGCCGGAGATGCGCGACGAGCCGGCGAGCCGCCAGGCGTCATCCGCGACAGCAGTGATACGTGGTCAACGACGATATGCTTGAGCGCTCCGGCCACATGCAGCGCGATAAGACCGGCAAGCATCCAGCCCATCAACTCATGCGCTTGGGAGGCCGCCGCATAAATCTGAGCTTTCGTCTGCACCGCCAGCTCGGGCACGCCCGGCAGATGCGGCCAGCGAACCGCGTCATAGAGCAGGGTGGGCACCTGCACCGGTGCGGCTGACACAAGCAACCATCCGCTCAGTGGCAACGCGAGCATCAGCCCATAAAAGCCGATGTGCGTCGCTTTGCTAAGCGCGCTCTCCCACCACGCCATGGGCACCATATCGGGCGGCGGCGGGTTCATCAGCCGCCACACGATCCGTGCAATTGTGAGGATCAGCACCGTGATGCCGATCGACTTGTGCAATTGATAGAGCCAGAAAATTTCCCTGCCCGTCTCGTCGAACATGAAATTCCCGAGCACCACCATGCCGATCAGTAGCGCCGCCATTACCCAATGCAGGGCAATGGCGACCGCGGTATAGCGTGTGTTCGGCAGATCGGGTGATGCTGTAACCACGTGCGTGCTCCGATTGCGGTGGGTTACTTGTCTTTGAGAAACTCACCGGTGAAGCTCACGGTCACCTCGTCTGACACCGAGGGGATCAGCGCGGCCATACCGAAGTCCGACCGCTTGATTGTCGTCTCCGCGTCAAATCCGATCAGGTCGCGATCACCAAACCACGGCACATTCGCAACGCCGCGGAATGTGACATCGAACGTGACTTGTTTCGACGCGCCAAGAAGTGACAGGTCCCCGGTCACCTTGCCGGTGTTCGGCCCGGTCATCTCGATGCCGGACGATTTGAACGTCATCTTTGGAAACTTGTCCGCGTTCAGCCACTTCGCATTCCGCGCGAGGTCCTCATTCCAGTTCTTGAAGCCAGTGTGCGAGTGCCCTTTCATGTAGTCGCCCGGATAGTGCGTCTCGATGCTCAGTGGGTTCACTGACATCTCGATAGATGAAGCTTTGGGATCGGACGGATTGAAGTCCATCGACGCATCAAAATCTTTGAAGTCCATCCGGTAGTCCGAAATTCCGCCATTGTGGCCAACAGACACTGTGAGGAACGCGTGGTTCTTCTCGAGCGAGTACGCACCGGCGGTGACATCTGCCAGCTGCTCGGCAGGTGCTTTTGCAACGGCGTACGATGTCGCGAACGGCGCAAGAGCAGGCGAGGCCAGCGAGACGAAGAGAGCGGCTGCCATTGTCATGGATGTTGTGGGGCGTCGTGTCATGTCGGGGGCCTTTCGTTCGGAGAGAGGATAAGCGCCTTAGGTGGGACGTCAGCGCCGGGTCTTCCACCATTTCTATCGTGCAAGACTGTGATGTAGATCACGGTTATGTCACACGCGTGTTACGCCGCATCAGCGAAGCGCTTGAGAAACGCTAGCATATTGCGCGCTACAGTGGGCCCCGCCTCGAGCAGGATCGAGTGTTTGACATCAGGAAGGACGACAAGCTCCGCGTTCGCCAGCGTGGCGGCAATGTGTTCATTGAGCCGGGGCGGGCACCCGCCGTCATTCTCGCCCGTCAGCACCAGTGACGGTGCCTCAACGTCGCTGAGCCAGCCGATCATCTCGGTCTGCGCGTAGATCCGGAACACGTTCAGAAAGATGGCCTCGTCCGTAGCGCAAACCTGCGCAAGCCGGCGGTCGACGATATCGCGGTGCTCCGCGATGAACGCGTCGGTGTACCAGCGATCCACAAGCGTTGGCAGAATATTGGCGACGCCCTCAGCCTCCATCTTCGCGACCACTGCAAGAACGTTTGCAGTGTCCTGAGGCGTTCGGGCAGCCGCCGTAGAGAGCAGACCGAGCGATCGCACGCGTTCGGGGAACTGCCGGGCATAGGCCGGCCCGATCATCCCGCCTAGGGAATGTCCGGCAAGGTGGACCTGCTCAAAACCGGACCGCACGCGCACCCGCTCCAGATCGCTCACGAGATGGTCGAGTGTGAATGGATGATCCAATCCGGCGGGTGAGGTTCCGTGACCGCGCAGATCGTACGTGATCACCGTGTAGCGTGCCGTGAGCTGATCCAGCATGAACCGCCATGTGTCCCGTGCAGCGCCGATCCCGTGGATCAGCAGCAGTGGAGGGCCATCACCATCAACTGAATACGCACAATCGACCGGCTCCGGCAGCGGGGTTTTCGTCATCGTCACTCTGCCGCTTCAAGCGCAGTCCCGGCCGACGATACAAAGTGTGGCATCACCTCTTCCGCCAGCTGCTGGATGCAGTCCAGTTGCGCCGCCTGTCCCATCCCGAAGTTGATATTCAGGATCATGCGGTCGACGCCTGCCTCGGCATAGACCGCCAGCTTGTCGATCATCTCCTGAGGCGATGCGATCAGCAGGCTCTCTGCCAGTTCCTCCGCCGTCTGCGTGCGCGGAAGCGGTCGGGTCATGCCGGCGTCGACCAGTCCCGGCCCCGTGAACAGATTGTCGAACCGCGCGTAATAATCGTCCGCCTGGGCGACGCCTCAGCCATGCGGGCGCAGGTGGACGCGTATCGGCGTGGATGTGAAACGCGCGATGACGGTGGTGCGGCGCTCACGCTCTCGATGTCGCGCGTGGCGTTTCTGGCAAACAGTGCTGCGGATGTTGCGCGTGCGGTCGCCCA
>JBCBXF010000271.1:0-3434 GCA_039816705.1 Pseudomonadota bacterium | reverse complement strand
GAGCGCGCGCTGATTGAGCGGACAGAGGCGCTCGAAGCGGCAGATCGGCTCAAGAACGATTTTGTCTCCCATATGTCGTACGAGCTGCGAACGCCGCTGACGAACATCATCGGGTTCAGTGAGCTGCTGAGCAGTGACCGGATAGGCCCGCTCAACGAGAAGCAGCGCGAATATCTCTCCGACATTCATGTTTCGTCGAACACGCTGCAGACGATCATCAACGATATTCTGGATCTTGCAACTATCGACGCGGGCGCTTTCGCTCTCTCACTTCAGCCGGTTTCAATTGCAGACATTATTGAGAGTGCGGTGTCCGGCATTCACGAAAAGCTGCAGCGCGCGGGCATCCGCCTACACATCGAAGTCGAGCCAGGGATCGAGGATGTCCTCGCGGATGCGAACCGGATGAAGCAGGTGCTGTATAATCTGCTCTCCAATGCCATTGGCTTTTCCCAGGAAGGCGCGCATGTCCGCCTGACCTGCCATCGTGATGGCGGAATGGTGGTGTTTGCCGTGAGCGATGATGGCGTCGGCATTCCTGCGGAGATGCACGAGACAGTGTTTGAGCGATTTGAAAGCAATGCGCAGGGCACGCGCCACCGTGGTGCGGGCCTCGGTCTCGCGATTGTGCGGAGCCTCGTCGAGCTGCATGGAGGAAAAATTGCGCTTGCATCCCAGCCGGGTGTCGGCACAACCGTGACCGTGCGTATCCCGGCGAGTGCGGCCGCGCGTGGCCATGTTCCTGGTGTACCGACCGAGTTTCTGCGCGATGCCTCATCCCAGACTGATGCCGCTTAAGATCTGGCGCGGCTGCGATCTCGATCGCATTGCGCACATCGCCGATCTTTTTGCTCTTGTCGTTGGCAAAGGCGATTGTCTGTGTCTTGAAGGTGATCTCGGCGCGGGGAAGACCACACTCGCAACGGCATTCCTGCGCGCTTATGCAGACCGTCCTGATCTCACCGTGCCGTCGCCAACGTTTACGCTGGTTGAGCGCTATGACCTGCCGCGCGGGATCGTTCACCACGCAGACCTCTATAGATTGAATGATCCTGAAGAGATTTATGAACTCGGCCTTGAGGATGCGCTTGGCGAGGGTGTGCTTTTGGTCGAGTGGCCGCGCATCGGATGCGCTGTGATACCTGACGATGCGGTGACGTTGCATTTCGAGATTGAGGACGACGGTCGTCGCTGCATCACGGTCGAGGGTGGAGGTGATTGGTGCGAGCGGATTGAACGGCTTTCCCGAATGGAAGAATTTCTCCGCGGTACTGCTGGAGCGGACGCACGCCTCAGCTATATGCAAGGTGACGCGTCGGCACGCCGATATGCTCGCGTGCGGGGCATTGCCGGTCCGGACCGTATTCTGATGGATAGCCCGCGTCAGCCGGATGGGCCGCCAGTGGAGGATGGGAAACCCTACAGTGCGATTGCCCACCTTGCGGAAGATATTGCCCCATTTGTTGCGATCTCGCAGGCATTGAGTGCGTGCGGTCTTAGCGTTCCGAAGGTTTTTGCGGCTGATCTGGATGTGGGGTTTGCGCTGATCGAAGACCTTGGAGATGTCACGTTCGGGCGGGCGATAGACGAGGGTGCGTGCGAAGCGGAACTTTACGGCGCCGCGATAGACGTGCTCGCTGCGCTTGCGGGACAACTCGCACCTCGCGAGATTGCAATGCGAGAGTATGCGAGCAAAGACGGATCACCTGTACGTATTTTACTCCCTGAGTTTGACTGGGCTGCGTTCCGTATCGAGGCATCGCTGTTTATACAGTGGTATCTGCCGACTGCGGTTGGTGTGGCAACGTCGACCGCGATCAAACGGGCGTTTGGCGAGATCTGGGCGACGCTGTTCGACCAGCTTGGAACGCAGGAGAGCTGGGTTCTGCGTGATTTCCACTCGCCGAACCTGATCTGGCGGCGAAACGCAGATGGGCTTGCCCGTATCGGGGTGATCGACTTTCAAGACGCGATGCGCGGGCACGCGGCCTATGATCTGGTCTCGTTGCTTCAGGACGCGCGCCGGGATGTGCCCGCGCAGCTCGAGGCTGAGCTTCTGTCGCGCTATCTCGAGACGGCGCAGGTCAACGATGCGGATGCGTTCCTCAGGGCTTACGCAATCCTCGGTGCGCAGCGGGCGACGAAGATCCTCGGGATTTTTGCGCGACTTGCCGTTCGCGACGGGAAGCCGATGTATCTGGCGCACCTACCACGCATCTGGGGATATCTTGAGCGTAACCTTCAGCATGAGGGCCTCGCGCTTCTCCGAGACTGGTACGATGCCAACGTGCCGGGCGTTGTGCGCCAAGCGTTGACGCCGACCTGAAGTCGACGATCGTAATTGCGGAGAATAATGTGGGTGCGCAAGCGTCAATCACGCAAGCCATGGTGCTCGGTGCCGGGCTTGGCAGTCGCATGGGGCCGCTGACAGCGCACCGGCCGAAGCCGCTGGTCAAGGTCGCGGGGAATGCGTTGCTCGATCATGTGCTTGATCGGCTGGTTGCTACAGGCGTGACACGTGCTGTTGTCAATGTGCACTACCTCGCGGACATGATGGAAGCGCATCTCGAAGGACGCGAGGCACCGGAGATTATTATTTCGGACGAGCGTGCGTTGCGGCTTGAGACGGGCGGAGGTGTGCGCAAAGCACTCGGACACTTCAACGGTGAAGCATTTTTCATCCACAACTCGGATGCAATCTGGCGCGAGGCTGATACCATGCACACCGATGGTGCTTTGCGGCAGCTTGCGGCACGGTTCAATCCGGCATTCATGGATACTGTTTTTCTGCTTGCGCCTGTTGCACACACGCTTGGCTATGATGGCCAGGGTGATTTCGACCTGCTCGAAGATGGGCGCGTTGTCAGAGCGAGCGGGGACGGGGCCGCTTACGTCTTTGCGGGTGTCTCGGTTGCGCATCCGCGTATGTTCGACGGTATCAAGGTTGAGGCGTTCTCGCTCAACCGGGTGTGGGATCGGGCCATCGCTCACGGGCGAGCCTTCGGCTGTGTGCTTGATGGTCTGTGGATGCATGTCGGGACGCCGGACGCCGTCGCAGCAGCAGAGGCTGCGCTGGTCGGTGCCCGCGGAGCCGATCACTTTGGTGGCCGCGGTGCCTGATTTTCCTCCCAACGTGTTCAACATAAGCGCTGGAGATGATTTTCTTCAGGTTCTGGCGAATGCGTTGCGAGATGGGCTTCTACCCGGGCGCGATGCGGCGGAGAATGGACATGCTCCACTCCCGCTTGCGCAGTGGACCGTACTGCTGCCGACGCGTCGTGCATGTCGCGCATTTCAGGAGGTTCTTCTGCGTGGTTCCGGCGCGTCGGCAGTGTTGTTGCCGCGCATTCGTCCGCTCACGGACGTCGATGACCAAGCCGAACTGCTCAGCGGTGCGGTGAGCGAGAGCGCGCTGTTGGGGGCTGAGCCTGGCG
>JBCBXF010000270.1:0-3464 GCA_039816705.1 Pseudomonadota bacterium | reverse complement strand
AAATATATCACCCTTCACGTCATTCGTATTCGCAGACATGCGCATCAGTGCTTTCCAGGCATCGCCATACAAACCGGACCGATTATTCGGCCAACTGAGCACGGCACGCGAGACAACATGGATCCCGCACGACCGTTTTTCGGATTGATGTTCGCAGGCTAACTAGCCCCGTGTCACCGAGACACAACGCGCTTCTGTCAAACATGTTCCAAGAGCGGAAAAACTTGTACGCACACGAACATTCTATATTGTCGCAGTAGGCGGCTGGGCCGGCGCGAACGTTCTGAACGATGGCGTAGATCAACGTCCACATTAGTGTCAAGATTTTGGAACCTCTCTTTTGGCGACCTCCAACGAAATAAATTCCGCCGCCGAACGCACGAAAGAGAAAATCCTCGACGCTGCCGAGGCACTATTCGCTCAGGAGCGATACAAAGGCACATCCGTCGAACGTGTTGCGCGAAATGTTCCAGTGTCGAAAACCACAATCTACAAGTACTTCGACCATAAGGATGGCTTGTTCGAAGCAACCGCTCGACGTTTTGCATCACGCATCCTCGCCGAAGTCACCTCGGAGTTTACCGCGCATGACACGATCGAGGAGCAAATCTCGTCAGCACTGATCAGGAAACACAAGCTCTGCTACGAAATCCGCGCTTCCTCTTTCGCAAAGGAATTGTTTGAAGCCCGGCACGGGGTCGTCCGCGCTATCGTGGGCGATCTCATGACTGGGATCGAGAGTGCAATCCTGCGGGCACTGATTGAGGTCGGCATGCGTCGCGCGGACGCAACCCGGTGCGCGCGCCTGATCGCCGCAACGTCCATCGGGCTCGCCAACACGCACACAACGCGAGCGACAACGTCGAAGGATCTCCGATTTATGGTCCGCGCAATCGTCTCAAGCAGAGAATAATACGATCAACGTGCCCGGCTCAAACCTTTGTCGGCAAGCTCTTCAAGATACGCCTGCCAGCGTATCTCTTGCTCAGCACCGAGCGTATAGAGATAGGCCCACGTGAACAGCCCGGTGTTATGCATGTCGTCAAAGGTGATCCGAACAGCATAATTGCCTGTCGGCTCGAGCTGCATGATCTGCACGTCCTGTTTCCCACCCACAGTCTTGCGCTGATCGGGACTGTGGCCCTGGACTTCGGCGCTCGGCGACGTGACCCGCAGATACTCCGCCGAAAGGTCAAACTTCGCCCCATCGTCAAAGCTCACCGTCAGCACATTTTTCTCTGCGTTAAGGGTCAGATCTGTCGGCCACGCCGATGCTGCGGCTGACGCTGTATCATTCGTCATCATCCCATCCTCAGAAACCGACCTGCAGGCGTCGCGCGCCTGATCGTTCACACATCACCAGGACTGCCCGCTTGGCACCACCATCAATTCGTTGACCATCACATGCTCCGGCTGGGAAAGCGCGAACATCACACTGCGTGCAACATCGTCCGCCTTGAGCGCCTGAGGCTTCGGGTCATCAAAAAACGGCGTATCGACCATGCCCGGCTCGATCAGCGTGACGCGCACCCCCGTGCCTTGCAGTTCAGCGCGCACATTGTAGCCGATTGCCGATGCCGCCCACTTCGTCATGCCGTAAACCGAGCCCTTGAGCGGGCGACGACCGGCGATTGATGACGTAATCAGGAGATGCCCTTTGCTCTCTTTCAGCGCTGCAAGACTGGCCCGTAACGTCAGCGCCAACCCATAGATGTTGGTGAGGATCATGTCGCGCCATTCCTCCGGGTCGCCTTCGGAGAACATTCCGGGCACGCCACCGCGTCCGGCATTCGCAAACACCGCGTCGACCTGTCCAAACGTTTCGAGCGCGGTCGCAACCATCGCCTGCGCGTCGTCCCAGCTGGAAACGCTACCGACAGAGGCAACTGCGCGTTCTGCACCGAGTTCGGCGACCAGTGCTTCGAGTGGGTCGGCGCTGCGCGCGTTGAGCACGACCCGCCAGCCCGCCGCGACAGCGTTACGTGCCGTCGCCGCACCGATGCCGGACGACGCCCCGGTAATAAGAAGTACGCGATCCGATTTGGCCATCGTCAAACTCCATCCCACCGGTCGAGATAAACCGAACAGCGCGACACCGCTCAGGCACCCGCCCTCGCCCCACAACAGACGCAGCGACAAACGCGCCGCTTCGCCGATTTATTGAATAGTGATCGAAGGTGCCGCTTTCGCGCCCGAGGCGGCAATCGCGTTCCACGCCTGCGAAGCGATCCCGCGGTAGATCTTGGAATGGGCGCTTTCCGGCGCACTCGCAACAACCGGCTGCCCCGCATCGGACTTCTCACGGATGTCCATGTGAAGGGGCACTTCACCAAGGAATGGGATGCCGAGCTTGTCAGCTTCGTTTTTCGCCCCACCATGGCCGAAGATGTTCGAACGTTCACCACAGGACGGGCAGAGAAAGTAGCTCATGTTCTCGATGATACCGAGCACCGGCACGTCCACCTGACGGAACATGTTGAGCCCTTTTCGGGCATCGATCAGCGCGAGATCCTGCGGCGTCGAGACGATGATTGCGCCGGCGAGTGGTACCTGCTGCGCCATCGTAAGCTGCGCATCGCCTGTACCGGGCGGCATATCAACAATCAGCACGTCCAGCTCACCCCACGCCACTTCGCGCAGCATCTGGGTGAGCGCGGAGATGACCATCGGGCCGCGCCAGACAACGGGCGTGCCCTCATCGACAAGAAAACCCATAGACATGACCTTCAGGCCATAACCCTCCATCGGATTCAGCACATTGCCTTGCGCAGGCTGTGGCCGCCCTGAAATCCCCAGCAGTCGCGGCATTGAGGGCCCGTAGATGTCTGCGTCCAGCACGCCGACACGCAGCCCGTTGGCCTGCAACGCCAGTGCGAGGTTGACCGAAGTTGTCGACTTGCCAACCCCGCCCTTGCCGGACGCAACAGCCACAATGTGTTTCACACCCGGCACTCCGGCCGACTTTTCGCCGCCCTGTGCTCCAGGCTGACCACCGCCTTGCCTGCCAGTCGGGGCGCCCGGTGGCGGCGCTGCTTGCGCCTGCGGCGGAGAAGAGGCCGGTGCGGGACGCGTCGACGACTGCCCGGCCTCCGCCTGCGACGTTAGCACCACGCCAGCGTGCTCCACGCCATCGAGTTCTTCGACCACCTGCTGCGCAGCAGCGCGCATGGGTTCGAGTTCCTCCGCCCGCGCTGGCGGCACCTCGATCGAGAAATAGACCTTCTGGTTCGCCAGCACGATTTCCGAGACAAGGCCAAGCTCGACAATGTTCCCGTCGAGATCCGGTCCCTTGACCCGCGTCAGGGCATTCAGCACGTCATCTTTGGTCACGTGTTCGCTCGTTGTCTGGCGGTGCGGAAAGGCGGGCGGACTGTATCCAGTGCCCCCGCCGGGTCAACCGGCAACATAGAATGCCGGGTCAACCGGCAACATAGAATGCCGGGTCAACCGGCAACATAGAATGC
>JBCBXF010000026.1:0-20777 GCA_039816705.1 Pseudomonadota bacterium | reverse complement strand
GAAGCTTCAGGCCGTGCGTCTCTATTGTCTGCTGGAAGTGCTTTATGCCACGGGATTGCGGGTTACGGAGCTGGTCTCGCTGCAACGGATTGCACTCAGTGGCGATGACTTCACGCTGCCGATCAAAGGCAAAGGCGGTCGCGAACGGCTGGTGCCGCTCCATAAGCCGGCGCGCGAGGCGATCCGGCTCTACCTCGATGTGGAACGTGAGGTGACGGGAGATCGTCGGCAGGACACGCCGTGGTTGTTTCCATCACGCGGGCGGCTGGGGCATCTGACGCGCCAGCGGCTGAGCCAGGAACTCAAGGAACTTGCTCACCTCGCCGGGTTGATGCCGGAAAAGGTGTCGCCGCATGTGCTGCGCCATGCGTTCGCCAGCCATCTGCTGGATCGCGGGGCCGACCTGCGCGCCGTGCAGCAGCTTCTTGGCCACGCCGATATCTCGACGACGCAGATCTATACGCATGTGCTGGAGGAACGGCTGAAAAGCGTCGTGTTCGAGCACCATCCGCTCGCCAAGCACAGCGTTGGTCCGACGCACGAGGCAGACCCTTCGCGCGACCAGGCTGCGAGCGGAAATTCCGCAGCTGACGAGGGGACGTTCTGAGGTCCGCCGGGCTACGTTGACCTTAAGACCGATGGGTGCGGCTTCTTGACAGCCGCGCGTCCGGCCCGCACATGCCGGACAGACCCTATCTTCAACGCTTTGCCTCAAGGCCAGCCTCGATGCGCACGTATCTCGATTTTGAAAAGCCGGTCGCGGAGCTTGAGCGTCAGGTCTCCGAGCTGCGCACGCTTGCCGAAACAGACGAGACGGTCTCCGTTGCCGATGAGATTGCGGCGCTTGAAGCCAAGGCGCGCAAAGCGTTGGAGACAACGTATTCCAAACTGACGCCCTGGCAGAAAACGCGGGTCGCGCGGCATGAGGAGCGCCCGCACTTCAGCGATTACGTTAAGGCGCTGTTCGAGGATTTTACGCCACTCGCGGGGGATCGCTATTTCGCGGAGGACTGCGCGATTCTCGGCGGGCCAACGCGGTTCCGCGGTCGCTCCGTCATGGTGATCGGCCACGAAAAGGGCTCAGACACCAAGACCCGGGTCAAACATAATTTCGGGATGGCGCGGCCGGAGGGGTATCGCAAGTCGGTTCGGCTGATGGAGATGGCCGAAAAGTTCGGGTTACCCGTCATCACACTGGTGGATACCGCGGGAGCCTACCCTGGCATAGGCGCTGAGGAGCGTGGCCAATCCGAGGCGATCGCCCGGTCAACTGATTGCTGCCTTGGGCTCTCAGTCCCCGTCATAACACTTGTGATCGGTGAAGGCGGGTCTGGCGGTGCCGTTGCGATCGCGACCGCCAACAAGGTGCTGATGCTGGAACATGCGATCTACACCGTTGCGTCACCGGAAGCGGCGGCATCCATTCTCTGGCGCGATAGCGAGCGCGCCATTGATGCAGCGACCAACATGAAGATCACGGCGCAGGATCTCCTCGCGCTTGGCGTTATTGATGCGGTGGTCGCCGAGCCTGTGGGGGGGGCCCATCGCGCGCCGCAGGACGCTATGCGAGATGCTGGGGACAAGATCGAGGAAATGCTTGCGATGTTCGACGACATGAGCGGCGCAGAAATCCGCGATCAGCGACATGAGAAATTCATGGCGATCGGACGATCGTTGTAGCCGTAGCGAGCACTTTGCTGCCCTTGTGTTGCCGCGCTCAAGTGATCTCACACTGTTGATCGTGATCTGCCCACAGCGCGCGCGATGTGCATTGGTCAGGTCGCGTTAACGCGATATTTACCGTCGCGTCGTGATTCTCGCACAGCTCAGTTGTGCGTATCGGGAGCTGCCGCACTGCGGTGGTGGGGCAGACATGACGGCCACGTCGACCACAGCCACAAGACGGGATCGCGTTTCGCGCCGGTTGCGCGTGGTCGCAATCTCTCTGGTCTCGGCTGTTCTGATCACCGGCTGCGCGCAGGGCATCCCCCCGCACATGAAGCCAGTGCCGAAAGAAGCGATGCGGCTCATGGCGAAGAAGGACATGCGCCAGTCCGATCCGATTTTCATCCGCATCTTCAAGAAAGAGGCTGAGCTTGAGGTCTGGAAGCAACGGACCGACGGGCGTTATTATCACTTCAAGACTTATCCGATCTGCAACTACTCAGGCGCGCTGGGGCCAAAACTGAAGCAGGGTGACCGGCAGAGCCCCGAAGGATTTTACACTGTTGGGCGCGGTCAGCTGAATCCGAACAGCAAATATCATCTCGCCTTCAATCTTGGGTTTCCCAACCGGTTCGACACGTCTCACGGGTACACCGGAAATTATCTGATGGTGCATGGGGATTGCACGTCCGCCGGCTGTTACGCGATGACTGATGCGCTGATCGAAGAGCTTTATGCGCTGGTGCGTGATGCGCTTGGCGGCGGGCAGGAACAGTTTCACGTTCACGCTTTCCCATTCCGTATGACGGATGAAAACTTCCAAAAGTACCGCAATCACCGATGGGCGGGCTTCTGGGCTCAGCTGAAGCCCGGCTACGAGCATTTTGAACTGACACGCCAAGTGCCGAAAGTGGATGTCTGCGCGCGGCGCTATTTGGTGAACGCGAAATTTCGCGGTGGCGCACGCAAGCTGCGGGCGAAGGGTCCCTGTCCGCCGTATACGAAAATTAAGCCCCAGCTTTGGGCCGGCATTAGTGGCGCGCAGGATCGCGATGGTCTGACGTCCGCATTCGAAACCGTGACCACGCGCAGCTCGGCGATCCAGAGCCTACGCCCAGGCAGCGCGGTCGGTCGCTCAAGCAGCGCCGGACGTGAAGAATAAATCTCCGTCGTGACGTGTGATCTGTTGGGATCTGATTGATCTCGCGAAACGTTTTTGTAAAGAGGGCGATGGTCGCGCGGACCTTGGCGGGTGGGCGGCGTTGCTCGGGCTAGCCTGCCAGAATTCTCTCCAGGCGGATCAGTGCATGATCGAAGATGATCTGCACCGGATCACCGGTCGCTACGGCTTGCGCTACCAGATACTCTGGTTGATGGACGATGCCCTGCCCGGCGATTGCCGCGGCCACAAGCGCGTCGCCGTTGTCTCCACCAAGGGTGCCGGAGATCTTGATACGTTTGTGGATTTTTCTCCGAACGGTCAACTGCGGGTGGGGATTTCGGGCGTTCTGCACTGTGGCGCTGGCGCGTGAGGCCTGACGCTTCAAGAGTTGTTTGGCAAAGGATGAAAATTATGCCTGATGCGACGACGCGTATCGCGACACGTGAGCCTGAGCTCACGCCTCGCCCGATCCATTCGGGGGTGCGGATCGGGCATGTCCATCTCAAAGTTGCTGATCTCGAACGGTCGCTTGGCTTTTATTGCGGCGTGCTCGGGTTTGGATTGAAGCAGCGATATGGCAGGGAGGCTGCGTTTCTCTCCGCGGGTGGATATCATCATGATGTCGCGATCAACACGTGGGAGAGCTTTGGCGGGCCGCAACCTGCGCCGGGCACGACCGGTCTGTTTCATCTGGCCGTACTCTATCCTGACCGCGCGGCATTGGCAGATGCGTTACGTCGTGTCGAGGATGCCGCTATCGGGCTCGATGGAGCGAGCGATCACGGCGTCAGCGAAGCGCTCTATCTGCGCGATCCTGATGGTAATGGTGTGGAGCTTTATTGCGATCGTCCGAGTGATGAATGGCCGCGTGACGCGGATGGTTATCTCGCGATGTTCACCAGGCCTCTGGACCTTGCGGCATTGCGGGCCGTCGACTGGGCCTGAACTCTCTGGCCGCGAAACACAAAACAGCGGCGCGGAGATTAATCCGCACCGCCGTTTCTCTGGTTGGTGCTGTTTGCGGGTAATTACCGCTGGCGTTCAGCCTTCGTCCCAGTTCACGACGAACTCAATCCGGCGGTTGGCGCGGCGGCCGCTTGCCGTTTCGTTCGACGCGATGGGACGTTCCTCACCGAAGCCGATGGCGCGAACGCGTGAGCCCGGCACATCATTGCGCTGCAGGAAGCGGACGACTGAGAGCGCGCGGCGTTCACTCAGGCGCTGATTGCTTGCGCGCGAGCCGTCACTGTCGGTGTGGCCGGCGATGTCGATCGTTGTACCGGGCAACGGCTGGCGACGAAGGCGAGTTTCTCGAGAAGATCGAAGCTGTCTTCTTCGATCTGGGCACTCGCAACAGAGAAGTTGATCGTGTTGTCGGCGAGCAGATCCTCGAAGTAATCCTGACAGTCGTCGGCGTAAATCCGCTCCTGACGACGCAAGAGGTTGATGTCGAACCGGCGACGGATGCGTGGTTCCGTGAAGAACCCGCGTTCAGGTGCGACGCACGAACCGACCTGACGACGGCTGCGAACCTCACCGAAGCGATTGATGCGCAGTGCAAACTCGTTGCGATTGCGACATGCGCGCGCCGCGTAGCCGGGAAGTTCACGATCCGTAAAGCGGATGCGGTAGTACCGGCGCGCTTTCAGGAGATCGCGAATTTCAGGCAGGGAGACGCGCTCAGCACGGTCGTCCGACCGGCAGCGCCCACGACGCCGACGATCGGTGATCTGGCCAAAGCGGTTGATCGTGAGCTCGAAACGGCGGTCCCGCTTACAAGCCTCCGCCTGATAGCGCGGGAGCCTGCGATCTGTGAAGCGGATCCGGTTGAACCCGCGCGCGCGCAGAATGCGGCGCACATCGCGCGGATTGAGTGATGCCTGCTGAACTGGCTCGGCCCCGCGGCAGCGTCCGATGCGCTGACGGAAGCGGATGTTGCCTCGGCGGTTCAGCTCGATGCGGAAGCGGTTGCCGCGGCGGCAGGCTTCGGCGACGTAGCGTGGCAGGCTCCGGTCCGTGAAGCGGATCGCACTCCAACCGTTGCGGCGCAGGCGATCGCGAATATCGCCGAGCGCAGCCGTCTGACCGCCGCCAGCGTTGGGCGTATCACAGCGGCCGATCCGGCTGCGGTCCCGAACTTGCCCGCGGCGGTTGAGCACAAGGCGGAATTTTCGTCCCTGCAGGCAGGCTTCGGCGACATAGCGCGGGAGCTGACGGTCCGTGAAACGAATATTGCGGTAACCACCATTGCGGAGACGATCACGGATCTGCCGCAGCGGTACGGCGCCGTCCGGCCGGTTCACATTGTTGCCCGTCGACGCCACGTCACAGCGGCCGATGCGGCTGCGGTCACGGACCTGTCCGCGGCGGTTGATGACAAGGCGGAATCTCCGCCCTCGCTGGCAGGCCTCCGCGACGTAGCGCGGCAGCGTCCGATCCGTGAAACGGATGTCGCGATAGCCGTTACCGCGAAGACGATTTCGGACTTGCTGCGGGCTTAGGGCCGCTTGTGCAACGATAATTCGCGCTCCTATCGGAGCCTGATGTGAGGTGGCGCTTGGGACGCGTTCTGCTGCATTTGCAGACGTCGGTGAAAAGGCTGCAGCTGCGGCGACAATGACGAAGGCCGGTGCGACCCGATAGAACGGTCGAGATTGCGAAACCACGGTTTTGCACTGGACCGCTTTCGGCGCAGTCTCTTCGGAGACCGCCTGGGGATGAAGGGACACTATAGAACCTCGCTTGCTCGCCTTTCTTACGCGCACGCAGGGGATCGCCTTATGCGAAGCGCGTTTCGTCCTATCGTAACGCAAAAATTGGCGAGCGTTGGATCAATGTGGCGCTAGATCCGGAGCGAAGTCCGTCCGCCGCATTATTGGAGGTTACATCGCTGTGCTGACGCGTCGTGACATGCTTGTTGGGTGTTGGGGCGCCGTCGTGAGTCTCACGTCACGGCGGGCAGTGGCCGCGAACAGCGTTGCTCTCAGTTCACGCACGAGGGGCGGGATGGTGATCGATGATGGAGTTGAAGTTCGGGGAGCGGCACGTCGTGGGCGATCCTGGCAGCTTGTTACCGACCAGGTGATGGGCGGTGTTTCGCGTGGGACGCTTGAGCGCGGGTCGGTTGCGGGCCGCCCGGCTCTGCGGATGCGCGGGCCCGTGATGCTCGAGAATAATGGCGGGTTCATCCAGATGGCGCTGGATCTCGCGCCTGACGGCGGGGATTTTGACGCACGCGATTTTACGGGGATCGCGCTCGATGTTCTCGGCAATGGCGAGACGTACAACATCCACCTGCGCACCCACGATCTGACGCGGCCCTGGCAATCCTATCGCCAGACGTTTGTCGCGCCCGCCGCCTGGACCACGCACGAGTTGGCGTTTGACGATTTCACGCCGCACCGCACAGTGGCTCCGCTCAATCTTGCGCGGTTGCGGCGGATCGGTCTGGTCGCAATCGGCCGAGCGTTTGAAGCGGACCTCGCGATTGGCGGGGTCCGCTTCTACTCGAAGCCGCGCGATATGTAGGCGTCCGGGCGCTTCGGCGTTCGCCGCCAGATCACGCCGAAGGCTGGTTCTCTTCGACTTCTTCAACGGTGCGCAGGCCGGGCTTTTGCGCCGTGACGAGCACGGCCATGTTGCCTGGCAGGTGCTCGTTGTTCATCATCCGGGTATGGGCCTGCGGGATCTGATCCCACGGGAAAACTTCCGACATGCACGGATCGATCCGGCGCTCGATGACGAGGCGGTTTGCCTCGCTGGCCTGCTTGAGGTGGGCGAAGTGCGAGCCCTGCACGCGTTTCTGGTGCATCCAGACATAACGCGCGTCCATCGTCAGTTTGTAGCCGGTTGTTCCGGCACAGATCACGACCATGCCGCCGCGTTTGCAAACGAACGTGGAGATCGGGAAGGTGGCCTCGCCGGGGTGCTCGAAGACGCAATCGACGTTTACGCCTTTGCCGGTGATGTCCCAGATCGCCTTGCCGAATTTGCGCGCTTCTTTGAACCAAGCGGCGTATGCGTCCGAGCCGACTTCCGGCAACTCGCCCCAGCAGTCAAAGTCTTTGCGGTTGATAACGCCCTTGGCGCCAAGCTGCATGACGAAATCGCGTTTGTCTTCACCTGAGATCACGCCAATTGCGTTTGCGCCGGCTGTCGCGCAGAGCTGCACAGCGAACGATCCTAGCCCGCCGGAAGCCCCCCAGACGAGGACGTTGTGGCCCGGTCGCAGGACATGCGGGCGATGGCCGAACAGCATGCGGTAGGCGGTGGCTAGTGTGAGCGTGTAGCAGGCGGCCTCTTCCCAAGTCAGATGCTTGGGGCGCGGCATGAGTTGCTGAGCCTGTGCGCGGCAGAACTGGGCGAATGAGCCATCCGGCGTCTCGTAGCCCCAGATCCGCTGGGTCTGCGAAAACATCGGGTCGCCGCCGTTGCACTCTTCGTCGTCGCCGTCGTCCTGATTGCAATGGATGACGACTTCATCGCCGACCTTCCAGTTTTTCACCTTCCGGCCGACGGCGTAGACGATGCCGGATGCATCGGAGCCGGCGATATGATGCGGGCTCGAGTGCCCTTCGAGGGTGGAGATCGGCTGGCCGAGTGAGGCCCAGACGCCGTTGTAGTTCACGCCCGCGGCCATGACGAGGACCAGCACTTCGTGGCTGTCGAGTTCCCATGTTGGGACGACCTCAACCTGCATGGCGCTTTCCGGTTCGCTATGGCGCTCCTTGCGGATGCACCACGCGTACATATTCTTAGGAACGTGGCCGAGCGGTGGGACTTCGCCAATTTCGTAAAGGTCTTTGACGCCCGGGGCCGGGGCGTCAGATGCAGCGGTTGCGGTGCTCATGGCGTTCGTCCTCTTGGTGGTCTTTTTGCGGGGCCGATCGGGCCACGGCCGCGACAGAATTGCCGCACCCCGGTTCATCGCGCAGGATTAGGCCCGACCGTTTTGTATTGCAATGCAACATCCGGCACCGCTGTCGGGGGAGATGTCGCAGGGTGGTCCCGGCGGTGAGGGCGAAAGCACCGCCGTGGCGCTTGCGAGTCTTAACGGTTTGTTTCGAGTTTGACCGATACGTCTTAGCCGGGTGCATTTTCGGTGCGTCATTCGGCCATGTATTATCTGTTCAGTCTTCTCGGCGCCATGCTCGGGCTCGATGCCCTGACGTATGCTGTCGTCTTTATACTGGCGTACATCGGCACGCGCATTTTGCGCTACGCGATCAACAACGTCTTGTTGGTGTGGTCGTTTTTTCCGATCCTGTGCATCGCTGGAGCTTTTGCCAATGTGGTCGGGCAAGCGATGGGTGTCAGCTATCCTTTCGAGGTGCCGCTTGATGACATCGGTCTCGTGCAGACGGTGCCGATCGAGGATTTTCTCTCCATGCTGATGGTGACATTCGCCGGCGTGCTGAGCGGCCTTGGCATCGTCTTTGGTGTGTTCCGCCTGTGGGGCCATACCGGTGAAGTGAAGGCGTACTGAGGCTCGCCAACCCGTTGGCCTGGTCCGGCTACAGCGGCGGATCGAAAACCGTGACGGCCCGTCCCATGTGGTGTGGCGCCGCCACGCGGCCTCTTCATCTTTATCCTCATCACCGGCTTCGCTTGCCATTGTCGATGTCCTAGGCGGCATACTCACTATCGTGTGTGTACAACCGATGGTGTTTCTTCATGTCCTCATCCGCCGACCACCCGCTGAGCGCACCTGAAACAGCTGCTCCAGCAGACGCGGCCTCTCCACCGTTGATCGCTACTACTGACGCCGTTGAGATCGAGGACTTCGGGCCGTTCTCCGACATGGATGTTGAGCGGATCGAAATCACGCCGCCGGAAGACGACGATAGCGACGACATCGTCCCCGAGATCGATCTCGATACGCGTCGCAGCATGCTTGCCGTTTGTCGACAGAACCTGAGCGCCCGCAAGGCAGAGCGTGACACAGGTGACCGCCCGGCCGGGCTCGGGTTCGGGATGTGGCTCGGGGACTTTTGCAATCAGGACACGGAGAGCGGCCTGCATCTCGCGGAAGAGCGCCTGCTCCACAGTGTGATGATGGGATTGCCGTGCCGATTGCGGCGGACCAAGCCGGAGACGCGGGACGATCAGAGCGCGCTGACTGAGGAAGATCTCAAGAAGACGGCCTGGAAGGACAAGACGCCCGTCATCGTCCGCGGGACGTTTGTTCGCTTCCTGATCCTCGGCATCGACGCGACTATACCCCGGGTGGAACGCCTGACGCTTGTGGGCGCCTGGATTGACGGCGATATCGTGCTTGAGCATGGGCGCAACATCGGCGCGCTCCAATTCCGCCACTGTCACATCGACGGCAACGTGTCCGTTGACCATGCAGAGATTGCATCCCTGTCGCTGAAAGGGAGCGAACTCGCCAAGCTCGACGGGCGGGGGACCAAGATTTTCGGCCCGCTGTCGCTGAAGCAGGCGACGGTGCGGGATGGCGTGAACCTGGACCAAGTGAGCATCAGTTCGTCCTTCGATCTGGAAGGCGCTCAGGTTCATCCACGCCTCGGAGACGATAACGCACGCGCGATCACGTGCCAGAATGCTGGTATCGATGGAGATGTCTACTTCGGGACCGGATCTCGCATCTTCGCGTATGCGGATTTTTTTGGATCGCGAATTGGGGGTATCCTCGCGCTCTATGAGTGCGTGTTTCGCGCGGACGATGGTGGGGCAGGCGAACAGAAGTCCGCGGGCTTGCTCGCCAACTCGTCAGTCATCAATGGCGGCTTCGGCACAATCAGATCGAAGATACAATCTGGCATCTACATAACCTCTTCGCGCCTATCTCGACTCGGCCTATTCGAGTCAACACGCGTAAATTCCTCAAATGGTTCTGCTGTTTCATTCGAAAATACACGAATTGAAAGCGACCTTGCAATAAAGGATAACTGTCTTTTTGAAGGAGTTTTCAACCTTGCCGGCGCTAACATTCTTGGCGATTTCGGCGTCTCAAAGAGTGTGTTTAATTCACAAAACGATGGCTGTACTCAAGTTGCGGTCAATTTGCTCGGTGCTGAGGTGCACGGAAGCTTTTACTTTGTCAACCAGACGCGGGTCAATGGCGGCACCCGTTTGATCAATCTCGAAGTTGGAAAAGATTTCGTCATCGAGAATACAACCCTGCACAATCGATCATTCAGCCAAATGGGGCTTGCGATTGACGGTCAAGACATGACGGTGAACAGCATATTTCGGTTTGGTCCGAATAATGTTGTGATTGGAGATACTGCCTTTCGCAATGTCAAGACAGGTAGCCAGTTTATTGTAAGCTCCTCGCGGATGACTTCGCGCTTTCAAGGTGAAGCCCGCAACGTCTTTCTTTGCGAAATGGTTGACGTCGGTTCAATATTGAGTATTGCTGGTCAGTGCGAATTTGATGGAATTGTATCTTTTTCTGGTGGCAAAGTCGGCAGTGAACTTCAAATCAATGGCTCACGTTTTCTGGGCGCTGAAAGCCAGACCGGGCCGATCGCGCTTCGCTGTGTTGGAATGCTCATTCAGAGCAGCGTATATATTTCTGACAGATGTGATTTTCGAGGCTTTGTGGACTTTTCGTCTTCGGAGGTGCGAGAAAATTTTGGAATTTCGGATTGTAAATTCAGAAACCGTAATGAGATGATGTCGTCAGTTGCGCTAAGTTTGTACAATGCGCATATTGGTCGTGACTTGAACATTGTGTCTGATGTCGGTATCGAGGGTGGATTCGTTGCAAGCGGATTGCGGGTTGATGGATCGTTGTTCTTTTCTCATCTGAAAATTAATAATGGAGAGGAAGGACTTGATACAGTCGCTCTGCGAATGGCGGGTGTGAAGGTTGGTGGCAACGCAACGCTGACGCCTGGATTTGTGGCGCGTGGTGGCGTTGACTTGAGTGGCGCCCGTATTGAGAGGCAGCTCAGTCTGTCTGGCGCGTCTGTTGTTAATGCTTCGAGCGACGGGTCAGCAAATTCGCTGTTCGGGGAGGGGATGCATGTTGGTGGACATCTGTTTTTGTCCAGCGGTTTTGACGCGCATGG
This sequence comes from Pseudomonadota bacterium, assembly GCA_039816705.1. Classification (GTDB taxonomy): domain Bacteria; phylum Pseudomonadota; class Alphaproteobacteria; order Rhizobiales; family CALHAX01; genus CALHAX01. The sequence goes on along the minus strand of JBCBXF010000026.1, from coordinate 9,911 downwards.
GCGGGTAGATCTTCGCGGTGCGAACTTTGGTTCAGATGTCGTGTTAATTGGTGCGACGATCTCAAACCTGTATGAGTTTCCGCGCGAGAAAGGCTCACAATCCCGCCGGACTTCTCAGAATGCGCTGACGTTGGCCGGAGCAAGGATCGGAAACTTTTTGTGGCTCGGGCCGGCGATCCCTCCAAATGACCAACACGTCACCATTAATGGTTCACTCGATCTGTCGAACGCCTATGCGCACATCTTGATCGATGATCCGAAGTCTTGGCCTGGCGGCGAGCATTCAAAGACTGTGTTTGACGCACAGGGCAAGGCGCTTAGGCTCAATCTTGGCCTTGATGGCTTTACCTACGGGAGCTTTGGCCGTGCGAAGATGGCGAATTGGAAGTTGAGGCGTTTATGGCTCGAGCGTCAGGGCGATGATGCAAGGTTCAACGACTTTCGCCCGCAACCTTATGAGCAGCTCGCGACAGTCCTGCGCAGCATGGGGCATGCACGGGACGCGCGGGAGATCGCAAAGTTGCGACAGTCTGCAGAGCGCAAGGCGACGGTTCGGCGGGAGTGGGGAAAGCGTTCCGGACAGGCGATCGCGGCCCAGTTGGAACGGTTCTTCTATGGTGCGCTCGCAGGCTACGGCTACGCCTTCAAGCGGTTGCTCGTGATGGTGGCGCTGCTCTGGGGGCTGGGTGCCGTGGTCTATTCGGCTGCAGAAGAGCAGGGGCTGATCGCGCCCGCCGATGCGGTGGTGTTCACCAATCCTGATCTGCAGCAGTCATGCAGCGTGTCGTGGACACGGTGCAAGGATTTGCCTCGGGAGCACTCGGCTTTCGATGCCCGAATCTACGCGCTCGATGTGATGGTCCCAATCGTCAGCCTTGGGATGGAAGATGACTGGAGTGTTGTGGACCTGCATGACGTTGAGATGGTTGGTCGGTCGCCGCAGCAACGCTTCGAGCTGACATTCGGTCGTAACACGTGGACAACGCCAAGTTGGTTTCTGCGGGCGATCTACTGGACGCAAGTGATCCTCGGTTGGGTGCTGAGCGGGCTTTTGCTGGCGGTGCTTTCCGGGTTCATGAAACAGGACTGAGGGCCTGGTGCGCTTACGTCGCGAACCAGGTCTCGCTGATGCGCGACAGGGCGAGGCCGAGAGCGGTGACGGCAAGGATACCGGCGAGCCAGAACGCGAAGAACCAGGCGGCCTGTCGAGCCTTGTTTGCAGGCCGATCCGCGGGGGATGGCTCATCCTGATCTGTGCTCATCGATTGCTCTCCTCTCTTGAAATCACTGTCCAGCTCGCGCGAAAGCCGACAGGTTTGTTTGAGGTTCGCGATAGCATTTTTTCGGCTGGGCGCGCGTGTGCGCGATGCCGAGTTTATGTGCGCACTTTGCGAAACCTGATAGCGTGATCATGCGGTCGGTTGTCGTAGCGGATGCATTGGCATGGGCGGAGGCGGGATGGGCGAGGTCGCAGGACGGGCACGGCGCAGGGCCGGCGGCGGGCGCGCGGCGCGGGTCACGGCCCATGCGGCTGGAGAGACGACGATCAATCCGGCGCCCCCCGGACAATCCGGCGGAGCTTACTGCCCGCTCAGCGCGGATGACGTTGCCGCAATTATCGCCACGGCGTTCCGTTTGCTGTCCGAGCTGGGGATGGGCGAGGTGCCGGCAGCGCTTGCCCGACAGTGCATCGCTCATGGCGCCACGATGACAGCAGCTGGGCGTCTGCAGGTGCCGGAGGCACTGGTGCAGCGGGCGATCGACAGCGCGGCGCGCACCATCACGTTTCACGGGCGTGATCCGGCACGCTCGTTCACGCTTGGTGATGATGCCGTGCACTATGGGACGGGCGGTGCGGCGGTCCAGACGCTCGATTTGGACACCCATCGTTATCGTCCCTCGACCCTGCAGGATCTCGGTGACTTTACCCGGCTCATCGACACGCTGACCAATGTGAGCTGGTTCACACGCTGCTGTATTGCGACGGATGTGCCTGATGTTGATGCGCTCGATCTTAACACGGCGTTTGCCCTTCTGAAGGGGACGACGAAGCCCGTCGGTACCGCCTTCACTCTTGCGGAGAACGTGGCACCAATCATCGAGATGTTTGATATCGCGCTCGGCGGGCATGGCGCCTTCCGCGAGACGCCGTTCTGCAAGGCGCATATTTCTCCCATCATTTCACCGATGCGGTTTGGCGAAGACGCGGTTGACGTCACGATGGCCTGCATTGAACACGGCGTGCCGATCTCGTGCATCACGGCAGCACAATCGGGTGCGACGGCGCCAGCGACACCTGCCGGTTTTCTTGCGCAATCACTTGCCGAGACGCTCGCGGCGCTCGTGATGGTGCATGTCTATGCGCCGGGCTATCCGATTATATTTTCCAACTGGCCACTGGTGATTGATCTGCGGACCGGGGCGTTTGCGGGGGGTGGTGGAGAAATCGCGGTGATGAATGCGGCATCGGCGCAGGTTTCCAATGCACTCAGTCTGCCTTCAGGCGTCGCGTGTTCGATGTCGGACGCCAAGGCCATCGATGCGCAGATGGGAGCGGAAAAAGCGATGACCGCGCTCGCGGCCGGGTTGGCTGGTGGCAACATGATTTATGAAAGCTCGGGTATGACCGCGAGCCTTCTTGGCGCAAGCTTTGAGGCGTTTGTCCTCGATGATGAGATGCTCAGCCATGTTTACCGTGCGATCCGGGGGATCGAGGTGACATCCGAGACACTGGGCTACGACGCGATCTGTGAGGCCGTGTTGGGAGAGGGACATTTTCTTGGCGGGGCCCATACGATGGCAGCCATGCAGCGCGACTATTTTTATCCAGAACTGGCAGATCGCGATGATCCGCGCACGTGGGCTGAAAATGGAGCCGAGGACGCCTGGCAACGGGCCAACGCCAGAGCACGGGAGGTTCTCGCAACGCACTGGCCCGCGTACCTCGACGCGGAGGCAGAGCGCGACATTCGCAAGCGCTTCGACATTGTTTTTCCCGTGGGCGGCTCGGTCGCGAGCGTGTGAGGAGCGCTCAATCGCCTGCAGGTTTCGCTGGCGATGCAAAGCCGAACGTGCGGAGGATTTCCCCACTCTGTGTGTTGACGATCAGCAGGCTGGTGCCGCCTGCATGCGAGACGGTGAGCGTGGCGCGCGGGCCTTCAGCTGCGACGTGCGTGATCCGGGCGCCGGGCGGCACGGGGATATCCGTATGGGGAATCCCAGGGACGGCGTTGCGGTAAAATTGCGAACTGCGCGTTCCCGCGCTGCCGGTGGCCGGTGACGTTGACAGGACGTTCGGCACGGTGTGCTTGCGCGAGCCCTGCGCCAAGTCTGCGGAGCGATAGATCAATCCGGCGATGAGTGCGGCAAAGCCGAGCACGAGGATGATGCCCATCACGACAACGGCGACGGTCAGCTTGCGGGTGGCCTCCGGGCTCATGAACGGCGGGTGTTCCATGCTATCGGGATCAGCTATGGCGCCGGACGTGTCGTCACTGATATCTGAGGCGTGTCCGCTCTCGTTGTGTTTGCCCGCAGTGTCGGCAGTCATGGCGATAAACGTCCCCGTCCATTTTGTTACGGTCAGCAGTTCAGATGGAGCCTGGTCAGCATCGCATTACAGCGCGCGCGGAGGAGGCCGGTGGGCGGTTGGATCGTGTCCTTGCCGATCATCTGGGGGCGTTGAGCCGCGCACGTGTGAAAGCGCTTATCAAGGATGGCCGGGTTCGTCACGCCGGTGTCGTTGTTGACGCGCCAAACCGGCGTGTCGCGGCAGGCGACACGTTCGAGGTCGACGTGCCTCCGGCCGTGTCTGCGGTTCCGCTCGGCGAAGCCATTCCGCTCGACACGCTTTATGAAGATGCGCATCTGATCGTGGTGAACAAACCGGCCGGCCTCGTCGTGCACCCGGCGGCTGGGAACTGGACGGGTACGCTGGTCAACGCATTGATCGCGCACTGCGGAGACAGTCTTTCTGGGATTGGTGGCGTCAAGCGGCCGGGCATTGTGCATCGGCTCGACAAGGATACTTCCGGTGTCATGGTGGTCGCCAAGACGGACCGTGCGCATGCCGGCCTCGCCGCGCAGTTTGCAGCGCACGGCAAGGACGGGCGTATGTCACGCACTTATGATGCGTTTGTCTGGGGGACGCCGGAGCGACCGACGGGCCGCGTTGATGCACTGCTTGGGCGGGCACAGGGCAACCGGACGAAAATGGCCGTGGTCCCGCGGGCACAATTTTCTTCCAGGCCGGATGCGCGGGAGGCAGTGACACGATATGCGACGGTTGCGACGTTCGATACCGCGACGCGGGCGGGTGCCGTGGCCCATGTGCAATGCGTGCTCGAGACCGGACGGACGCATCAGATCCGGGTGCATATGGCGCACATAGGGCATCCGCTACTTGGTGATGCCACGTATGGCGCAGGGCATGCCGCGAGTGCTGCGCTGCTGGGCGATCAAGCGCGGAGTGCGCTGTCAGCGCTCAATCGCCAGGCGCTGCACGCCCGCACGCTCGGCTTTGAGCATCCGCTCTCGGGGGAAGCTATGGTGTTCGACAGCCCACTGCCGCCCGATCTCGCCGCGTTGAAGACCGCTTTGGCTGCTGCGTCCTGACCGAGAGCAGAACGCGCAACGCCTATTTCCCGATCGTTCGTTAACGCCGCTTTAGGATGCGTGGCGCCATCATCGCGCTGTGATGCTCACGAGGTTGGGGGGCCGATCGGCGCGATGCCGATTGTGTCGGTGGTTGCATGAACGGTTTTCACTACATGGAATTGCCGCCGGGCGAAGTTCTCTTTTGCGAGAATGAACCGGCTGAAAGTGCGTTTCTGATCGAGAGCGGATCATTCGAAATTTCCGTGCGCCGCAACGATGAGAAAATTGTTGTTGCGAAGATTGGACCCGGAGAAATTCTTGGTGAGCTGGCCGTGCTGATCGGGGGACGGCGGTCGGCGACAGTTACTGCACTCGAGAAGTCGGTGATCCAGAAGATTGATGCGGAGCAGTTTCGCAATCGCGTCATGGACCTCGATCCAGTGATGCGGATGCTGATTGAAACCGTGATGAAACGGCTCAACAAGACGCTGCAGAAGATGGACCGCGCGAGCGAAGCGGCGTGCAACGTCTACGACGTGGGCTCCAACTTTGCCTCAGAGGCGCTGGCCAGCCTCAAACTTGAAAATGACATCGCGCTGGCTTTGAAGCGTGGCGAGTTGCGGGTTCACTATCAGCCGATCGTGCATCTCGAGACGGGCATGCTGTGTGGTTTTGAAGGCCTCGTGCGGTGGCAGCACCCGGAGCGGGGTTTGCTTGCGCCGGATGAGTTTATCCCGACGGCGAGCGAAAGCATGCTGATCCGTCAGATTACCTCATTCTGCCTCAACCAGGTGTGCGCCGACCTTCCGCGCCTTCGCACCGCCTGCCTGCGAAATGTCGGACATGTATCGCCCGTCGTGATCAACCTGAATATCACCGGGCGCGATCTTGAAGGCGGATTGTTCGTCGAACAACTTTCCGAAGCGCTGAAGACAAACGGCATTCCTGGTAAGGCGCTGACGGTTGAGATCACTGAAAGCTCGCTGATGCTTGATACGGATATGGCTGTCCGCGTTCTCAAAGACATCAAGGCGCTGGGAACCGGCATTGCCATCGACGACTTCGGGACCGGTTACTCCAGCATGTCCCACCTCGTTCGGTTGCCAGCGAGCCTTTTGAAGATCGACCGCAGCTTTGTCGCCGGCCTGTTCACGAATGACCAGTCGCGCAAGATCGTGGTGATGCTCCTGCAGCTGGCGCAACAACTCGGCATGAACACGGTGTCTGAGGGTATCGAGACGCCGGAGGATTATGCGTTTCTGGCGAAGAATGGCAGCCGCTTTGGCCAAGGCTACCTGTTCTCGCGGCCCGTCGCGCTCAATGATGCGATCGCGCTGATTACCTCGTGGGATGCGTCGTTTGCATCGCAGGGTGGTGTCGCGAGTGATCGCCAAGTCGCTTAGCCCGACACGACGCGCGCGGGCAGGCTCTCGCCTCGCTCGAGCTGCTGTGATCCGTGGTTCATGACATCTCCGTAATGTCGGAGGGGAACACCTTCCCAACTGAGGTGTTGCACTCCATATCGGGCATTGGAGGACACCAACCCATGGCCAATACCAATCTCCCCGTGATCGCCGAAGGGCAGTCAGGACTCTCGAAGTATCTGGAGCAGATCCGCAAGTTTCCGATGCTGCAACCGGATGAAGAGTATATGCTCGCCAAGCGCTGGACCGAGCATGAGGACAGCGATGCGGCCCACCGGATGGTGACGTCTCATCTGCGGCTCGTCGCGAAAATAGCGATGGGCTATCGTGGGTACGGGCTGCCGATCGGCGAAGTTGTCCAGGAAGGCAATATCGGGCTGATGCAGGCGGTCAAACGGTTCGATCCTGAAAAGGGCTTTCGCCTTGCGACATACGCGATGTGGTGGATCCGTGCGTCGATCCAGGAGTACATCCTGCGCTCGTGGAGCCTTGTTAAGATGGGCACCACCGCCTCGCAGAAGAAACTGTTCTTCAACCTGCGCAAGATCAAGGGTCAGCTTCAAGCTTTTGAAGAGGGGGACCTGAAACCCGAGCATGTGACGGAAATCTCGACGCGTCTCAACGTGCCGGAGAAAGACGTGATTTCGATGAACCGACGCCTCGGCGGGGATTCATCGCTGAACGCGCCGATGCGAGCGAACAATGAAGGTGCCAGCGAGTGGATGGACTGGGTCGAGGATGATGACGCCGTCGATCAGGAAACGGCACTTGCCGATACCGAGGAGTTGGACCAGCGTCGCTCGTTCCTCGCAGACGCCATGGGCGACTTGAATGACCGGGAGAAGCGCATTTTCCAAGCCCGTCGACTTTCCGAAGAGCCTTTGACACTGGAAGAGCTCAGTCAGGAATTTGGCGTGAGCCGTGAGCGTATCCGCCAGATCGAGGTTCGGGCGTTTGAGAAAGTGCAGGATGCCGTGACCGCAGCTGCGGCAGCAGATGCCAGTCGCAGTCAGGCTGCGTCGCTGTGAAGGCAACGCAACGGGCCGGAACTTTGCTTGTTTTGAGACGCAATCGATGTGCGGGCGGCCGGGTGTATTGTTGCTCACACATCTTTACGTCGTAATAGCAAGCTGTTAGCTGACTGTCATGAGACCGAACCAAGCACCCGTTGCAACGCGACGACGACGAACATCGGGCCGCGTATCGCGCGGCTGACCCGGCGGCCTTGATCTGGGTGCCGGCTTTTTTGCGTTCGGTATTCACAGCTGACGGCTGCCCCCTCTCATGCTCCCAGAACTCTCTATGGCCGCGATTTCGGCCAAGCACCAAACGCACGCGACGCGTGCGTCTCAATCCGCATCGGATGTTCAGATCACGCCGCTCGCGCGTGTCGACCTCCCAGCTCTCGTTCACATGCACGATCGTGTGTTCGGGCCGGGACGTTATGCGCGGACGGCCTATCGCGTGCGCGAATGTGCGCCGCCCCTCTCAACGGCCTGTCGCAAGATTGCGCACGACGGCGCAATTGTTGGCGCGTCACAGATGACGTGGGTGCGGATAGGCGATGCAGAGGGGATGCTTCTCGGGCCCCTGTGCGTTGTGCCTGAACATGAGAACCGTGGTTTCGGCCAGTTGCTCGTTGAAGCCTGTCGGGATGCGGCGGCTGCAGCCGATGCGGCGTATGTCATTCTGGTTGGTGATCTCGAATACTACGAGCGCTGCAGCTTTATGCGCGTACCACCACGCACAATCGGGCTGCCGGGACCGGTTGATCCGGCGCGGCTTTTGATCTGGCTTCCTGAAGAAGCCGAGTGTCCAAATGGCGTTCTGACAGCGCTACCCGGTGCGCCAGGCGCGACAACGCGCACCGTGTAAAGACGCTCCGCCGTTTCGTGATCGGGCTGAAACGCGCTTGCTTTCGCCTGGCACTCGCGGCACGCAGGAGCATGCCTGAAGGACACACTATTCATCGCGCGGCGCGTCAACATCGCCGCTTCTTCCGCAACAAGGATCTGGCGGTTTTTTCTCCGCAAGGGCGCTTCAGCGATGGAGCGTCGCTGCTCGACGGGCGGCTCTGCAAAGATGTGACCGCCTGGGGCAAGCACCTCGTCTACGTCTTTGACGGCGATTGCTACCTGCACATTCATCTTGGGCTCTTCGGGCGTATCCGGAAGGTCAAGTGGACCGGCGAGGTGCCGGAGCCGAAAGGTGCCGTGCGCGTACGTCTGCTCGGGCCGACGCATGTTGTCGACATCAACGGCCCGACGATTTGTGAAGTTCTCGATGGCGGTGAACTCGAGCGCATGACCGCGCGAATCGGGCCAGACCTGCTGCGCCGCGACGCCGATGTCGAACGGGCTTTTGCGCGGATCTCCAAAAGCAAGGCTCCGATTGGCAAGCTTTTGATGGATCAGTCGGTGATCGCCGGCATTGGCAATATCTATCGTACCGAGATCCTTTGGCGGCAACGGCTGCATCCGGACATGCCGGGCAACGCTCTTGATCGGGACGCCTTCGGTGCGCTTTGGGACGATGCGGTCCGCTTGCTGGAGATTGGCGTCAAGCGTAACGCGATTATCACGGTGGATGACGCCGGGCCGTCCAGGCTGCGCTATCGCGAGCGGACAAACATTTTCAACCAGCCGACGTGCCCGCGTTGTTCCGGAGATGTGCGTCGTTTTGAGATTGCGGGGCGGCGCGCGTTCATGTGTGAGGCATGTCAGCCGCTTTGAGATCGCGACGACAACATGGGCCTGATGGCCGTCTCTGCGTTGGTGAGACCGATACGGCAGCGGCCTTTCACAAGGCTGCTATAGAGAGAATGCCGGCACGCCACTGGGTGCCGATATCCGGATGGACGTAACTCGCTCCTACGACTGCAGGCGTGTTTCCCCGCTGCGCGGCGATCTCCTTCGTTGACGGAGGGTCGATGCCCGTCCATATGCGCGCGATGAACACCACAGAACCCATGATCTCGATCGATGGTATCGAGAAGGTCTATGCGTCGAAGTTCCGGGCCCTGAAAGGCATCTCGCTCGACGTCCAGCGGGGAGAGATTTTTGCGCTGCTCGGGCCGAACGGGGCGGGAAAGACCACGCTTATCTCCATCGTCTGCGGGATTGTGATGCCAACTGCCGGAACTGTCCGGGTCGATGGTTTCGACATCCAGACCGACTTTCGCGAGACGCGATCGCGGATTGGTCTTGTACCGCAGGAATTGACGACAGACGCGTTCGAGAGCGTCTTTAACACCGTCTCGTTCTCGCGCGAACTTTTCGGGATGAAGCCGAACCCGGCGTACATCGAAAAGGTGCTCAAGCAGCTCTCACTCTGGGACAAGAAGGACGAGCGTATCATGGCGCTCTCCGGCGGTATGAAGCGTCGCGTGCTGATCGCCAAAGCGCTCTCGCATGAACCGCGCGTGCTGTTCCTCGATGAGCCGACGGCCGGCGTCGATGTCGAATTGCGGCAGTCGATGTGGGATATCGTGCGGGAACTTGCGACCTCCGGCGTGACGATTGTTCTGACAACGCACTACATCGAAGAAGCGGAGGAAATGTCGGATCGTGTGGGTGTGATCTCAAATGGCGAACTGGTCCTTGTCGAAGAGACTGAAAACCTGATGCGCAAGATGGGGCAGAAAGAGCTGATCGTGCAGTTGTCGGAGCCGCTCAGTGCTTTGCCGGACGCGATCGCAAGTCCTCAGATTACGCTGCGGTGCGAGGGGCAGGAACTCGTCTACAGCTATGACGCGCACGGTGAGCGCACCGGAATTACGGCGTTGCTTTCAGGGTTGCGCGATGCCGGGATCGGATTTCGCGATCTGCAGACCAGTCAGAGTTCGCTGGAGGATATCTTCGTCGGTTTGGTGCAGGATCGGCGCGCGGAAAC
>JBCBXF010000269.1:0-3521 GCA_039816705.1 Pseudomonadota bacterium | reverse complement strand
CGCCCAAGTTGTTCCGCGCGGATGGGCGTTGATGTTTGGCGGCCAGCTTGTACCACGCGCAAGCGCGCTTCTGATCCTTCTTCACACCCCGGCCATTCTCGAGTGCCCAGCCTATCGCCTGTGCGGCGCGAATATTGCCGGCCCGGTAAGCGCGACGGTACCATTCAAGGGCCGTTTCCAAATTCTTGGGCGTTCCACTTCCATATTCATGATGCAGTCCAAGCCGATACATGGCGGCGGAATTGCCTGCATCGGCATACTGGCGCATCAGTTTCAGCGACTTCGCAAACAACTCATTTGCACGCCCAGTATTCTTCTTGCGACCAAATCCGTCTCGGTAGATCTGCCCAAGACTATAGGTCGCTGTTGCGTACCCAGCGTTGGCTGACGCGTCGTACTTTTCATATGCCCTCGCCAGATCATAAGTGACGCCGACGCCGTATTCGTAATCCGCGCCCGAGCGGAACAACCCACCCGGGCTACCAGCCTCGGCGGAGCGCGCGTTCAATCTTGCCGCACGTGGCAAATCGTGTGCGACGCCGAGCCCCCGCTCAAAGATGACCGCCATCAGCTCCGTGGCTTGCGTACTGCCCAAATCAATGGCTGATTAAAGCGGAGCCATGGCGGCGGCGTACCGCGTCGCGGCGAAATGTGCGCGACCCAGATGAAAGTATGGACCGGCAATGCCAGAAAACGCACGAACTGCGTCGCTGCAGGTCTGCACCGCACGTCGTGTGTCGATCCGGCCGAGCCCGACACCCACGTCGAACTCCGGTCCAAGGCCTGGGCGGGCTGCAAGGCGACCGCACCGCCCGACAAGATTGCGCGCCGGAAGCTCGATTTCATCGACAGCCTGTTGCGCCATTGCCGGCCCGTGACCCGACAGAACGGACGCGCAAACGAAGGCAAGCAAAAAACCGGATCCGACAAGTCTGCGCCGTGCCGTTTCAGTAACCACCTCTGAATTCCCACAAAACACGCGCGATATATTCAGAAGCATAACAAGCCACGAGAAGAAGCCAAGTCGACGCTCGAAAGTTACACCTCACTCTGCCGGCTCATCGTTCTCGTGATGGCTCAGCTGAGGAGCGCATTGCACCAAGAGGATGATCAACCTGCCGGGAAGAGTTTCCGTTGCTGACTTTCGTGCACGTCTCAATGCGCTGACGCGGTTTTCGCCCGCTCCGTAGCCAGAAACATTGGAGCCTGGGATCCAGATGCGGGGCGATCAGGTGGAGGCAATGCATTCAAGCGCGAAGACCTGCCGCGTGAGGGATGCGGAGATTAAAGACGATAATCGTGTCCCCGCACCGACAGACCGGCTGAACGCTGACCCGATCAGCGCGTTCAGGACCATTCAGGAGCTATTGAAGCTCAAAACGGGGAAACGGGTTGCGTCTGGCGGGAAAGCGCTGCTCATGCCTCTGGTGGCACGCGCGCAGTTGACGCGTTTGACGGGCAGTTTGGAACAATCGAGATGAAACCTTTTCATGTCTGATCCGCTTTTTGATGGCCGTGCTGCGACCCCACCCGCAGCCTGCACAGTGTCTGAGGCCGGCCTGCGCATCGCGCCGTCTGTGACAGTCACGGAGAGAAATTTTGGGGATCTGTCTTCGATTGCGCCCGAAACACTGATCTCCGCGTGGATTCCAGCGGCGCCTTTGTCACCCACGGCAATCGGTCCGTTCCAGCTCTATGACTTGTCCCGGGACCGTCAGCCCGCGAGCTTTGCGTCACTCTCGGAACTCCCGGCCGATCATCGGGCAGGACTCGAGGAAATCGGGCCCCACTTGCCCGAAGCGCTGTCGCAGTCGGGCTTTACGCGTGTTCGTGAACCGACGTTTCCGGATCGGCTCTTTGTGTTTCGTGGCGGCCTCGGCTTTGCCTATGAGAGCGTGGCGGAACATCTGGCCGTCGTCCGTGCGGAGGACGTCGATGCCAGCGGATTGCTGCGGGACCCTATCCTCTCCGCGCGCACGGTGACGCTGCTGGTACGTCAAGACATGCTCGCCGGCCCCGATACGAACAGCGCGCTCGCTGCTGTGGTGACGGCGATCGCGCGCATCATCCTTGATGGCAATGGCGTTGTGTCTACGCAGCTTGATCGCAGCGCCTTGACCGATCAGCCATCACTTGCCCTCGAGACGAGCCAGCATGACTGGCTCCGTGATCGCTGGCGTCGACTGTTCGAACGCGAGCTACCGCGCGCGGCAGCCGATCGTGACTGGCCAGTTTCGGCCGATCATTGTTTTGCGCGCATCCTGCTCGACAACGCCTGTGGTTGCCCGTGGCGCGAGATAATCCGCCCACCAGCATGGCGCAATGCTCAGCCGCATATTCTCCTGACAGCCATCGTGACCGGCGAACGCGTCCTCACAGGCGACGCCGATCTCGATGCATTGAACGATCAATCCCTTCGCATGCGCGGGAAACGCACATGACTGACGCAGAGATCAGTGAGATCGTCGAATTGGCGTGGCGCGACGAGGTCTCGTTCGATGACATCGCCGCACAAACCGGCTTGCGCGAACGCGATGTCATCGCTCTGATGCGCCGCCATCTGAAGCCGAGCAGTTTCCGGATGTGGCGCAAGCGCGTGAGCGGACGACGGACAAAGCATGCGTCAAGTGTGGAGAAAAAACGCCCCGAATGATGCTTTCATTACGGCTTGCCTCCTATTCAACGCTGCGGCGTGCGTCTGATCACCTCAATTCGGCATGATTGGGCGTTCAACGACTTGCTCGTGGGCGGCGAGGGCGCCGTGACGACCGGCGGCGAGGAGGAAAAAGACATAGCCGTTGAACTCGACAAGCTCTTCCCAAAACTGACCCTGCAAGTCGCCTTTCAGTGTCGTCGAGAGGACCATGCCGATGACAAGGGCGATTGCCGTGCCGAAGAGCGGCCATGCGGCAGCCCGTGTTGCAAAGCGCCACCACGCCGACCAGTCCGCGCGTTTCGCGATGATATAGCCAAGCAGTCCGGCGGTCCCGATTCCGACGACAACGTCACGCACATTGCTCTGCGACAGCTTTGCAAGCGCGCCTTCAACGCCAAAGGCTGAAAGGTCGAGTTCGCGGTAAAAAAACAGGACCGAGAGCCCCAGCAGCGCAATCGCTGCCGTTCGCGCGGCGCGCTCGCTCCGCGCCGATGTGGCTGCAAACATGAGAAACGCCAGCGCAATCAGGACCAGCTGCGCAATTTCGAGGACGCCATGCTCGCGGGCGAGCAGCTCCGTCGCGCCAGTTGCGGACCATGCAAAGAAAAAGAGGTTCACGCCGCCGAGCGCGCCGACCCATGTGAAATCGTTGCTTCCCATTGTGCCTGCCCACTGCGCGGCCCGGCGTGTGTTCCGCACGCCGCTGTCTACACGTTCCAGTCTAACGGCGTGTGCGCGCATGTGCACAGTGAATTGTGGCTGGCTGGACCCGGTGCTGCAGTTGGGCCGCAGTCCCGGCACCGGGCAAAGGCACGCACAGGAAATTAGGGTGCTGCCTCTCTCGTGTGTGCGAAGTACGCATGAC
>JBCBXF010000268.1:0-3523 GCA_039816705.1 Pseudomonadota bacterium | reverse complement strand
AGAACGCGACCTTGCCGGTGGCGACGGTGGCCGGAGATTTCGAAGCGATGATGGCCGCTATCTCCTGCGCCTCGTTCAGCACGTCTGCGTCAGCGACAACGCGGTTGACGAGCCCCATCTCTGCGGCGGCGTCGGCAGGGATCGTTTCTCCTGTCAGCAGCATCTCCATCGCCTTCTTGCGCGGCACATTTCGCGTGAGAGCGACCATCGGTGTGGAGCAAAAGAGACCAATATGAACGCCTGGCGTGCAGAACCCGGCACTCTCCGCTGCGACAGCGAGATCACACGTCGCGACAAGCTGGCAGCCGGCCGCCGTCGCCGTGGAGTGGACGGCTGCGATCACGGGTTTCGGGCAGGCGACGATCGCTTGCATAAGCGTCGCGCAGGCCTCCATGATCTCGGTGAAGTGCGCCCGCCCGCCATCTGCGTCAGAGCGGTGGGCCGTCATCTCCTTAACGTCATGGCCTGCGCAGAACACCGGCCCATTTGCGGCCAGGACAATGACTTTCGTGCGTTTATCGGTGCCGCCTGCGATGATCGCATCGGTCAGCTCGCTGATCATCCGTTCAGACAGCGCGTTGGCGGCGCGCGGGCGGTTCATCGTCAGTGTGGTGATGCCGTCCTGCGTCTCGCGGAGCAAAATCTCTCCGTCATCGGCGGGTGCGCGTGGCGCGGCAGTCTCGAGGGAGACGACGTTGGTCATGGCGGAGCCCTCAGCTGTGGCGCGCGACGCGCTCTGGCCTGTTGTGTCGATCCCTCGTATCACGCTTTGCGAGCGAAATGCAGCGTCGAGGGAGGCAGAGATGGCCGTGAGCACCAAAAGTGCAGACAGCGAGCCGGGCGCGGCTTCAGCGACACAGATGACGCGCGATCAAGTTGCGGCGTACATCGAGGACGTCTTTCCCGAGGCGAACGCCGGGACCGAGCGATTTGTGATTGAGGACGTCCGCGCGCACGGTGCACGGGTTCGCATGACCTATGACGACCGGATGATCCGACCCGGCGCCACGATCAGCGGACCGGCGATGTTCACGCTTGCGGATATCGCGATGTATGTCGCGATCCTCGCCAATATCGGGCGCGTGCCACTTGCGGTGACGACGTCGGCGACGATCAATTTCCTACGCCGCCCTCTGCCACAAGACATGATCGCCGAAGTTAACCTGATCAAACTCGGTCGCCGCCTCGCGGTCGGTGATGTGCGGATGTACTCGGTGGGAGATGACAGGATGGTTGCGCAGGCGAATGCGACCTACTCGTTGCCGCCGGACCGGACGGACGGACGTTGAGCCGCGCAAAGTGATTGGGTATCATGATACCTTATTCTTATCCCACTGTTTTTGCTTGACTTTTTTTACTTACACCGCGTTGACGGTCGCGGCGAAGGCCCGTAGAACGCACGACAACCGGGGCCGCCCACGCGCGCCCCGTTTCTTTATGCCCGGCGCCGCATCTGTCGGCGGGCGGACGACAAGGACGACCCACAATGAAAACCTATTCGATGAAGACCGCAGAGGTCGATAAGAAGTGGTTGCTGATTGACGCCGAAGGCCTCGTGGTCGGGCGGCTCGCATCCATCATCGCCAATCGCCTGCGCGGCAAGCACAAGCCGGGCTACACCCCGCACATTGATTGCGGCGATCATGTCGTCGTCATCAATGCGGACAAGGTGGTGTTCACCGGCAACAAGCGCCGCGACAAGACCTATTACTGGCACACCGGCTATCCGGGCGGGATCAAGAGCCGCGAGGCGCATCAGCTCCTTGATGGACGCTTTCCGGAACGGGTGCTCTCGAAGGCGGTCGAACGGATGATGCCCGGCGGGCCCCTGTCGCGCGCGCAGTTCAAGCAACTGCGGGTCTACACCGGTGCCGAGCATCCGCATGAGGCGCAAAATCCGACGACGCTCGATGTCAGGGCGATGAACACGAAGAACGCGCTGCGCAAGCATCATTCAGGCGTTCAGGAAAACAAAACCGAAAGTCAGGGGGGCTGATCCATGGCTGACGAAATCAAATCATTCGAAGATCTCGGCGCAGCGACTGCGGCTCAAAACACACCTGCCGATGGTGCGATCGCGAGTGACGCGGCGATTGAGACAACTGGGAACGAAGAGACGGGCCCGGTCTACGAGCAGAAGCTCGATCAGCACGGTCGCGCCTATGCGACGGGCAAGCGGAAGGACGCCGTCGCGCGCGTCTGGGTAAAACCCGGCAGCGGCAAGATCACCGTCAACAAGCGCGAGTTCGATAAGTATTTTGCGCGTCCTGTCCTGCAGATGATCCTGAAGCAGCCGATCGTCGCCGCGGACCGGATGGACCAGTACGACATCATGTGCACGGTGACGGGCGGCGGGCTTTCGGGCCAGGCCGGCGCGGTGCGGCACGGCATCTCAAAAGCGCTGACGCACTATGAGCCGGCGCTGCGCGGTGTGCTGAAAAAGGGTGGGTTCCTCACCCGCGACAGCCGCGTTGTTGAACGGAAAAAATACGGCCGCGCCAAAGCCCGCCGGAGCTTCCAGTTCTCGAAGCGCTAGGGCGTCCGGCGGCGCACGCCGTCAACCGAACGTCGAAACGAACCCGCTGGTGGCGACACCGGCGGGTTTTTTTGTGCGCGTTGTGGCGTTCGTGAGGTGGAGGGGCGATGACCCACACCTGCGGTTTCGCCCGGAAATGTCGAATCTCGTTCGAAGGCCGCTCAACCCATGCAGAGACATAAAGCCGGAGCTGTCAGTGCTTGCGCCATGTCCGCTGCTCGTGAAAGCTGCCATTGCGCTGCACATGGGTGCGTCGCGATGGGCCAGGAGCGGAAGACATCACCGTTTGGCCAACGCCGAACAAGTCACCACCCAGAGTACCGTTGCATCAAACTCTGTACGTATTTCTGTACGGGATGAACTCTCTTCTTCAATGATGTAAAATATTGATCTGATGACAGTGATAACACTAGTCCCTGACACGAATGTCTTCATTCAGTGCAAGGTTCTCAATGAACTGCCGTGGGAGGAAGAATTCGATGCCTTTGACACGGTCACTCTCGTTGTGACGCGTGCGCTGCAAAAGGAGATCGATCATCAAAAGAACCGCGGCAATGATCGGGTCGGCCGCCGTGCGCGAAAGGCCGCCACGTTATTTAAAGGCATGATCGTGGAGAACATGGAGCACGTCGTACGCGAAGAAAATCCACGTGTGACCCTAGTTATGCGGGCCGACATCAAACCGGATGAAGAACGGCGGTCCGAGCTCGATATGACCGAGCCCGACGATCAGATTGTTGCCTGCGGCTGTACGCTGGCTTCGCAGGAAGCTGACAGTGACGTTCGGTTACTCACTCATGATTCTGGGCCCATGGCGACGGCGCAACTGGTCGGCCTGCCATTCTACCCCGTTCCGGATCATTGGCTTTCACCACCCGAACCTTCTCCGTCAGAGAAAAAAGTACATGCGCTCGAACAGGAGGTGAAACGCCTCAAACAAGACGAGCCCGTCGTCACGGTTCACTGCCTTGATGCTCAGGGGAACCA
>JBCBXF010000267.1:0-3538 GCA_039816705.1 Pseudomonadota bacterium | reverse complement strand
TTCACGCGCACACTTTGAGGTGCGGCAGTGATTTGGTGGGGTACCCCGATGATCCGGAAATATATGGCAATGGCAGTGTCGACGAGCGTGCTTGCGCTGCTGCTTGGGGGCCCGGTGTCCGCATTCCAGCAGACGGAAGCGTTGCCAAAACCGTCAGCATCCGCGCCGGGTGCGCCGCCCTCGACGCTAGAGCCGAGCGAGCTCGAACTCAGCATTCCGGATGCATCGACCGCCCCGAGCAAAGGCCCGACAATCTCACTGCCAGGCGTCGGCACCATCGGCACACTTCCGAAACTCGATTTCGGCCTGGAGCTTCTCTACGGCGATGAGCCGGCTGCGTCGACACCGGAGGATGAATCGCTGGATGGCGATTTGCGCATCCGCGGTTCGGTCAAACATAAGTTCTGATTGTAGGCGTTAGCCCGAGGTCTTGCGACCGCGGCCTGAGAATTTGCCCGGACGATCTCGCGTGTTGAACGCTCTTACCGTTTGGCAGCCACGCGAATTCCGCTATGAACGGACCACACATCCTCGTGAGAGGAGGCCCGAGCGATATGGCGCGTGATCCATGGCAATGACTGGCGACACTCCCGGCCGCATCGCAGCGGCAAGCGTGCACGTATTCACCGCGCTTGGCACCGTCACAGCGCTGCTGGCTGCGATGGCGATCGTTCACAAGGATTGGCAGGCGATGTTCGCCTGGCTCGGTCTCGCGCTTTTCATCGATGGCGTGGACGGTACGCTGGCGCGCCGCACGGAAGTGAAGGTGCGTATCCCTGAATTCAGTGGCGAGCGTCTCGACTGGATCATCGACTACCTGACGTACGTTTTTCTCCCAGCCTTCGCCCTGATCGAAGCCGGGTTCATCCCGGGCCTGTGGGGCATCTTCCTCGCCGCGATCATGATGATTACGTCGCTCTATCACTTTTGCGATCTGGGGAACAAATCTGACGACGGCAACTTCGTCGGCTTCCCCGCGATCTGGAACATCGTCGCGTTCTACATTTTTGTCTTCGATCCGGGGCTCATAGTGAGCAGCCTTGTCATTCTGGTGTTGGCCGCACTGACGTTCGTGCCGCTGAAGTGGGTACACCCGGTTCGCGCTAAATGGGCGCGCCCTGTAACGTTGACGGTGACGGTCCTCGCCAGTCTTGCAGCGCTGCTCGTGATGTGGACCGGCTTTCCCGCAAACGTCTGGCTCCAGGCCATCCTTGCCGTCTCGGCTGTCTACCTGATCGGCATCAGCATCGCCTTTGGCATGGCACGCTGAGGCGACGTGCGCAGCGATCAGCTATAACGTCAGCGTTTCGCCATTGCGGGTGAAGGTGGCATGCATCCCGCTCTTGGCCGCCTCGACCACGGTGCACATGCCGTCTGCGCCCATCGCCGCCAGATCGACCGCAACGCCTTCGGGATCGGACGTTTCAAGCGTCAGTCCGACATAGCGCAAATCAAGATCCGTCATGTTCCCGGCCGGATGCGTGATGTTGCTCGGCCATTCGATCACGGTTGGAATCAAACCATCTCGTGCGAGCACGCCATCGTCCCGCACAGCAATCTGCCAGTGGAGCGTACCCCGGCTCATCGATATCGGCGGCCCCGGATCATGCTCCGCCGCCGCGCATGTGGCCGCAATGTCCGTGCTGTTCACCACCCAGTGATGCAGGAACGCGCCGTCCCGCGCGAGCCGCACCCGCACATCCTCATCGTCAAGCGCAAACCAGCGCGTGCGCTCCGGCGTGTCATTGGGGTTGATCGCAATAATCTCGAGAAAGATGTCCTCCCCGATCCGCCCGACATGGTTGTGCGTCGCCATCCGCGCATGCTCTCCACCGGTTGGCACCGTAACGCCGATCCGCTCGCGAACCCACGCCACACCACCCTCCAGCGTTTCGCACGCAACGACGAGATGATCGAACCTGATTGTTGGAGACGTCATCGAGCATCCTCCGAGTGGCCGGTGAAGCGCAGAAGTCAGGATGGAACGCGCACGTAGCTTCCAGGCGCATCCTCAATTGCCTCGTAGAGGCCGATGCCGGGCACACGCGCCGCCACCTGCTTGCCAGACTGTGCACGCAACCACGCAATCCAGTGCGGCCACCAAGATCCGGCCGTCTCCTCCGCACCCTCCAGCCATTGCGCATAATCCGGTGCAGTAAGCCCGTCTGCGTTCGTCCAATACTGATATTTGTTCTTGGAGGGCGGATTGACGACACCTGCGATGTGACCGGAACCCGCAAGCACGTAGCTTACATTATCTCCCTCGCCCGCGAGCAATCGCGCCCCTGAATAAACTGATCCTGGTGGCGCAATATGGTCTTCCCGCGCGGCCAACTCATAGATTGGGATATCAACGGCACCGAGATCGAGTGTACGCCCGCCAAACACCATCTCACCCTTCGCCAGCCGGTTGTGCTGATAAAACTCCCGGAGATAGAACAGGTGGTTTGCCCGCGGCATGCGCGTGGAATCCTGGTTCCAAAACAGCAGATCGAACGATGACGGTTTCTTGCCGAGGAGATAATTGTTCACGACGTACGGGAAAATCAGATCGCCGGGGCGTAGCATGTTGAATGCCCCCGCCATCTTCGACCCATCCAGATAACCGCGCTCATCCATTGTCTCTTCAAGCGCGCAGATCTGATCTTCGTCAACAAACACCTGCAGATCACCAGCCGATGTAAAGTCGAGCTGCGTTGTCAGGAAGGTCGCCGACGCGAAGGGTCGGTTGCTCCGGTTGCGCTTGCCGGCTGCGAGCCATGCCAGCGTTGTCCCAAGCAGTGTCCCTCCGACACAGTAGCCGAGCACATTGCATTTTTTCCCCTCGCAGATCTTTGAGGCGACACGCGCAGCCTTCAAGATGCCCTTTCGCATGTAGTCTTCGAACGTCGTCTCCGCGAGGGAGGCATCAGGGTTGACCCAGGAGACGACGAACACCGTGAACCCCTGTGCAACGATATAGCGGATGAACGACTTTTCGGGTGTCAGGTCGAGGACGTAAAACTTGTTGATCCACGGCGGGACGAGCAGGAATGGCTTGGCGTGGACGGTGTCCGTTGCCGGCGCATACTGGATCAGCTGGAAGAGCTTGTTCTGAAAGACGACCTTACCCGGCGTCAGCGCAAGGTTCTCTCCAACTGCGAACGCCGTGCTGTCAGTTTGCGAAATCCGCAACACGTCGTCGGAGCGCTCGAGATCCTTGGCGAGCAGCCCCATTCCGCTGATGAGATTTTCTCCGCTTGTGCGGATCGTCTCGCGCACAACCTCAGGGTTCGTTGCGGGAAAATTCGTCGGCGCAATCGCACTCGTGAGCATGCGCAGATAAAACGATGCCTTGTGCCGTGTATGATCCTCAAGCCCGGCGCTATTCTCAACCAGGCTCTGAGCCCAGTCAGATGTAATCAGATAGGCCTGCTTCCAGAAGTCGAAATAAGGATTTGCAGACCAGTCCTCGTCGCGAAAGCGCCGGTCACCGGGTGAGGGTGTCGCCACATCGTCGACCGGCGCACCGTTCAAGCGTTCGCCCATCGTTGTGAAA
>JBCBXF010000266.1:3088-3564 GCA_039816705.1 Pseudomonadota bacterium | reverse complement strand
CGCCGAGATAGTCGCAGAGGCAGCGGAATGCAACCGTAGGCACCCGCCATCGCCTGCACCGCGACCCTCTTCGCCATCCGTACTGGTCGCGCCAGCACCCCCGCACATCGTGCTCTGCGCGCTCCATCCCTCAGACAGCCCCCATCGCCGCCTGAGAGAGAGTCCCCCTATGACCGACCCGTTCGAGCCTGCCCTTCACACTGTTTTGTACTGGTTCTTCGTTGCCGTAATCGCCGGCTCGGGACTTCTGTCCCTCCAACTCCTCCGCTGGCGTCGACGATCCTGAGACGGGTCAGCGCTTGCGGAGTGCAAAACGTCCGGTGCCGCCGGCACTCGTGATGTAGACGCTCTGACGCCGGCCGCGCAGGGTCACATAGACGGTCGCCGAAATGCCATGCTGCGCGTTGAAGACCGTGCCCTGATACTTGTTGGACGCGGTCTTGACCAAACTACCTGACTGGGTCAGGCGCCCGGCC
>JBCBXF010000266.1:0-3078 GCA_039816705.1 Pseudomonadota bacterium | reverse complement strand
ATTTTACCCGGCATCGCACGCGCTCGCTTCCCCCGGAGTTGAGCCGCACCACGCCACTCCCGCTCCATGTCCCCGAGAGCCCTGCGGCCTGCGCTTGCGGCAGTGCGCCTTCAGCAAAAAACAAAACAACCCCAAACACGAGCGCTGTCGCAAACCGGATGAAAACTTGGGGAATTTGAATTGGGCGCATGGCGGTGTCCTCACAGCACGCCACACGCGGACATTCTCCCATCCGCACGTGCAGCACGCAACAGCACTGATCTGATCTGATTGTCAGTGTGGAACCCGTTGCCGACGCCAGCAAGGCGAACTCCAACACAAACGCTCAGGCGCTGCGAACACGGTTAACAGCGGTGAATGAGAAACCGCGGTTGCACGACGTGCTCACTCAAGCTGCGCCTCGAGCGCATCGACCACCATTTGCTGGAAGTGATGCACCGCATGCTCACTCAGCTCACTCTCCGCATCGTCCACGACAAAGCGGCCCTGATTGTAACCCTTGGAGTGCAAGCCGCGCTGGACGCTCTCACACAGCGAGATATCCTCCGGCTGCAAAACATCCTTCTGATAGACCATCGCCTCACGCAGCTGTTCGCTTGGCTCCGAACTCGGCAAGAACCAGTCCTGATGCTCGATGGTCCGCTCAGGCCCTGCAGGGATCATCTGCAACGTCGAGATGTTCGGATCGCCCGGGTACGCCCAGATCGTGAGGTTCGGCCAGAGGAACCACCCGGCATAACCGAAGTCGACCTCACCCTTTTCAAAGCTGAACGCATTACTCTCCGTTGACCGCACGGCATCGGAAACATGCGTTGAATAGATCCCGTTCGACTTCGAGCGGTAGCTCTCCATATCGACAAGGTCGACGAAATCGCGATGCGCGGTATGGCAATGGTAGCACTCGAGGAAGTTGTCGATCAGCACCTTCCAGTTCGCCGCCACATCATATGTGTCGCGCTGCGCAAAGACGACCTCATCCACCTTCGGGCAATAGCTGCGGATCTCATCCTCGAGTTGTGCGGCCTGTTCTTTGAGTGGCTTGGCGTCCTCATCAAGGTTAACGAACACCAGCCCGCAGAACACCTCCACCCGCACCGGCTTGAGCGCGAAATCGCACTTGTCGAACCCGGCCATCCGCTCGGTGTTGCGCGCAGACTTGAGCGTCCCGTCGAAATCGTACGCCCACGCATGATATGGGCAGGTGATCACGTTCGTGCGGCCCGCACCTTCGAGCAGTTCATGCCCGCGATGTTGGCAGACATTGTAAAACGCGCGCAGATCTCCCGATCGATCGCGGACGACAAAGACGTTTTGATCGTGAATTTGCGTCGTCATGTAGCGCCCGGTCTCGGCAACCTGGCTCTGATGCCCCGCATACCACCAGGTCTTTGCGAAGATCCGCTCCTGCTCCAGATCGAAGATGTTCCGATCTGTATAGAACCGCGCCGGCAGCGTGAATGACTGCGCAGGGTTCTTGCAGAACGCTTGATCATCGCGATCGAGTTTTAGAACAGGGATATTCATCAGTGCGTTCCTTGCTCAGATACGACGTGGCTCATGGTGTGTTCGAATAGATCACCGGAAACTGCGGCGCGTCAAACGGCGCCCCGTGACGCAGATCGAGATCGGGAAACGGCGGCGAGGTCGGGCCTTTTCTCTCCGCATAGGTCGCGTCATCGCCGACCCATCGAAACGAGATCGCACGACGCCGCGCGGGCGAATGGTTCGCCGCCGCCGCGTGCAGCACGCGAAAGTTGAAAACGATCGCGTCGCCCGCCGTGACATCCCATCCGCGAATATCAAAGGCATCGCGGTTTGCCTCGATATCCGGCGCACGCGGCGCGTCATCCCCGACGTAAAGATCTTCACCGGAAAAACGCTTAGGCCGGTATAGCCTTCGCGGCACATGCGACCCTGCGAGATATTCGAGTGCCCGGTCACGCGGGACGTCGTCGAGCGCCACCCAGAAACTCGCCGTCTGCCGACCATCGACGCAGTAATACGGCTGGTCCTGGTGCCACGGTGTCGCGGTTGAGCTTCCAGGCTCCTTCACCAATACATGCTCGTGAAACATCCGTGCTGTACGCGAGCGCATCATCTGCGCAGCATACTTCGCCATTGTCGAGGTCCGCACAAACGCCCGATACTCCGGGATGCGATCCCACGAGCAGTAATCCTGAAAGAACGGCGCCGCGCCATCATCCGATCGATAGGTTCGCTCAAGCGGGCTTGGGTCTGCCATGTTGCGTTCAATACCCACCCGCAGGGTCTCCACCCACTCTGTGAAAACACCGCGTAAGAGTACGACGCCCTCGCTCTGAAACGTCGCGACCGTGCGGTCATCAATCATCACCACGCCCCTCCAAGCACCAACACCAGCAGAAGTGCCACTTCCATCACTTCGATGCTCGCGCCATGGCAATCCCCCGACATCCCGCCAAGACTAGCTTTCCAGTAGATCGCGATTAGCGGAATGAGCACGAGCCCGATAAGCAGGCCCGGCACAAGCAGAAAGGATGCGATCGTCAGCACGGCACCGTTGAGCATGATCGCACGCCACGGCACATCACCTTCATGAAACGCCGCACCGCGTCCATCACCCAATGCGGGAACCATCAAACGCCAGACCAGCGGGCCGAAGCGCGCCCATCCCGCGACCAACGCCAGCGCAGCAACAACCACAACAAATCCTTGCGCGGATGTGGTCAGCGCGAGCCAGACACCGACAAGCAGTGCGAACTTTGCCAGCAACGCAAGCACAATGGCAACGACCGCGAACGCCCCGGCATGCGGCTCCCGCGCCACCTGAAGAAAGCGTGCCGGGTCGCGATGCGCAGCTCCAAACCCGTCCGCCACATCGCCAAGCCCGTCCAGATGGAGCGCACCGGTGATGCAGACCCAAGCAACGAGGCCGCAAACCGCGGAGACAAATGGTGCGGCGGTCAACGGTGCGGCGGCACCAACGGCAAACAAGACCGCACCAACAAACGCTCCGATCACGCTCCCCACAAGCGGATACCACGCCACCGCTCGCTGTGCGTCTTGCGGAGAATAATCAGCAAGTTGTGGTGTCGGGAT
>JBCBXF010000265.1:264-3653 GCA_039816705.1 Pseudomonadota bacterium | reverse complement strand
GGATTTGACTGGTACTACGCAAGCACTTCAGATCGCGACGCGCAGCTGCGCACGCCGATCACCGATGGGGCGGGCAAGCCCTGGGTTTTTCGTTTCAAGGATGTTGCATCGTGGTGGCGTGAGCCGCATTTCGATCGGCCGGGCGGTGTCGAAGCCAGCGCGCCGACCGCCTGGGTCCCCGGCTCCAAGCCAATCTGGTTCACCGAGGTCGGATGTCCGGCGGTCGATCGTGGCGCGAACCAGCCGAATGTCTTCGTCGATCCGAAAAGTGCAGAATCCACGCTGCCATACTTTTCCGCCGGACGTCGCGATGACCTGATGCAGCGTCGTTACATTACGGCACTCATGTCCTATTTCGACCCGGCGGATGAAAATTTCGTCGCGTCACAAAACCCGATCTCTCCAATCTACGGTGAGCGGATGATCGATATGGATCGTCTGTATCTCTACACGTGGGACGCACGACCGTATCCCGCGTTTCCGCGTGCGCGCTCTGTTTGGTCGGATGGAGACAACTGGACGCTTGGCCATTGGCTGACCGGACGTCTTGGAGGCCTTGATCTGGCGCAACTCGTGGCGCGTGTGCTGGAAGATTACGGTTTTCACGACTGCGACACATCCTGTCTGGAGGGCACGCTCCACGGGCTTGTTGTCGAGCGTTTGATGTCGGCGCGGCAAGCGCTGCAGCCGCTGGAGCTCGGGTTCTTCTTTGATGCGTTTGAGGATGCGGACACAATCCGTTTCTGCCATCGTGGGTCCATCGGCAGTTCGCTCGATCTGCAAGCTGACGATCTCGTTGAGACGGCGGTCGGTGCAACTCTGCATTCCATTACACGGGCAGAAGAAAATGATCTGCCTGCATCTGTGAAGCTCGGCTTCCTTGATGAAGCACGCGGCTATGAACGTGCATCACAGGAATCGCAACGGCTCACGACGGAGAGTGCGCGCGTTGCAACCGCGGATCTGCCGCTTGTGCTTGATGCCGAACAGGCGCGCGGTATCGCCGAGCAATGGCTGCATGATGCGTGGCAGGCCCGCGAAACAGCGACGTTTCATCTGCCACCAAGCCGGCTGGGCCTGGCACCGTCCGACGTGCTTTCGCTCACCACCTTGTCGAGCGCGGTGCCCCTCCGGGTCACCGGTATCACATCAGGGACTTCATTAAAGGTTGAGGCCCGGACAGTTGTGCCGGATGTCTTTTCGCCACCGCCGGATGTCGGCGACGTTCCGGAGGAAAACCCGCTACCCGTTATCGGCCCGGTTGTGGGGCACTTTCTGGATTTGCCGCGACGTCCGGGCGAGAGCGACGACACTTTTGGCTGGTTTGCAGCCGGGGCGATGCCCTGGCCGGGGCCGGTCGATCTGTACCGCTCCGCCGGAAATGATGCGCTGACGCTTGTTCGCCAGATCTCTCGTCCTGCAACGATCGGTCAAGTCACGGAGATCGTCGAGGGTACCGCAGTTTCGCGATGGGATCGCGCCAGTGCGTTCGATGTCACTCTGAGTTCCGGGAAACTCGCTGCGCTACCCAGATTGACCGTTCTCAACGGAGGGAATCTTGCTGCGGTTCTGCACGCGGACGGGCAGTGGGAAGTTCTCCAGTTTCAGAACGCCGAGTTGATAGGGGAGGCGACCTATCGCTTGACGTCCGTACTCCGCGGACAGCTCGGGACGGAACAGCGGGTTGCGCAACCGCCGCTGGTGAACGCGGCATTCGTCCTGCTCGATGATGCGGTGGCGCCGCTCGATCTCACGCGTGAACAGCGCGGTCTGCCATTCACCTACATCTGGGGGCCGAGCCAACGACCGCTGGCGCACTTTTCGTACACGCAAAAAGACGTGGCTTTGGAAGGGGTCGCGTTCGAGCCGGTCTCACCCGTACACCTGCGCAGGCGCACGTCGGCATCGGGTGACAGCTTCTACTGGACGCGGCGAACCCGGATCGGCGGGGATGGCTGGGTCGATGTTGATGTCGCCCTCGGCGAAGCGTCCGAGCAGTATCGCTTTGAGGTGTTGCAGAACGGCGCGCCGATACGCACAGCGACGGTGGCGGAGCCCAGGTTTCTCTACGAGGTCGCCGATCAATCGGCGGACTGGGGTGGGACCGCCCCGGCCCAGTTTGATGTCCGTGTTTCACAGATCTCGGCCACCTACGGCCCTGGGCAAGCGATGACCGCAAGGCTGTAACGCCTGAATATTTCTCTCTTGGCGTGTTTGCCAAGCACTCACTCTCATATCTCCCAATGGAGCTTGGTATGTCTCAATCGGCCCGTGCGCCGACATGGATGCGTTTGGCGCAACGTGACGTTGGCACGCGTGAAAAATCCGGCGCGGTGCATAATCCGAAAATCCTCGCTTACTACAAGCTGATCGGGCAAAGCGGGATCAAGCGCGACGAGGTGGCATGGTGTGCTGCGTTCGTTGGCGCCTGCCTTGAACGTTCCGGAATTACAAGCACGCGCTCGCTCATGGCGCGGTCTTATCAGCGATGGGGACAAAAACTCACGCGTCCGCGCCGCGGCTGCATCGTGGTGCTGTCGCGCACGGCCAATCCCACGTTCGGCCATGTCGGATTTTTTGTCCGCGAGACCGAACATCATGTTGTCCTGCTCGGCGGCAATCAGTCGAACGCGGTCAACGAGCGGCGTTACGCAAAGTCGCGCGTGCTTGGGTATCGCTGGCCCAATCCGGCGACAGTCAAAGAGCATGATGCGCTTGATCCGCGGTTTGAGACGGCGCTCGCGCATGTGCTCGAGTTTGAAGGTGGCTTCTCTGATCATCATGCGGATCCCGGCGGGCCGACTTATCGCGGGATCACGATCGGGTTGCTGGCAATGCAACTCGGTTCGCGTCTCAAAGACTGGCGACGCAAGTCGTTAATCGATGGCGTCAAGGCGCTTACGCTTCCGCAAATCCGCACAATCTATCATCAGCAGTTCTGGCGCACGACTTCAGCGCAACGCTTGCCGGCTGGTGTCGACATGATGGTGTTTGATGCCGCGGTTCAGCATGGGCCGAAACGCGCGATCCGCATGCTTCAGCGCGCTGTGGATGTCGAGGCCGATGGCGAGATTGGCCCGATCACCCGCGCAGCTGTCTCCAAAGCAGCACCGGAAGACATTGTCCGACATATCAGCGCGGCGCGCGACCGGTTTTATCGATCGCTGAAGCACTTCAAGCATTTTGGACGTGGATGGATACGCCGCCTTACGTCGACGACACAGCGAAGTCTCGATGCGGCGGAGAAGCGTTCATCACCACGCACCACTTCCCAGACCCAACCTCAATCGAAGGATACAACGCGTATGGAACAGTCAAAGAAATGGTGGGCTGAATCGTTGACCCTTTGGGGCACGTTCATCACCGCGCTCTCGACCGTCTTACCGATC
>JBCBXF010000265.1:0-254 GCA_039816705.1 Pseudomonadota bacterium | reverse complement strand
GCTGTTGCCCGGTTAATCCAGGCGTTTGGCGGGGTGTCGGGCACCGTGCTGGCGATCGTCGGGCGAATGCGTGCAAGCTCGAGTTTGACGCAGCGCGTGGTGAATGTGCGCCTTTGACGCTTCGGCGCCATGCGCAGCGTCGTCACGGGATTCAGCGGTCGTTCATGCGGTGGCGGGCAATCTGGCATGATGTTTCAATATTGCCAAAGCTCGCGATCGTTTCTGCTGCGCATCGTCATTGTTGCAGCGGCTAT
>JBCBXF010000264.1:0-3672 GCA_039816705.1 Pseudomonadota bacterium | reverse complement strand
TATCTCGAATTGCATATCGAACAGGGGCCGATCCTCGAACAGGCCGGGCAAAGCATTGGTGTCGTTGAGGCGACGCAAGGGCAACACCGGTTCTGCACCCATCAGGTCCGCGTTGCCGTCATAGCCGATCCGGGCCAGCCCTTCCGCAATGCTCCAGCCCTCCCGGTCATCCCGCATCGCAAGCGCCTCATCGAGATCGAGCAGGCCTGTCCAAACAGCGGATCCGACCATCGGCTGGAAGAGGCAGCCTTCCTCGTTGGTCCAATTTACGATGTCGATCGGATGCGTGGTCTCGATCTTCGCCTCATTGAATGCTCGAACCGCTTCAAGGGCGCCGAGCACACCGAGAGCGCCGTCGAATTTTCCTCCTGTTGGTTGGCTGTCCAGGTGGCTTCCGGCCATCACGACGGGGGCATCCGGGTCTTGCCCGGCGCGGCGTGCGAACATGTTGCCGAAGGGGTCGACGCGCACGGTGCATCCCGCGTCTTCCGCCCATCTTCGAAAGAGATCGCGGGCCGTGCGATCAAGCTCTGAAAACGCAATGCGGTTGACGCCACCTTTCGGCGTCTCTCCGATCCGCGCCATATCCATCAGGCTCTGCCAGACCCGTTCTGTACGTATCGTGACGGTCATACGCGGTGTCATTCGGTCTGAACTGTGTGATCGCGCAGAGGTGAGAGGTGCGGGCAGGCCATGTCAGGTGGAGGCCGACTGCGCGGCATCGGGCGTGGCCGCTTCGGCGCCCTCGAGGCTGGTTTCATCACGGGTCGTTTTGCGTGTCGCCCCCGCGAGGAAGCGGCAGACATAGTAAAATGTTGGCGTGAAAATCAGCCCGGCGACCGTCACACCAAGCATCCCGAAGAACACGGCGGTTCCAAGAGACTGACGCATTTCCGCACCTGCACCCGTTGCGATCATGAGTGGCACAACGCCGAGAATGAACGCGAACGATGTCATAAGGATCGGGCGCAGCCTGACCCGGGCGGCCTCCACGGCAGCATCAATCGGTCGGGCGCCCTCGTCCTCCGCCTGGCGGGCGAACTCGACGATAAGAATGGCGTTCTTTGCGGCAAGGCCCACCAGCACAATGAGCCCAACTTGCACAAGGATGTTGTTGTCGAGCCCTCGCAGATTGACGCCGAGAACGGCCGCCAGAAGGCACATCGGAACAATCAGGATCACGGCGAGGGGCAGCAGCCAGCTTTCATAAAGACCGGCGAGCACGAGAAAGACGAAAACGACCGCGAGGATGAAAACATAGATGCCCGTATCGCCGGTCAGTCGTTGCTGCAGCGCCAGTTCTGTCCAGGAGAACGTGAAGCCGTCCGGGAGTGCACGCTGCACGATCTCCTCGACCGCCAGAAGCGCTTCCCCGCTTGACGTGCCCGGTGCAGCTGCGCCCTGCACCTCAGCCGCCTCGTAAAGATTATAGCGAGGGAGCCGATAAGGTCCCGTTGTCTCCTGCAAAGATGCGACAGAGCCGAGCGGGATCATGGCGCCGCTGTCTGAGCGGGTGCGCAGATCGAGGATATCCTCCGGATCATCGCGGAACGGCGCATCCGCCTGTGCCGTCACTCGATAGGTTCGGCCGAGAAAGTTGAAATCGTTGACGTACGCGGAGCCGAGATAGACTTCCAGCGTCTCAAGTACGCGGTCTGTCGCGATGTTGAGCATCTGAGACTTGGTGCGATCGATTTCAGCGAAGATGCGCGGGGTCTTGGTGTTGTAGAACGTGAAGACCCGCAGCAGACGTGGATCCTGATTGGCGGCGGCGATCAGCGCGCCGGTGGCTTGCTCGAGCGCCCGCACGCCGCGGCCGCGGCGATCCTGGACATAGAGTTTCCATCCCCCGCCAGTGCCAATTCCGCGAACCGAGGGCGGGGCTATAACGAAGATATTGGCTTCCTTGATTTGCTGAAGCTTACCGAACGCGCGGCCAAGAATGTCAAAGGCATTGTCTTGCGGTGAGGTGCGATCCTCAAACTGCTTCATCGTGAAAAAGATCGCGCCAGCGTTGGGTGCATTGGTGAACGTCGCACCATCCAGCCCGGCGAAGCCCACGGTGTTCTGCACGCCCGGGATGTCGAGTAGCATTTTTGAGGCTTTGCGGATCACTGCGTCGGTTCGCGCCAACGATGCCCCGGGCGGCAACTGCGCCACGGCGATCAGGTAGCCTTGATCCTGTTGCGGGATGAAGCCTTGCGGCGTGTTTGCGAAGCGTTCACCGGCAAGCACCACCAACCCGCCGTACACTGCCAGCATCAGAACAGAGATTCGGATCGCGCGACGGGTGAGCCCGGCATACCCATTCGAAAACCAGGAGAAAAAGCGATTGAAGCCACGGGCGAAGATTGTCCCCGGCCAGGTCACAACGCCCTTGATCCGCGACCAGACGCCAGGTTTGGCCTCGTGCCCGGCATCCGCGTCATGGGCCCTCAGCAGCACAGCACACAACGCCGGTGATAGTGTCAATGAGACGAGGAGAGAAATGGCCGTCGCGGTTGCGATCGTCACGGAGAATTGGACATAGAACTGGCCGCTGACGCCTGGAACAAATGCAGCCGGGATGAAGACGGCGAATAGCACCAGAGAGGTGGCGATCAGTGCGCCGCTCACCTCGTCCATCGTCTTGTGGGCCGCTTCCGCCGGTGCCATGCCTTCGGCGAGATATCGCTCGACGTTTTCAACAACGATGATCGCGTCATCAACGACGATGCCGATCGCGAGGACAAGGCCGAAGAGTGACAGCGTGTTCAGCGAGTATCCGAGACCGGCAAGGACGGCGAAGGTGCCGATCAATGACACCGGGATGGCTGCGATCGGGATAATGGCCGCGCGGAAATTCTGGAGGAACACGAGGATGACGAGGACGACGAGGATAATCGCCTCAATGATCGTCACGTATACCGCGTCGATCGACTGGGAGATAAATTGCGTGGGGTTGTAGACGATCCGGTGCTCGATGCCGGAGGGAAACCCCTTCGACAGCTCGTCCATTTTCGCGAGGATCTCGGCAGCGGTCTCCAAGGCGTTGGAGCCCGGGCGCTGAAAGATACCGATGGGCAGGGCGTTGTCTTCGTTCAGGTAAGCGATATTGAGCGTATCCTGCGCGGCAAGTTCCACGCGGGCGATGTCACGCACGCGCACTGTGCGCCCACTTTCGCCCCGTTTCACCACGATGCCGGCGAACTCGTCCGGCTCGAGCAGTCGGCCCTGTGTCTCGACGTTCAGCTCGAAGGCGCCGGGCTCAGGGATCGGCAAGCGGTTGAGTGTGCCAGCGGCCACCTGCACATTGTTTGAACGCAACGCCGCAACGACTTCGCCTGCTGTCAGGTTGAACGCAGCAACGCGATCCGGATCGAGCCAGATGCGCATCGAGTAAGCCTGCTCGCCGAAGATTGTTGCCTGCCCGACGCCGTCAATGCGGGAGAGTTCGTCGACGATCGCCGATCGTGCGTAGTTCGAGATGTAGAGGTTTTCCCGCGAACCGTCAGGCGAGACGACGTGGACGACCATCATCAGATCGGGCGACGACTTCTGGACCGTCACACCCAGACGGCGAACGGCTTCCGGCAAGCGCGCTTCAGCGATCGAGACCCTGTTTTGAACAAGGACCTGCGCTTCATCGAGATCGGTCCCGAGCTTGAACGTGATCGCCAGCGAAAGCCGACC
>JBCBXF010000263.1:409-3675 GCA_039816705.1 Pseudomonadota bacterium | reverse complement strand
CCTGACACGGCGCAAGCTTATCACCGAAACGTTAATGCAATCGCACGGACACCCGATCCGCCGCTCCTGCGGCATCGATAACGGTGACCTGAGAAAATCCGGGCCCAACGGGCTGCCAGTTTGCAGCGTCGCGATGCGGCGGGCTTTCGATCGGCTTACCATCCACCAACCACGTCAGCGGACGGACACCGCCTTTCGCCCTCAGCACGATCGGGCGGGCACGATGGCTGTTCGCACCATCCGGGGTGGGAGGAAGATCGAGCGAAGCATTTTGTGGCGGGAAAACAATCTGAAGCGGGGTGTGGTCAGCGCGCTCTGTGCGCGCACGAAACCGGAACCGGCGCAGCGGCGGCGGAAGCGCGGACGCCCTAGCGACAAGCACACCGGGGGGCCGCGCTGGAAGCGGTGTGCGGCGTCCTGCCTCGACATGCTGAAACGTGTCGAACAGCAGCGGCGCGGCAGCGCTAATCCCCGTGAGTGCCGGCGTCGCGACACCGTCCGGCCGACCGACCCAGACAGCGACAACGTAGCGTCCGTCAAAGCCGATCGCCCAGGCGTCACGATGGCCATACGATGTGCCTGTTTTGAAGGCGATACGACCGCGGCGGGCGTTGTGGGGCGGTGGTGTGCCGGCCAGAATGTTCGACACTGCCCACGCCGCGCCAAGCGACATCATCCGCCGTTGCTCGCGCGACTGATAATCCTCCGTGACGTCTCCATGTGCGACCGCACGATTGGTACGAAGGGGTGTTGTGATGCCGCCGTTGGGTAGCGCGGTATAGAGCGTGGCGAGATCCTCCAACGTGTAGCCGAGACCGCCAAGCGCAATGGCAAGGGTGGGCACTGCGCGGCCGGGGAGATGCGGCTCCGGTCCGCCCTTGCGCATGCGCGCCAAAAAGCGCGCCGGGCCAATCCGATGCAGCACCTTCACTGCGGGCACGTTGAGTGATTTTTGGAGCGCAGCGCGGATAGAAATGGTGCCGCGATACTCCTTGTCGAAATTCTCCGGGGTGTAGTGTCCGAAGCGAACAGGACGATCCTCGATCATCATTTCCGGGTGGGCGACACCCGATTCGAACGCGAAGCCGTAGACAAACGGTTTGAGCGTGGAGCCCGGTGATCGAACCGCGTGCGCCATGTCAACGGCGCCAAAGCGTGTTCGGGAGAAAAATCCTGGGGAGCCGACGTGCGCATGGACGTCACCCGTTTTGTGATCCGCGACGATCACGGCAGCTGAGAGACGTGGACCGCGGGTCTTCGCGTGTTGGGCCGTCAATTGCTCGAGGCGGGCCTGAAGCGGGCGATCGATCGTGAGGCGATGACGGCGGACATCCGGTCGCGCTGCAACTTCGCGATCCGTCAGATGTCCGGCGAAAAGGGGGAAAGCCGTACGACGTTCCGGCACGCGCTCACGTTTGGCGGCGCGGGCTTCACCTGTCGTGATGACACCGGCACCGACCATCCGATCCAGGACGCGATCGCGTGCCGAACGGGCGAACCGGGTTCCCCGATCGGGACGACGGCTCTCCGGTGATTGTGGAAGTGCGACGAGGAGCGCTGCTTCGCCGATTGAGAGGCGTTTCGGCTCCTTGCCAAGATACGCCAGTGACGCAGCGCGGATGCCCTCAAGGTTGCCGCCAAATGGGGCCAGCCGGAGGTAGATGTCGAGGATTTCACCTTTGGAGAGCCGCTGCTCAAGCTGGCGGGCCCGTGTCATCTGGCGCAGTTTGCCCATCAGCGTGCGTTCGTGGCGGCGGTCCAGCAGACGGGCGACCTGCATGGTCAGCGTTGACGCGCCACTGACCACGCGGCCGTAACGCGCAACCTGCACGACCGCCCGACCCACAGATATCCAATCCACGCCTGCGTGCGCGTGGAAGCGCCGATCTTCATAAGCCAGCAACATGCGCACATAGCGCGGGTCAACGCTCGCACGGTCAGCCGGCAGACGCCATTTTCCGTCTGTCGTGATGTAGGCGCGGAGCAGCCGATCTTTTCGGTCGAGCACGACCTTGGAGAGATCGTGGGATGCTGAGAGATCAACCGCTCCGATGTCCTGTTTGATTTGATGGTGCAGCACAACAGCACTGATTGTCATGAGCGCCATTGCCGTCACCGAAGCAATACACCATCGGCGCCACGGACCTTGCCAAGCCACGTCACCGCACCTCGGTCACCGTCAGCCGGCCCGAGCCGGTGCGTGCATACCGATCCGGACGATACATATCCTCCGCGGTTGCTGCCGGGTGCCGGAAGCTGCCGGGGCTGACGCTCCGTACGATATAGGCCAATGACATGCGCGTCGGCTTCACTGTGTTGTTGCGCACCGGGAGATTATAAGCTGCGACCACACGATCCTTGCGGAAGTCGGTGTGGACAGGGCGCTTGGCTGTTTTGAGCCATCTTAGTGCCGCGGTCTGTCCGCCGGTGACAAGCCGTGGGTTTTCGATTTCCAGACCTGCCGGCAGGTGATCTACGATCATGAAGCGGCCGCCACGGGCGATCGCCTCTTCGAGGTGAAGCACCACGACCATGCGCTGGTTCTGACGCAGGGATGACTCGCCGCCGGAACTGCTGGCGAGCGAGAGCGGCTTGCCATCGAGAGAGAAATATTCCCGGGTCAAGCCCAGACCGCGAGCGTCCTGCGGCTCAGGCGTCAGCGCATCGCCGGTGACTGTCACCACAGTGGTCACCGGACGATTGCCGGTATTCCGCACGGTTTGCGTTCCCTCCAGAATGTCGGCGGACTTCAGGGAACGAATACTTTGCCCGGCCAATGCAGTGCCGCCGATCATGAGTTGATGATCCTCTGCCTCGTCCTTCAAGCTTTGCGCGGCGAGCAGCACCCACGCGTTTTCCTGCGTCGAGGTATGGGATTTTTCCGAGAGTGCCTTCGCGACGACGTCCTCGAGAGATGCGGCCGCCGGCAACGAGACGCGGGCTTCGCTCACCAATGCGAGAATTCCTGCTGTATCCCGCAAGGCCGTGCCATAGTCCGCGCGCCAGCGATCGTCAGCCGGTTTTTCAAAGCTGGTCAGTGCGGTGCGGAAGATGCCGGCGGCGCGGGTGCGGTCGCCGTACATTGCGAGAGCCGCACCGAGTTGCGCCTGAGCCAGCGGTGTCTTGAAGTTTGTCAGACGGGTGTCTGCATAGTAGCGGAGATCGCCAATCGGTGCGCGGGCATTGCGCGCCAGAACGTAGAGCGCATAGGCAACGGACTCGTCACCTATGCCGGAGACTTTAAATCCGGTGGCGAGTCCGTTGCC
>JBCBXF010000263.1:0-399 GCA_039816705.1 Pseudomonadota bacterium | reverse complement strand
AACCGGTCGAGCGACTGCGTCATCATCAGTTCGGGCACTTCGTGGCCCTGCTCTTTCGCGCGGGTCAGGAAATCCGTGACATAGGCCGTGAGCCAGATATCACCGGACCGCGGGGCCCAAAGACCGAAGGCTCCGCTTGCGCTTTGCAGATCACGCAGCCTCGCGACTGCAGCGGCCACGCGTTTGCGAACCTCGGCCTTCGAGACGCCAGCTGTCGGGCCGGTCAGCGAAGAGAGATAAAGCAGCGGCAAGGCGCGGCTCGTTGTCTGCTCGGCACAGCCGTAGGGGTATTGCGCGAGGGCACGCATCAGGCCGGGCACGTCGAAATTGGCGGTGCGACCGGCGCTGACCGTGATCTTGGCGGACGCCGGGAGAAGCCCTTCGATCAACGCTGGAGGA
>JBCBXF010000262.1:0-3706 GCA_039816705.1 Pseudomonadota bacterium | reverse complement strand
ATCGAAAGCCGAGGCCATGAGCAACGTCAAAGGCGTCGCCACCGACACCGCACGGGCCATCGTCTCTCGCCTTCTTGGCGTGGACGTCAGCGCAGACGATGTCGCGAAAGCCGTCGACGCGGCGCGCAAATAGATATTGGATGCCCACCGGCGCACCGTGGCGACCTTTGCCTTGAACCGCACGACGAGGAGTATAAATCGATGGGTCTTTCGGCAAACGCCTGGGTTTATCTATCCCTCGCAGCGTTCTTTGGCATTCTGCTTTACTACAAGGTGCCGTCGATCATTACCGGGGCGCTCGACAAGCGCGCGACGGATATCAAGACGGAACTCGATGAAGCGCGTCGCCTGAAAGAAGAGGCCAAGCAGCTTCTCGCCGACTATCAGAAAAAGCGGAACGAAGCCGACGCCGAGGCCAGCGAGATCGTCGCGCAGGCAAAGCGAGAGGCGGAGGCTTATGCCGAGGAAACCCGCGCCAAGATGAACGAAACACTCGAGCGGCGGACTCGTTTGGCGGAAGAAAAGATCGCCCGTGCAGAAGAGCAGGCCGCAGCCGAGGTGAAAAGCACCGCTGTCGAAGTGGCCGTTCAGGCCGCCGAACGCCTCATGGCGGAAAAAGCGGGTGGCGTCACCGGCACCGATCTCGTGACGGCCGGCATAGAGCAAGTCCGCAGCAAGCTGAACTGATGGCTTAGAGACGACGGCCACCCTCGGGCAAAATGCTTCCGCCAATAGCACTCAGCAATTGAGGTTCGCAGATTGCCTGAACTCACAGACAAGGTTGCCATCGTCACCGGAGCCAGTCGGGGGATAGGTGCGGCAATCGCACGATCTCTCGCTGAGAGCGGAGCAAACGTCATCCTCGCTGCACGCTCGGCAGATGCGATCACAGAGCTCGCAGATGAACTCACCGCTGTTGGCCATACCGCAATCGCAAAAACGGCCGACGTTGCAAACTACGAAGATGTATCCGCGCTCGTCGCGATAGCGCAGCGGGAATACGGCCGCCTCGACATCCTGATCAACAACGCGGGCCTCATCGAGCCAATTGCCCGCCTCGCAGACAGTGATCCTGACCAATGGGTGCGAGCGGCGGATGTCAATTACAAGGGCGTCTACTTCGGCCTGCGCGCCGCCCTTCCCGTCATGGCCGCGCAGGGCTCTGGCGTGATTGTCACGATCAGCTCCGGCGCCGCGACCGGCGCACTCGAGGGGTGGAGCCACTATTGTTCAAGCAAAGCCGCAGCGCTGTCGCTCACAAAATGCGCTGACAGGGAATATCACACTCAAGGCGTGCGCGTCGTCGGCTTGAGCCCGGGCACTGTCGCAACGGACATGCAGATGGCGATCAAGTCGTCCGGGGTGAATCCAGTCAGTCAAATGTCTTGGGACGCGCATCGCAGTCCTGAAGATGTCGGCAAAGCTGTCGTATGGCTCTGCACAGACGCGGCAGCCGATCTTCACGGCGTGGATTTCACACTCAAGACCCCTGAAGAGCGTGCCCGCGCTGGTCTTACGGATTAAAGCGGCAAACTGCGTTACACCTGAAACGCCCGCGAGCCCTCGAACGCTCAGCCTGACGCACTACCACGGGGCTTCTCGAACGCGACAAAGAGCTGGAAGTCGTCCGGTCGCACCCCTTGTGGCACCTCGATCGTCACCGTCTCGACTTTGGAAAAATAGCCGATCGGCCGCGTTGTCGGCACTGTCACCTGGATC
This sequence comes from Pseudomonadota bacterium, assembly GCA_039816705.1. GTDB lineage: Bacteria > Pseudomonadota > Alphaproteobacteria > Rhizobiales > CALHAX01 > CALHAX01. Next base: position 1,987 of record JBCBXF010000262.1, on the reverse strand, counting down.
TGATGCTGTTGCGTCTGGACTTTTTGGCGCTTGTAGTCTGTCACAAACACACTGATCGGCAGGGTAAATGTGCCAGGTTTGCCGCGCGGCCCGAGAAGCACCCGCCCTGAAAATCCATAGCGCACCACGACCCGACCGGGACTGGCCTGGCACTCGCGCGCCGTCTTCGTAATCTCGCCACGTTGAATGACGGAGAGGCTGTCACCGTCCTCGCCAGGCGCATAGACCGTGAGATTGCGATCCCTTGGCCAGACCACAAACGCCGGGCAGCCGCGGGAGCCCGGGCTCACAGGCGCTGGCGCCGTTGTGCCGTCGGACTGCGCAGCCGCAAGCAGTTGCGCTTCGTTGACCGGTTGTGCCTGCACAGTGGCCGGTTCGCTGCCGCCGAAAATCCCACCGCCGAGGCCAGACGTAAAATTCGGCATGCTGCAGCCAGCAAGCAAAGTGGCTGCGGCGACACTGAACATCGTGTCACGTAGACCACGGCGCCGGAAGCGCTGCGAGAGTGTCTGCTGCATCGTCGTTTCCCCCAATCACGCCACGCACGGCGTGAAACTCCAACTGTCGCAATTCTCGCGAACACGACTGCCGCGCCGCCACCACGCGAACGCGCACCCAGGTCTAGATGCCTCAAACCGCGCGCACGCTAGCATCGGCGTCCGCGACGCGATACCCTCGCGACTTGCGCGCAGATTTAAGCCACTCCGCCCTGAATTCATGCGGAGCGTGCCTGATTCAGTAAGGTATGATAATCCCGCCGGGAATAAGACGGCGCCCTCATCCACGGCGCCGAAGACGCACGCCGCTCGATTGAGGACACGCACCAATGGCAGCCGAGACCGATACGCCAGATGCAACGCGCATGAAGAAAACCAAGCGCATTCTCCTTGCCGCACCGCGAGGGTTCTGCGCCGGCGTTGATCGCGCCATCCAGATTGTTGAGTTGGCGCTGAAAAAGTACGGCTCGCCGGTCTATGTCCGTCACGAGATCGTGCACAACAGGCATGTCGTTGAAGACCTCCGCCGCAAGGGCGCGATCTTCATCGACGAGTTGCACGAGATTCCTGACGAGTCTGACGCGCCTGTGATTTTCTCCGCGCACGGCGTACCAAAGTCGGTCCCAGCCGACGCCCATGCGCGAAACATGTTTTATCTCGACGCGACCTGTCCACTCGTCTCCAAAGTGCATATCGAGGCGTCGCGCCTTCATGAAGCCGGCCGCGAAATCTTGCTGATCGGCCATGCCGGACATCCTGAAGTGATTGGAACGCTCGGTCAGTTGCCGCCCGGTACAGCCGCTCTCATCCAGACGGTCGAGGACGCCGCCGCGTTCGAGCCCCGCACCGCGCCAGAAAACCTCGCCTTCATCACCCAGACCACGCTTTCGGTCGATGACACAGCTGAAATCGTCGGCACGTTGCAGAGGCGCTTCCCCGACATTCGTGCCCCTGTAAAAGAAGACATCTGCTACGCGACAACCAACCGGCAAGCCGCCGTCAAGCAGATGGCGGCCTCCTGCGATACGGTGATCATTGTCGGTGCGCCGTCGAGCTCGAACTCGAACCGCCTCGTAGAAGTTGCGCAACGCAATGGCTGCGAGAATGCGATTCTGGCAGAAAGCGTGCGACAGATCCCCTGGCATCTGATCGAAGACGCTTCATCGATCGGCCTGAGCGCCGGGGCGTCCGCGCCGGAAATGCTCGTGCAAGAAATCATCGACACGATCGGCAAGAAGTACGAGACCGAAATCGAGACGATCACTGCGGCGGAGGAAAACATCACCTTCAAGCTGCCCCGCGAACTGCGAGACGCGGCGGCCTGACTGATCCGTCACCGTGACGGGCCGCAAGACAGCAGACGACATCGAGAGCCCTGCGACCTATGCCGCACGTGACGATCTACACCGATGGTGCCTGCTCCGGAAATCCAGGTCCGGGTGGCTGGGGCGCGATACTGATTTCAGGCGAGCACCGCAAGGAATTGCACG
>JBCBXF010000261.1:0-3737 GCA_039816705.1 Pseudomonadota bacterium | reverse complement strand
CTTTTGCACCGAGTTCCGTGGCAACAGCAGTGCCACGCTCCGTGTCGCGGTCGAGGATCGCAACATGCCCGCCAGCGCCCGCGATCTCGCGGACGGTGGCTTCGCCAAGACCCGAGGCGCCGCCGGTGACGACAGCGCGTACGTTTGCCAACTGCATGAATTTCTCCGGAGGGATGATGTGTCGAGAACTTCAGGATTGTGCGGCAAGCTTTAGAGCAGCGGGAGAGAGGCGTCCATTGATCGCCCGACCGCCTGTGATCGGCTGCGCGTGACTGGTGGTGTGTAACCGGCCAGATGCATGATCAGTGAAACTGCCGCGCTTTCGGAATGATCGTCACATCGCGCGGGTGGCGACGGGTGGCGCCGGGCCCGGGGATTGGTTTCACAACTTCGTCGGCATGGCTGAGCGGGAAGCTGACCGTGCGCTCGCTCAGAAGGCCGAGTGCTGACGAATGATCCTCGAGGCAATCTACGACAAGGTGGACCACACCATCGTGCGCCTGGATACGACCGCGCGCGACGACGAGCCGACTGCCCATCGCGATTTTGCGGAACGTCTCGAAGGTGTTCGGCCAGATCACGGTGTTGGCCACGCCGGTCTCATCTTCGAGCGTCATGAACATCACGCCCCGCGCTGTGCCCGGACGTTGACGCACAAGAACGACGCCGGCGACATTGACACGTGTGCCGTCCGGCAGGCCGGTCGCCACGCTGGCGGGCGCGCAGCCAAGCTCCGTAAAGTGCGTCCGCAAGAGCCCCATCGGATGCGCCTTCAGTGAGAGACGCACCGTCTGATAATCCGCAATGACATGCTCGGAGAGTGGCATCTCAGGGAGCGCAATGTTCTCCTCGCGGCCCTGATCGTCCGTCTCGGCGGCGGCGAACAGGGGCAGAGCCTTGCTGCGTGCGAGACCGCGGACTTTCCAAAGTGCCGCACGTCGGTCAAGCCCGATGGAGCGAAATGCATCGGCATCGGCCAGCTTTTCGAGCGCGCTGACGGGCAGCCCTGTGCGCCAGCTGATCTGCGCAATATCGCTGAACTTTTCTCTCCGCGCTTCGACGAGCTGACGTGCGTGATCTTCGCGCAGACCGGTGATCTGACGCATGCCGAGACGCACAGCGCAGCGGTTGTGGGGCGCAGCCGGATCGTACGTTGCAGGAGGCTCAAGCGTGTTGTCCCAGTCGCTCATATTGACATCAACCGGGCGCACCTCGACGCCATGCTCGCGCGCATCGCGGACAATCTGGGCGGGGGCGTAAAACCCCATCGGCTGTGAATTGAGGAGCGCACAGGCAAAGACTTCCGGGCGATGGCATTTCAGCCAGGACGACACATACGCAAGGAGGGCGAAACTGGCGGAGTGACTTTCCGGAAAGCCGTATTCTGCAAAACCCTTGATCTGATCAAAACACTGACGCGCGAAGGTCTCGTCATAGCCGCGCTCGGTCATGCGCGTGATCATCAGTTCCTCGAACATGTGAATGGTGCCCGCGCGGCGGAACGTGGCCATTGCCCGGCGCAAGCCGTTCAGCTCTGCGGAGGTAAATTGTGCGGCCTTCATCGCCAGCGTCATCGCCTGCTCCTGAAACAGCGGCACGCCGAAGGTTTTGCCGAGAACGCCGACGAGTTCGTCCCTGTCTCCATGCGCCGGGCTCGGCGAGGGGATGACGCAGGGCTCGAGCCCGGCGCGGCGGCGCAGGTACGGATGGACCATGCCGCCCTGGATCGGCCCCGGGCGCACGATCGCGATTTCGATCACCAGATCGTAAAACACGCGCGGTTTGAGCCTCGGCAGCATGCTCATCTGGGCGCGGCTCTCGATCTGGAAGACGCCGAGCGTGTCCGCGCGGCGCATCATCTCGTAGGTCGCCTCGTCGTTGGCGGGGAAAAAACTCGCGAGATCGCGGGGTTCGTTATAGTGCGCCGCCATCAGCTCGAGCGCCTTGCGGATGCAGGTCAGCATGCCGAGGGCGAGAACGTCGATCTTGAGGATGCCGAGGGCGTCGAGATCATCCTTGTCCCACTCGACAAAAGTGCGGTCCTGCATCGCCGCCTTGCCGATCGGCACGACCTCACGCAGCGGATCCTCGGTCAATACGAAGCCGCCAACATGCTGCGAGAGATGGCGGGGGAAGCCGATGAGATCGCGGACCAGAAGCAGCGTGCGGCGCAGATTGAGATCCTCAGGATCGAGACCGGCTTCACGCACGCGCGTCTCAGAGAATCCGTCTCCCCACATGCCCCAGACTGTGCCGGCGAGCGCGCTTGTCACATCTTCCGAGAGCCCCATGACCTTGCCGACTTCGCGGATGGCACTGCGCGGGCGATAGCTGATGACGGTCGCGGCGATGCCGGCATGATCGCGGCCGTAGCGCGTGTAGATATACTGCATCACCTCTTCGCGACGCTCGTGCTCGAAGTCGACGTCGATATCCGGCGCCTCCTTGCGCTCGCGGGAGATGAACCGCTCGAACAGGAGATCAATTTCTTCAGGATTGACCGACGTGATGTGAAGACAGAAGCAGACGGCGGAGTTGGCAGCTGAGCCACGCCCCTGGCAGAGGATGTTCTGTTGGCGGGCCCAGTGGACAATGTCGTGGACGGTGAGAAAATAAAGCGCGAAGCCGAGCTCTTCGATGAGATCGAGCTCACGTCGCAGGGTTGCCGAAATTTTCTCCGGAATGCCGTTTGGATAACGTTCGTGTGCGCCGGCCCATGTCAGTTCCTCAAGATGGGACTGTGGCGTGCGGCCCTGCGGCACGGGCTCGCGGGGATAATTGTAGCGCAGATCCTCAAGGCTGAAGCATGCGGCGGTGGCGATCTCGCGGGTGCGGGCGATTGCGTGCTCGTGGTCGGCGAACAACCGCGCCATTTCTTCGGCGCTTCGCAAGTGCCGCTCGGCGTTGGCGTTGAGGCGGTATCCAGCCTCGGCCAGCGTGCAGTGTTCGCGAATGCAGGTCAGCACATCCTGCAGCGGACGGCGGGCCGGGGTGTGATAGAGCGCATCAGCCGTGGCGACGAGAGGGAGCCCTGTGCGCGTGGCTAGTGCATCAAGGCGCGCAATGCGGTGGCGGTCATCGCCGCGATAGCGGTGGGTTGCGGCGAGGAAGCAGCCGGTTGCGCCTGTGAGATACTCCGCCGTCTCTTGAAGAATGCGTGCGAGTTGGGCATCGCCGTCGCGCGCGATAGGGGTGACGAGTAATGGCTCGGGGGGAAGAATAATAAACGTCTGCCCAGCAGATGCGGCGGCGACATCGGCCATTGTGAGGTGACAGCCTCCCTTCTCGACATCAGGGTGGAGTTTTCCAGTGCTCAACAGATTGGCAAGACGGCCATAGGCGGCGCGGTCGCCCGGATAGCAGAGCAGGCTCGGCCCATCGACGAGATCGAGACGGCAGGCGACGATGTACGGCAGGTCAGCCTCGCGGGCGGCAGTGTGGCCGCGGACAACGCCGGCGAGCGTGTTGCGATCGGTGATCGCGAGCGCTTTGAGGCCAAGCTCAAGCGCGGTGCCGACCAACTCATGCGGATGCGATGCGCCACGCAGGAACGAGAAATTGCTAGACGCCTGAAGTTCGACGTAACCCGCCTGGGCATCACGCAAAGACATCTTTTTCATCCATCCAGCATCAGATCTGTGGCGTCATTTATCGGTCAGGCGGGTTACGTCGAACTTCAGGCGTCCAGCAATTTCTCGTTTCTGCGTGGCGCATCGCATCCGCATGAGTTGGTCGGT
>JBCBXF010000260.1:0-3797 GCA_039816705.1 Pseudomonadota bacterium | reverse complement strand
TGATGTGATGAACTCGATTGGCGGCATGCTGTCGGTGTTTATCCGCGAGCCGGAGTTTCAGGGTCAAACGAAGGATAGGCTGGCAACGGTCGAGGCAGGCAAAATCGTCGAGCAGACCGTGCGCGATCAATTCGACCACTGGCTCGCGGAAAGCCCGCAGCAAGCCACCAAACTGCTGGAATGGGTGATCGATCGATCGGAAGAGCGCCTTAAGCGCAAACGGGAGAAGGAGGTTTCAAGGCAGAACGCAACGCGTCGCCTGCGACTGCCGGGCAAGCTCGCCGACTGCTCATCGAAAACGAAAGCCAACACGGAAATCTTTATCGTCGAGGGTGATTCAGCTGGCGGGTCGGCGAAGCAGGCGCGTGACCGCAAGACCCAGGCGATCCTGCCGCTGCGCGGAAAAATCCTGAACGTCGCCAACGCCAGCGAAGCCAAACTTTCTGCCAATCAGTTGATCTCGGACCTGATCCAGGCGCTCGGATGCGGCACGGCCTCACGCTACGTCAACGATGACCTACGCTATGAGCGCGTGATCATCATGACGGACGCCGACGTGGACGGTGCCCATATCGCATCGCTGCTGATCACGTTCTTCTACGACCAGATGCCGGAGCTGATCGACAACGGTCATCTTTATCTGGCGATCCCACCGCTCTACAAACTCTCGCAGGGCACCCGCACCGCCTACGCCCGCGACGACGCGCACAAGGACGCGCTGCTCGCGGAGGAATTTTCCGGGCGCGGCAAGGTCGAGATTTCGCGCTTTAAGGGCCTTGGTGAAATGATGCCCGCGCAGCTGAAAGAGACGACGATGGATCCGACGAAGCGGACACTCCTGCGGATTGAAATTGCGCGCGACACAGAGGGCGAGACAAAGTCTGCCGTCGCGGACCTGATGGGCACAAAACCGGAAGCACGGTTCCGATTTATCCAAGAGAACGCTGCATTTGCCGATGCCGAGGAACTGGACATCTAGGCGCGCGTTTCTCGTTCCGTCTTGAAAGGTTGCTGGTGGTGCGTCGTACAGCTTTAACGCTGTTTTCAACGCTCGCACGTTTGTGCCAGATTGATGACCTAGAACGTTGTAAAGATTGAGCTGTCGCGTGCGGACCGTCCGTGCGCGCCCGTACGAGTGAGTGCCTATGCCCCGACAACGACTTTCCCTCTTTCTTGGTGCCGCACTTGGTGCAGCCGCAGTCGCGGCGCTGCCCGCCAGTCCGGCGGACGCTCAATCGCGCAGCGAACGCGGCAAGATCAATGATTTTCTTGACGAGTACCGTTTCACTGGGCCCCGCTTCGTGCGGCCGGACACACCGCGGTTTTTCGTCGAGGCCTGTCGGAAGGACCGAAAATTCCTCCTCATGTTCGCCGATGACGGAAGCTACTTCGGCCGCCGCAGGATGGGCGCATGCGAGACGCGAGCACGAGAGCCGGAACGTGAGCCAGAGCCCCGTGCGGTGTCGGTCCGTGAACTCCGGTATTGGCTTGAGGACCGCAATTACAGCCGGATCGAGTTTACCGACGAAACACCGCCCGATCGTGTGGCGGAGGCGTGTTTGAACGGACAGCATTACACGGTCCGTTTCGACGCACGCGGTAATGCGACACCGTCCAGCAAATGGTTCAGCAACAAGTGTTCCGGCACGCGTGATCGGGACGAGGCTGACAATCGCGACCGTGACCGAGACCGGGGTCGCGATGTTGTCGACAATCGAGATCGAGACCGCGTCGACAACCGGGATCGTGACAGAGACAGAGATCGGGCGCGGAACCGCGACGATCTTGATGACCGTGATCGGGACGTGGCGGGCGCAATGCCGACGCGGCGGGCCGCCAGCCGCTCATTGCGCCGCGGCGGCTATGACACGGTTCGCTTTGATCGCAACTTCGCCCGCAGCGGCCTTGTTCAGGCATGCCAGGGTGTGCGTCGCTTCCGTCTGCGGCTGAGCGGTACGGGCTCGATCCGGGCACGTCGGGTGGACGGCTTCTGTGCAGACAATATCGGCAAGGCGCAGTTCGTGCCGCCGCGCCCGAGCGAACGCGAACTCGATCCGCGCGGTCGAGGCGCGCTTGACCCGGAACGTTGTCAGCTCGTGCTGCAGTGGCTTGAGTATCGCAATCCGATCACGTTCGACTCCGCCGAAGATCGGATCTCCCGAGACAGTGAGCCGCTGCTGCGTACGATCGCCGACAGTCTTGAGCGGTGCCGCGATACAAAGCTGCGCTTGACCGGGCACACCGATTCGATTGGCCCGCGTCGGTTTAATCTTCGCCTGAGCCGGGATCGCGCTATCGCCGTGAAAGACTATCTCGAGCGTCGCGGGGTCCCGACCCGCCGGATGGTAACGGAAGGCTTTGGCGAGCAGTACCCCGTTGCCGGTAATCTTGAGGAACGTGATCGTGCGCGCAATCGCCGGATCAATCTGATCCTTGAGTGGGGCACAGATCGCGAGCTTGGGTTCGCGTCACGCCGGGATGAACGCGACGACGGCTGACCACGCACACGCTTTCAGACGACAGAAACGGGCGTTTCGCGAGAGCGGAGCGCCCGTCTCGCTTTGGGCCGCAACGCGATGCCAATCGCCTTGCCTTAGCTTGGGTCGCCGCCCTCGTTCCTGGCATTTGCGATCGCCGCATCCGCGTCGCGCATTCGACGTTGCAACGCCGCGCGAGAGAGGAGCAGCACGATCAACGAGACGGCCGCGATGGCGACAGCCCACCGCCAGAGCCAGGCAAGATCGGGCCGGAACCAGACAAGCACGCCAAGCGCAGCAAAGGCGATCGCCCAACGCACAACCCAGGCGATCACGCGGCCGCGCATATAGGCAAGCGTATCGGCATGAAGCGCCTCAAGCTCTTCCTCCGGGCTGACATCCGACATCTCGGCGCCATCGGCATCATCCACAATCTCGCGATCCTCAGTGTCGCGGTGGTGCGGGTCATCTGGTGCGCTGGTCATGGAATGCCGATCAGTTTGTGGGTCTGAAGACTGAGCCGCCAGCGTGGGTGGGCGAGGCAATATGCGATGCTGGCTTGTATATTGTCTGCCTGATCCGGACCGTCCATGGGCTGGAGATAAAAGCGATCAAACGCCAGTGTGGTAAACTGTTCGGGCGTTGCCTCGGGCTGCGGGTAGACGAGCTTCAGTTCGTTGCCTTCGCGCTGGACAAGCTCCGTGCCCGCTTTCGGGCTCACGCAGATCCAGTCAATTCCGGGCGGCGCAGCGATTGTCCCGTTGGTCTCGACCGCGATGGTGAAGCCGGCGCGATGGGTCGCCCTGATGAGGTGTGCGTCAAGTTGTAGGAGCGGCTCACCACCTGTGAAGACAACATAGCGATGCCTGTCGCTCGCATGCCGGTCAGCGTCAGCATCCGGGTCTGGCCCCCATGTGTCGATCAGCGCATCGGCAAGTGCTTCAGCGGTAGCGAATTTTCCTCCGCCAACACCGTTCGTTCCGACAAAGTCTGTATCGCAGAATGTGCACTGCGCCGTCGCACGGTCACGCTCGAGGCCAGACCAGAGATTGCATCCGGTGAAACGGCAAAACACGGCAGGTCGCCCCGCATGCGCGCCCTCGCCCTGCAGCGTCTTGAACATTTCCTTCACGCTGTAGGTCATGGCGAGCGGTCATCTCATGCTGATCGGTGTTCGCGGCGTCGCGATCACTCCGCTGTCGAGGGAGCTGCGGCACTGACAAAATCGGTCTCGAACATTTGTGCGAGCGAGCCGAGGGACAGCCGCTGTTTGGAAAAATACCCGAGTTTGACCGTCAGGGAAATCGGCTCGGTCCGCGT
>JBCBXF010000025.1:0-20854 GCA_039816705.1 Pseudomonadota bacterium | reverse complement strand
TCAAAGAGTGGCGTCGTGGCCCAAGTGAAACCCGGGCATTTCTACGCGCCGTCCACAAACGGTCGTGCAAAATCTTCACAACAGTGCTGGGCCCCAACGCCGACAAGTACCACTGGGATCATTTTCACTTCGATCTTGCGCGGCACGGCAAGCGTGGAACGTTTCATTATTGTCGGTGAACCGGCTCAGCTCGCGTGCGGGCGCGCGTGGGCTACTTGTCAGTCAAGGGTATCGCGAAACGCTTTTTTGTAGGTGCGTTTCACGCGGCGCGCCTTAGCGCGTCTGATCGCTGCACGCGAGTACTTGCGGGGAGCGCGTCTGCGTGCCCGGGCTCGGCGCAACCCCGCGCGACGTCGGGCTTTCCTGCGTTTTGCCACCAGACGGTTTCGCCGCGCAGCACGTGCACGGCGCGTGGCCGCGCGCCGCGCCGCGCGTCGTTCGATCTGACGCTGCGCGGCCCGCCGTTTGGCGGACGATGAGGGGCGTGCGCGGCGAACCGGTTTGGTCGCTTGGCGCGTTGCCACCGGAGCAGGTTGCGTTGATGTGGTTGGCCCGCCCGCCCGCGTGTCTTCGTGCTCGTCAATAAGGCTATCGTCATCCGTCGCGAGTGCAGCATTTTCGCGCTCGAGGCCAACCTCTTCATCAACGTCGACCGCATCATGCGAGGCGATGCTGGTATCGTGCTCCTCCTGCACCGCTTCAAGCGCAGAGGTACTCGACAACACCGTCGGCGCGACATCGTCTTCCGTCACCACGTCCGGGGCATCGCTCGCAGCAACATCATGCACCGCGTCATCGGTTGTGGACATCGCAGACGTTGGCCTGACCGCTGCAACACGGATACGCAGATCCCGCACAGTTGGCGGCACCGGGATCCGCGGCGTGAGCACGAGGGCTGTTTCCTGAACGGTTCCGCGCTGCGCGATCGTGACTTGGCGGACCTCAGATCGCAGGGCATCGCCGCCTTGTTCCGAGCCGGCCTCGTGCGCGCGCTGGGTCGTCGTGGCCTTATCGGCGCGCTCGAACACTCCAACCGCGTGCCCGGCTCCAAATCCGACTGCAACAAATACGACGGCGAATACGCTGAGGATCAAGGCGCGCCGCCCATCAACGCTTTTGGCACGGCCCACGGGCCTCTGTGTCGGACGCGTGTTTGGTTGCGAGCGCATGCTAGCAGGACGCTCGAGCGCCATCCGCTCGGCCGCTGCGCGTTCCTTCATGCGCTGCGCCTCAAGATTTCTCTGCAGCCAGTCCGTCGATTGCTTCTGGCGGGCGATTTCCGCCTCGGCGGCACTCCCGGCCTGCCCCAGTGTGCGAAACGCGCCCGGCACACGTTCGCCATCAAGGTAGACCCACCAGCCGTCGTCGCCTTCGAGCGCCATAACCTGCATCTTCGCGTTCACAAGCGTGTGGTGTGGCACCCGCGCATGCAAAAGCCCGAACTCGTCCTCGACAAATGCAATTGGCATTCTGCGACCTCAGTTTCCAAGGCGCACCAGTAGCGCACCAGCCCAACCCTGCATGGCCCATCGCAATGCCGGGAGGAAGTACGCGAAGTAGGTGCAACCGAGAGAGCTGTGAAACTGGGGCCATTCGGCAACGTGCCGACATGCAAGCGCATGACGCGCGTTCGGCGTCAGTGAGACGAGATCATCTCGCTTTAGCCGCGCACGAGCGTCCGGCCGAAGAAGACGTACGCGTTAGCCCGAGACGTTTCGAAATGCTGCGAGAAACTCTTTCGATCCGCATTTCGTCATTTGCGCTGAAATGCGCTCAGCAAGTTTGTTGAGCAGGCCGGCACCGGTCCGGTTCTTCACCACCGGATTGCGATCATGCCCGCCTCGTGAAAAGAAATTGGCGGTCGGCATTTTCGCGCCAAGCGGCGTCATCATCTCAAGCCCGGTGCCGGGCCCTGCGAGGTTCATCAATTCAAGCTGGGCCGAAGAAACACGGCTGAAACCAGCCCGCTTCGCGCCCGCCACGATCTTGCGCAACTTGTGGACCTGAAGGATGGGCCCGATGTCCGCGTCCAGCAGCAATGCATGCACGGCTTGGCCGCGACTGGTCTTGGCAAAGGCTCGATATCGCGTCCAGGGACTGCCTTTCTGGCGGGCAAGACCACGGCGGATGTCGCGCGCCATGGCGCGCAGAATACGCGCTTTGCCGCGCAACTCGTCGGCGCGCGCACCGCGCGCATGGCGTGCCCGTCGCTCCAGCCGCTCTGCGAGCTCAGGTCCCATTTCCCGCGCCATGATGTTGGTGTTGGCGGCGAGCAGCTGCGCATAGCTCAGTGCCGTGGATGCCGCGCGCCCGCGATGACGTTTTAACGGCCGGCACTTCTGATCGACCGGAAAAATCCCCGACTGACGGAAGTACGGGCCGATGCCACCGGTCTCCAGCGCATAGACGCCGACGACCTGCTCCGCTGTCAGCCCGACGCTTAGCGCCTCACGCGCAAACGCCGTCTTGTAATTCCACTCGCTCGTCGACCGCGGCGTAAAACCGTAGATGCGTTTCGCATTTCGCCGAAAGTCTGCCTCGAGCGGGAGCGTGCTTGGTTTCTTCTTGCCCGTCTTTGGCACCTTCGCACGATCGAGGCACTTTGGGCGTCGCGGTCCCTCGTAGCTTGGCGGATAGCTCGTCACGTAGTCGGCTCGGCGCAGCGCCAGTTTCTTTGCTTTGCGCGCCCGGCGGGTCTTGCGTTTCCGCTCCACGGCCGCCCAGTAGCGGGCCGCTTTCGATGCATAAGCCGCACGGGCTTCACGATAGGGCTCAGCTTCCGCTTCGCACGTAGATGAGAGCGGCACGACAGCGGAAACCTCTGCCGCGCTTGCCCCGACGTTGCGCTGCTGCGCACGTGTCGCCCGGCGCGCGCGTTTGGCAGCGCGCTGGTTTTCAATCTTCTTAGTCCAGAAGTTCTCGGCCATCTCCGCCTCGGCCGAAGTAGGGAGCAGGCCCGATGCGCTGACGCCTGTGATAAGACCGGCAATCCCGCACGCGACAGCAGAACGACGTTGGAAGAGCATGTTGGGGAACCCCGCCTGGTTCTTGATGTCGGCGTGCTTACCGTGCATTCGCGCCGCAAGTTTGGCAGAGACTGGTTAATACGATGTACGGCGATGGCCCACCCTGCATCACTTCGGCCTGCAGCCGCCTTCACAAGTTCGCCAGCGATCAGAAGCTCCAGGCAATCGACCGGCAGCAAAATCTATGGGGACCGAGCCTGAAGCTCAGCCCCCACGGTCGTCGCAGCGGAGAGCGTCGATCAGTGAGTGGATGACCACAAAGCGTGTGTGTCAGCGCTGGCGCGCAAACCTTTTCAGGCCTGCAATGCGCTGCTTCGTGCGCCACCAGATGCAGAACTTGAAGGCACCGCAGCGCGCACGCTTGGCAACAAAAGCGTCCTGCGTGTCGTGCAGCAAGCGAATGTCATAGCGGTCGTATGCTGCGCTGCGTGCTTCGGTGAAATGCTGGCTCATGCGCGTCTCGATCTTGCGCAGCCGCTTGCTGGCACAAATGGCATGTTCGGTTCGACTGTCTGCCGCATGGCAATGCACAGCGCCCGGCTGGTGCGCTGCTGCGGGCGAGGCGACAAGAAATGCGGCGATCGCGACGCTGGCAAACGTTGCTGCGGTGAGGTTGGCGGCACGCGCACGCAAGAATGAAACTCGGGTCATGGACTTGGCTCCTGGATACGGATGAAACGACGGGTCCGTGATGTCACCGCGCCATGCCCCAAGCCTCGTCACGGATCGTCTCGAACAGGGCATCCGGGCAAAGCCGCCGGATCGGTCGGGGGAGAACGAAGCGGCTCGCCCGGATGCCGTGAGACAGAGAAAGACACACCCGCCCTGTGCCCGTACTGAACGCTGCGTTTAGCTCGCGTTCATCTGCCCGGCTCAGCGTCGTCGGAGCACAGAATGTGGAGGATTAATCTGTGGCCGAGGCGTGGTCGCCGAGGTCAATCCGCCTTCAGGGATGGCACGACCGTGAAATCGATACGGCGATTTTCTCTCCGCCCCAAACGCGTGGCGTTTGTGGAGATCGGACGTGTTTCACCGAAGCCGGTGCCTGAGACACGATCCGCATCAACTCCATAGCGCACCAGATAGTCGACCACGGCTTTCGCCCGCTGCTTGGAGAGCCACAGATTGGTGAGATCGTCGCCAAGGCTGTCGGTGTGCCCGTCGATGCGGAAGCCGACAGTCGGACAGGTGCCGGCAACATCGGCGATTTTTCGCAGCTGCTCGCGGGCAAACTTGCGCACGCGCGAACGGCCGGTTTCGAACTTGATTGGCTCGGCGTCGATGATCGCACGGATACGCTGACTGCAATCGGCTTCCCGTGCCGAGAGTTGCGCTTGAGCTTCCGCAAGGCGCTGTTTCTCCTGTGCAATCCGCTCGGCCTCACGCGCTTCGGCCTCAAGGCGGGCTTGTTCCGCGGCCGCACGCTCCGCAGCCTCCGCCTCGGCCATCTTGCGTTTTTCGTCTGCTTCGCGTGCTGCTTGCGCCGCTTCAGCCGCGAGCCGCTCAGCGTCGCGTTTGCGCTGCTCCTCGGCGGCGGCAAGGCGTTTGCGTTCCTCCTCTTCAGCGGCCTTTTCAGCGGCGAGGCGCTTCCGCTCCTCGTCTTCCGCGGCTTTCTTGTCAGCGAGACGTTTCCGCTCCTCCTCTTCCGCGGCTTTCTTGTCAGCGAGGCGTTTCCGCTCCTCTTCTTCAGCAGCCTTCTCGGCAGCGAGGCGTTTCCGCTCCTCTTCTTCCGCGGCCTTCTCGGCAGCGAGGCGTTTCCGCTCCTCTTCTTCAGCGGCCTTCTCGGCGGCGAGGCGTTTCCGCTCCTCTTCTTCAGCGGCGTTCTCGGCAGCGAGGCGTTTCCGCTCGTCTTCTGCAGCGGCCTTCTCGGCGGCGAGGCGTTTTCGCTCTTCTTCTTCAGCGGCCTTGGCAGCCTCATCGGCGCGTGCTTCCGCAGCCCGTTTCCGGCTCTCTTCGAGCTGACGCGCGTTCTCAAGAGATGCGGCATTCGCTGCCGCGAGCCGCTTTGCATCGGACGTGCGCGCTGCGTCGTCGATACAATCAGCCAGAATGCGCCAACTCGGCTCCAGCGGCGGCTTGAATTTCAGGAGGCAGGCCTCGCGAAACTGCGGCGGTATCACGGTCCAGGACGCCACGATCCGTTGCCGCGCGACCGCCTCATACAGCCGACATTGCCCGACCGCACTGTCCCGCGCACAGATGTTGCTAATCCGCCAGCCCGGCAATGCCTCTGCATTCTCCTGCCCCAACGCGGGAGCCGTGAGCGCCACCTGAGCCGACAGAAAGACTGACGAAACCAAGACACTGAAAGTCAGCAACCGAACCATGACGAAACGCCCCGAAAACGCAGTACCGTGCTGTTTTTTCACACAGAATCCTGGGTCCGCCAAGCGCTCAAAAGTTAACGCAGCGCGCCTTTGGGCATGGCGACGGAAAGAACGGCTCCGTCGGGGGACGAAGCCGTTCCAAGGTGGGGGGAAGAAAAGGCGCGAGCGGAAGCTGTTTACCAGCCGTAGTAGGTCTTGCAGCCGGCCTGGGCGATGCTCGACGTCATGATCGTTGCGGTTGTAACGAAGGCGAAAGCGGTAATTTTCGTGAACATGGGGTGTCTCCTTGAGGGTGTGATCTGCCTGTGATCCCGGAGGTCCGCTCCGGTTGCTCCATCACTGGAAGCCCCAGACGAAACTGCGTCGCGCCGCCCCAAAAAATGTGCGGGTCCTCGGTCCGCACGGTCGGGTGCGCATCGCTTCCGGGCCGAACACCCCACCCCAAAAACGCGAAACGGCCCCGCCGCAGCGGAGCCGTTCTCCTCAAGGAGGAGGAGGGTAGAACAAGTCGGCTGCTTACCAACCGTAAAACGTTTTGCAGCCAGCCTGTGCCACGCTCGATGTCATGAGCGTTGCGGTTGCGACGAATGCGAAAGCGGTGAATTTCGAGAACATGGGAGTTTCCTTGATTGGGGTCTGTGTGATCCCGGTTGGCACCCTGCCGTCCGGTTGCCGCATTACTGGAAACCCCAGACCAAAGTGCGGAGGGCCTCTCATCGCGTCGCGGCCCCATCACGACATCCACACCACATCTCCAGGCTGAAGCGGATCGGCGTGTCATCACAAAGATCTGCCCTCTGCATGCCGCGAAAACTCCGTTACAGTCTCGACATGAACAGTGCGCGCCCCAACTCGCTTCGCCGGCTGCCCCACCGCCTTGCGACCAAAACTCTCATTCTTGGTGCGAGCGTCCTGCTCATGCTTGGCGCACTGCTCCCCGGTGCGTCTTCTACGAGCGCTCAGGGCAGCTTTTGTACATTAGCGTTGGTTCTCGCGGTTGACGTGTCGGGGAGCGTAGACAGTGAAGAATATGCGCTGCAGATGGGTGGTCTGGCCGATGCGTTCCGCACCGAAGACATCATTGCGGCCATCGATACAGGCGGCGCGAGCGGCATCTACGTCACTGTCGCGCAGTGGTCTGGCGCTGGACGACACGAGCAGATCATCCCGTGGCGCTGGCTGAATGACCGCTCGAGCGTCGCCGCCTTTGCAAACGAAATCGACATCCAGCAGCGCGCATTCCGCATCTATTCGACCGGGATCGGAGAAGCGCTTGCCTTTGCATGGTCGCTGTTCGCCGGTGAGCCGAACGGATGCGCACGTCGAGTCGTGGATGTTTCCGGGGACGGGCCGAGCAATGAAGGGCGGGAGCCGGGGCTCGTGCGCTCACTGATGGTGGCCGAAGGGATAACGATCAACGGCCTCGCAATCCTCGAAAGCGAACCGGGACTGCGCACCTACTATCGCGGCAATGTCGCTGGCGGTGCCGGCTCGTTCGTCGTCCCTGCGGACACGTTCGAAGACTATCCGCGCGCGATCAAACGCAAACTTTTGCGTGAAATCCTCCCCGCGATTACGCTGAACAGCGCGCCTACCAGCCTCACGCCGCCTGCGTCGCACGCTGTTCGATGATTTCGCGCATCGCTGTGAGGAATGCCGCGACCTCGGCGGTCGTATTGTAGTGGCAGAGTGAGACGCGCACCGCACCGTCGAGTCCGAGCGGTTTCAACACGTTGCCAGAATAATGATCCGCCTTGCGTGTGTGCGTACGGATACCCCGCTCGTTGAGTGCGGTTACGACATCCGGCGCGGTAAAGCCTGCAACATTGAGTGCGACGAGGCCCTCGCGCCGTGCATTCTCGACGCCGCCGATGATGGACACCTCCGGCATGTCGGCAAGCCCCTTGAGATTGCCGGTTCCATGCAACATGGCGGTGACGAGTTCCGCCTCGTACGCATGGATCGCCGCGCCCGCCGCATCGAAGCGCGCCCGAGGGTCGTCGCTGTCTGTGAACCGGCTGCCGAGCCAGTCCAGGTAATCCATGACATCGATGAACGTCGCATAGGCGCCGGTGTCGCGCGTCCCAAGCTCCCAGTTCAGCGGGGGCCCGTCGATCAGCGCGTTGTGCGGCATGGCACCGAGCTTTTCTGAAACCCAGGCAATCCCGTAGCCGTGCCGCGAGAACATTTTGTAAGGGCTGATCGCATAGCCATCGATGTCATACGACGCGATGTCGATGTGGCCGTGGGCGGCGTGCTGGATCCCGTCGACGATGATCAGACAGTCGGGCGCCACCGCGCGGATTGCTGACGCGACGGCCGCGATGTCCACGCCCATGCCTGTGACAGGCGACGTGTGGATGATCGTCGCGACGCGGGTTTCGGGCGTCACATGCGCTGCATAGGCCTCGGCCTCAACACTGCCGGTGGCATTGTCGTGCGGCACAGCGATGTAGGGCCGCCCGGTGATCTCGGCCCAGCGCACGGCCGCGCTGCGTGAGGCCGGATGCTCAAGCGTGGTGCCGAGAACATGGCCCCCTTCCGGCGCACCGACAATCGCGGTGCTGATCATCCGGAACAGCAGTTCCGTCCCGCTCTCTCCGACGAAGATCTGCCCCGATGTCGCGCCCATCAAGACCATCGCGCGGGATTTTGCGTCGGCAATGACAGCGTTGAGTTGTGCGGATGCCGGGTTGTCCCGTCCCTGATTGTCCGGGATCGCCGCATATTTGCCGGAGGTTGCGACCACACTGTTCAGTGTCAGCGCACCACCTGCGTTCTCAAAAAAAATGCGCGGTCCTGTGAATGGGCAGGCATCGACATGCGCAAAGCGAGTACGCACTGCATCCATCAGTCCGTCTTGAGTGTCGAGCATTGTCGCAAGTCCTGTGATGTCGGCGTCGCGGCACGCAAGTTGGCAAGCGCTGCCGACCATGAAACGGTACGGGTGCATCTAATCGCCACCGCAGCGGACCGGCAAGACAGGGCGTCCACCAAATGTCGATTTTTGCTCCGGAGTTCGTCGAGACGCCCTATTGGTGGGACGCCGCAAAACCCGAGGCGCTTGCGGGCGATGAGCCCGGCAATTCCACGCCCACGGATGTGATCGTCATTGGAAGCGGATATGCAGGTCTTTCCTGTGCGCTTGAACTGGCACGCGCGGGCACGGAAGTGCTGGTTGTCGACGCTGGTGAAATTGGCATTGGAGCGAGCACGCGCGCGGCTGGGTTGCTCTCCGGTCGTGCCGGGATCTCGAAGCAGATCAATCTCGAAGCGCAGGTCGGGGCCGCGCGTAGCGCCGCCATGCTGGATGAGGCTGATGAGGCCTACGACCACTTTCAGCAGATCGTCACCTCGCCCACCGCGCGGGATGCCGGCTTCCAGCGGACCGGTCGGTTCGTTGCCGCGCATACGCCCGCCGCATATGAAAAACTCGCCATCGAGGCGGAGGAATATAATTCCGATGGGCGCGGCGCATTTAAGATGGTTCCGCGCGATGAGCAGCACGCCTACATTGCGAGCGATTTCTATTTCGGCGGCATGTATACGGACGCCGCAGGCCTCGTGCACCCGGCGCTGTATCATCGTGTGCTGCTGGATGCATGTCGCGCCGCCGGTGTGCACTTCGCCAGCCATTGTCGCGTCACCGCGATATCGCGTGCACAAGGCAAGTGCTGTCTCGCAACCGAGCGAGGCTCCCTCGAAGCCCACGACGTCGTGCTCGCGACGAATGGGTACACAGACAGTGCCGCCCCTTGGCACCAGCGCCGATTGATCCCGATCTCGTCGACAATGGTGGCAAGCGCACCGTTAGGGCGGGATGCCGTTGCGAAACTCTTGCCGAAGGGATGTGCGGTGATCGACGCCAAGCGCGTCATCGCCTTTGCACGTCCGTCACCGGATGGCACACGACTGCTGTTCGGCGGACGCGCACGTTTTCATCCCACCACCCTGCACGAGGCGACAAACATACTTCATGCCCAGATGCGTGAGATCCTTCCTGAATTGGCTGACGTGCAAGTGACACATGCCTGGACGGGCAAGATGGGGTTCACCTTTGATTTCCTCCCGAAGATCGGCGAACACCAGGGCATCCACTATGCGCTCGGCTGCAATGGCGGCTGCGGCATCGTGATGATGACATGGCTCGGTCGCGAAGTGGGACGTAAACTCGCGGGCACCACCAACCGTACGAGCGCCTTTGACAATCAACACTTCAAGACACAGCCATTCTATGCCGGCAAACCCTGGTTTCTGCCGGTCGTCGGAAATTATTACCGTTTCCGCGACTGGCTCGAGTTGCGCGGTGCGCGGCGTTTCAGGAATGCCGCGACGCGCTGATTACGTATCACGGGGTCTTGGTCAGGCGGCTCGCCGCTCCGGGACATCGATCAGCTTGCCACGCGGGATTTCGGCCGCCTTGTCATAGAACGGCATCTCCACGATGCGGCCGGTGCGCATACGTCCGTCTGCGCAGCCCATTTCGATCGCGGTACCGCTGGCAGGCACGCCGGCATCAAGCCGCACGATCCCAATGCCGTGACCAAGAAAGGGCGATATGACACCCGCGGTCACGACGCCAATACGCTTGCCACCAGTGGCCACGTCTCCGCCGATAAAGGGCACTCCGTCATCACACGCAATGCCGGTGACGCGGAGCGCACGCCGCCCGTTTTCAAGCGCTGCCTTACCAATAAACTCCGCTGTGTCATCGACGAAGCGCCCAAATCCCGCTTCGTAGGGGTTTGTCGTCATGTCGAAGTCGGCCCCGGCGTTGAGAATGCCAGCCTCGATGCGTCGGATGTTCATCGCATCCAGTCCGTGGATATTCATCCCGAACGGTTCGCCCGCGTTCTTCAGATGTGTCCAGAGTGCCTGCGCATCATGATGCGGCTCGGTGTAAAACTCGAAACCCAGCTCATTCGTGTAGCCGGTCCGCGTGATAACCACCTCCTGCCCGCCAAACCGCACGCGCCGCATCGCGAAGTAACCGAACGGATCCGGTATGCCATCATCGCAGGCCGCCGCGAGAATCTTCAGCGCGTTCGGCCCCTGAATTTGCGACGCAAAGACGCCCGGGTCAGAGATCGTCACGTCCATGCGGCTGGCGTGCGCCCGCGCCCATGAATAAAAATCTCCATCCGCCTGGACGTACCAGAACAGCTCATCTTCAAGCCGTAGCAGGACGCCGTCCGTGATGAGGCCACCATCTTCATAGAGCGGCAGGCCGTAGGCACAGCGCCCGGTCTTCAGTTTCGAGATGTCCTTTGTAAACAGCCGGTTCAGCAGCATCTCGGCATCGGGCCCTGCGAACTGCAGTGGCAGCTCGCCGGTGTTGAGGACGGCCGCCTTCTGGCGCAGCAGCCAATATCCGTCTTCCGTGCTGGAATGGTCAAAACAGCACGCCATCAGACGCCGATTGTAGACGCAATAGTGCGGCGAAAGCGGTCGCTCGATCTCGTGATAGGGATGCCGCTGCAGATTATAGTCCCAGCCCGTGCCGGCGATATCACTCACCAGACTGCGCGTTCGCCCATCACTTGAAATCAGCATCACTCTCTCCGTTCGATGTTGTCTGACGCGTAGGGTCACCGGCGATGCCCTGGCCCGTCACGACGAGTAATAAAACTCCTCGCGAACGACCTTACCATCGCGGACCGTGTAGATGGCGACCTCCTTCATCGGCTCACGCGCGCCCGTCTGCCTGTTCGTCGCATCAAGCTCATAGATCACCGCAAAGCGATCATCGCCGTGAAAGAACGGGTCACTGGCTGTGCTATCGTGCATCTCAAAAGCGCTGTCGAACCAGTCATGTTTGCCGAGGATCGCATCAAGTCCCTGCGCCTCGCGCCCACTGCCGGTTGCCTCACCCCCGTCGCTTCCCATCGCAACGGCTTCGACGGAAACAACGTCACTGGAGTAAAGTGCCTTCACCATGGTGCGCGTTGCCTCCGGCCCGTCGCGATTGGCCTCCACCACGCGTTTTGCGACCTCTATTAGTGTGACATCAAACATCGGTAAGGCTCCATGAGCGAGAAACGTGGTGTGTCGCACGATGCGCAAAAGAAAAGCCCGGCGCAATGGCCGGGCTCCCCATACGGTCGTCTGAACCGAGTTTCGTAACTGGCGATGTCCGCCGTGACGACTACTTGATACGCTTCATCGTCTCGCCCTGGCAGATCGCGCCGCCGAGCACACAGCCTTCCAGTTTCAGCGAATTCGCCCCAACCAAGGTCATGTAGCCGGTGTACTTCTGACCGTTGTCCGTCGACGTTAATTGGCCTTTCCACTGGTTGCTTTTGACTTTTTTCGCACCGCAGGAAATCGTTTTGCCGACCCATTTCTTCTTCGGGTGGGAGAGCACCTTCAGCCCGATGCCACCGCCGCACGAAAAGGCGCGGTATGTCGCGCCGGTCGATGGGCGCTTCCATTTGCCATTCGGCGATGCTGCTTCTGCCATTTCCAGCGTGCCGCCAAGAACAAGTGCCGCAGCCCCTGCCGCGAGTGTCAGTATCTTTTTCATGAGATCGCAACCTCCTCCCAAACTTACACAATGGCGCCGTACCGATCGCCGCTCTTCAAGGAGGCAGACCGGGTTAACGCATACGTCAACCTAGCAACGCTTTCCGGCGAGACCTAGTGGTTAATGCATCTTTTTTGTGTTGGACGTCCTCAATGCCGCGCCGTTGCCGCGCGGCGAGCGCTCTTCCCGTACGCGTGATCTGCGTGCACGACCCGCGCCCGCTTGCCGATGAGCACGATGGCGACGACGAGCAGCGCAAAGCCGGCCTGAACACTCGTAAGAGCCTCACCGAGGAGCAACGCGGCCCCGGCGAGTGTCACAAAGGTCTGCAACAGCTGCAGTTGCCCGATCTTCGCAATCCCGCCGCGCGCAAGCCCGGCATTCCAAGCGAAGAAGCCGAGGAACTGACTGCCGATCGCCAGATACCCGAACGCGAGCCATGACGATGCCGCTGCGCTCTTCGGTATGGCCCCCCCAAACAGCAGAACGGCTGGCAGCAGCACCGGCACGGCAATCACAAGTGCCCAGCAGATCACCTGCCATCCGCCAAGCTCCCGCGCCAGCACGCCGCCCTGCGCATAGCCGATCGACGCACAGATCGTAGCGAGGATCAAAAGCACATCGGCATAGACAGAAAACGCCACATCGCCAGCTTCGACCACGCTGAACGCCACGACTGCGATGCTGCCGGCGATCGCTGCGAGCCAGAAGAGCAGCGACGGGCGCTCTTTCGCAAACCAGACAGCGGCCACCGCCGTCGCGAGCGGCAGCACACCGATGACGATACCGCCGTGCGCCGCTGGGACATACTGCATCGCAATTGTCGCAAGGAGCGGAAAGCCAATCACCACACCACCGCTGACAATCACAAGCGGCAGAAGATGACAGCGCACCGGCAACCGTTGCCGCGTTAGTGCAAGAACGCCAATGGCGGCGATGGCGGCCACGAGCGCCCGTGCAAGCGCAATGAAGACCGGATCAAGATCGACTAGCGCAATCCGCGTCATCGGCAACGTCAGACCGAAAATCACAACGCCGATCAGGCCGAGCAGATAGCCCCCGCGCGAACGCTCTGGTGCATCTCGATCGCTCGTATTGGACATTGGCGGCAATCTCATATTGGGCGGTAACGGCGGCAGTCACGTTGACACCGCTGCGGATCGGATACGCCAAGATGTCGGCGTTGCGTCGTATTCACTTGCAGCAGGCCCTGAAACCCCTAAACGCTTTCGACAAAGCAACGATCGCGCATCGTCAGCGCATTGTCTCGCGCGGCGTGAGAAGGTCACAGAGCATGTCGGTCTGGGGAAAAATTGCGGGCGCCGCGGCTGGCCTCGCGCTTGGAGGCCCGATTGGCGCATTGATCGGCGTGATCGCCGGGCACCTTGCCGTCGATCGCAATCTTGCAAGCGAAGAAGATCCCGCAGATCGCACCGAAGTGGCCTTTACCATCGGGGTCGTAGCGCTCGGCGCCAAGATGGCGAAGGCGGACGGCGTCGTCACCCGCGATGAGGTCTCCGCATTCAAGCAGGTTTTCAAGGTTCCGCCGGGCGAGGAAAAAAATGTCGGTCGCGTCTTTGATCTCGCAAAGCGCGACACCGCCGGTTTCGAGGCCTATGCCGATCAGCTGGCCGACCTGTTCTCGGATCAGCGCGAACTGCTGCAAAACGTGTTGGAAGGTCTTTTTCATATCGCGAGCGCGGATGGCGTCTTGCATGAGGGAGAAGACGCATACCTCGCCGAAGTTGCTGACCGTTTCGGGTTCACGACGACAGAGTACAAGTACGTTCGCGCCAGCTTTCTCCCCGACAGACAATCCAGTCCGTATGATGTCCTCGGCGTGTCACCCGAGATCTCGGATGCCGATCTGAAAGCGCACTACCGCAAGTTGGTCGCCGAGAACCACCCGGACAAAGCCATTGCCCGCGGCATGCCCGAAGAGTTCATCGCCATCGCCACCGAAAAAACCGCCGCCCTCAACGAGGCCTGGGACGAGATTTCGCGCGAACGCGGCATTTGAGGCGGGGCAATGGGAAGTGCTGAACTATCTTGATTTGAAATCGTACCTCAGACGAGCGCTGAGATATCTCAAGTCGAATGGCAACTTGTTGAGGTCACGCGCAATGCGAAAGAGTAAGTCGCGGTTTACATTGTTGTCTTGAAACTGACAAATGGTTGATGGCGTGTTTTCTCGCCAATGAAATCCTCGGCTTTCTGTAAGACGCTCTTCGGCTTGCGTGACCTTGTAATTCCGAACATGTTTGCGGTGATTGATCTGCCTAATGCCAAAGTCTCTATGCAAGTCAGTGCACTGGATTGCCCACTGATAGATTCGATTACCAGACACAAGAAAAAGGTCATTACAATAATTCAACATTGAACCCCGTCTCTCAATAATGAGCGGGCACCGGCGATTCATGCTCGCTATATAGAAGTCGGTATCAAGATATCTTTCGATATCAAAGACAAAGGTTTCTACCTCGCCATTCCGAGCAATTGCCATCCTGTACTTGCCGTTGAAGACGTCCAACTTCACAGCATTCTGGTGGAGTGGGCTGGTTGCCTCATCTCGCAGATGCATCGGTCGCACAGTGTATTTGCCGACGGGAAACGGCTGAGGTGCCGCATCGCTCACACGTAAAGGGTTTGTGAGTATGGACTCCCGCGAGGGTACTCCACCTTCTATTTCGAAGCATCCACCAAGCGAACCGAGCGAGGCGATCGGAACTAGTAGTCTCCAAAAAATATAGAGCCGTGTTCGAAACAACCGCGTCGTTTGAAGTATTGAAGAAGTACGTCGCATCCAGATAGCTCCGACGCTAAAACGCAAACCTTAAGCGGTCTTTAGACTATTAAGATCTGAAAAAATACTGCGTGCAGTGCCCTGCTTGTCCAATATCTCAGCCGAAGCAATAAGCTGGCTTTCATCGAGAAGTACTTTGCTTAGTCGGGCTTGATTTTCGCTAATTTTATTTCGTGTCGGCCCCACTGCGATTCCAATTAACCGCCACACAACGGTGAAGCCATCGCCCAACATCCCTTTGGTTTCACTCATCGGAACAATGTTGTTGTCTGCGGAAGGGGACTCGCCATAGCTTATTCCACGTGTTGTGGTTGGCTTTTGGATGTAGTATTGCCAAGCAAATAATGGCCCTGTATTTTCTTTTTGTTCGTCAAACGTATCGACAAATTCATATCTCCCGGCGATGTACCGAGTTTTCTGACCTGTCGTGAGATCGGTTTTGCTCGATGTCACGAGCCGTGTTCCGTCTGGATTTTCGTAATTGACGGTTATTCTGCGGCATTTGAACGATCGATTGTCCGCAACTTTCCCAAATGAGAATTTCGGGTTGGAGGTTGAAGTTTCAATTTCTGCGGTGTTCATCAGATCGAGAACGGAGGCGTCGTCTTCGATCTCAAAGACTTCGCTAAAGTAAAAGCCGGCGACCGTAAGGCGAACGGAAATCATGGTGTTACTCCGATGCTATGCAGAAACGTGCAAACAGTATTTCGCATAGAGAGTAGTTACGTTGAGCTGTGTGTCAAGCGTGGTTGACACTAGACAACCTTTCGGTTCGCAAGATTAGCGTGTAAGCGAAGGGTTCACCTGAGTGGGGAGCTTCCGTGTCGTCGCTTTCGTGACAGTGTCCTGTGTCGGGAGACAGGCACCAGTGTGGTGGCGGATGACGAAGTTCGGTTGGGCTTGGTAAAAGAGGCGAGTGCGGTGTCCCAGTCCTCTTTGGTCTCAAAGCCGTTTCAGATGCCACCGGGCGATCGGAACGCACAGGCCGACTGCCCGCTCGTTACCCGCTTTGTTCCGACCGAGAATTACACCGCCCGCCGTCCGGAAACCGAGCCGCCTCGTCAGCCAGAAATGCTGATACTGCACTATACGGCGATGGCGTCTGCAGCTCGCGCCGTTTATTGGCTGACGACGCCAGAGTCCGGCGTGTCCTGCCATTACCTCGTCACGGAATCCGGTGCCGTGATCCAGATGGTGCATGAGGCGCACCGGGCCTGGCATGCCGGCGTCTCGTATTGGCAGGGTGAGCGCGATATAAACTCCGCATCCATCGGCATCGAGATTGCCAACCCGGGCCCTGATGGAGCCTTGGCGGCTGAATTCCCACACAGCCAGATGGAGGCAGTCCGAGACCTCGCCGCGGACATCTGCCAGCGCAACGCGATACCGCGGCATCGTGTGCTCGCTCACTCTGACATTGCGCCCGGTCGAAAGCTCGATCCGGGTCCGTTGTTTGATTGGGAGTGGTTGGCCGGGGAAGGCGTTGGATACTGGCCAGGTGCGATCACGCCGACGCAGGCCAGTCCATCAATCGCTGATGCGCAGCAACGTCTGTCAGACATCGGATACGAGATCGAAGCGACCGGCTGCGAAGACGACCGCACCCGAACCGTCATCTCCGCCGTCCAGCTCCACTGGCGCCCAAGGTGCTACGACGGCGTTCTCGACGCGGAAACTGCAGCCCTCATCGAGACGGTCTGGGGTGGGACGGTCGGGGTGTCCTGACGCCTTTCGGAGACCTCAACTCCCCCATGTCGCGACAAACTCGATGCGGCGATTACGCGCCTTTCCGCGTTCATTTTTATTGCTGGCGATCGGGCGCTCCTCGCCGTAACCGCGCGCTTCGAGGCGATCACTCTCGATGCCTTTGCCACGCAGATACGAGACAACCGAGCCTGCCCGGCGCTTGCTGAGCGTCATGTTGTAGCCCGCGCTGCCACTGCTGTCGGTATGACCTGCAATCTCGATCTGCGTTTCCGGGCAGCGGCTGGCGACGAACGACAGGCGGTCCAACAACTCGAAGCTCTCGTCGCTGATCTTGGCGCTATCGCTCGCAAAGTTGATCGTATTGTCGTCGAGCAGGCTTGCCATGTAATCCTGGCACTCGTCCGCATCGATCCGCGTGCGGTTCTCGAGGGCTGCAACGTCGAATGTCGGTTGCACACTGGCGCTAGCCACTTCGATCCGCTCAGGTGCCGCGCAGACGCCGGTCTGTCGCCGGCGTGCAATATCACCCCAGCGATTGAGCAGGACGGAAAATGCTTTCCGGTTCCGGCAAACATCCGCGCGGTACCATGGCAACTCGCGATCAGTGTAGCGGATACGGTAGTACCGGCGACGCTCAAGCAACTTCGTGACCTGCTCCAGTGGCAGGACATTTTCTCCATCAATCTCGCGACACGCGCCGATTTGGCGGCGGTCGGTGACGGCACCGTAGGTATTGAGCGTCAGCTCCAGACGGCGGCTGCCTTTGCAGGCCTGGGCCACATAGCGCGGCTCGGTCGTATCCGTGACGATCACGCGATTAAAGCCCTGCCCCTCGACGAGCTCACGCAGTTGGTCGCGTGACAGGCTACTTTCGTCCTGCAGACGTTCGCCACGGCGATAGCAGCGTCCAATCCGCTCACGCAGCGTGATGTCGCCACGACGGTTCATCCGCAGACGGAAATGATGACGCTCGAGACAGCCATCCGCGACGTAAACCGGAAGCTCCTGATCGCTGAACGAGACTTGTTGATAGCCGAGCCCGGCGAGCACCAGACCGGCATCACGCACATTCATGCGATAGCCAGGCTCATCGTGGCGAGCGCGTTTCGTGGCACGCACATCATCACGGTCTTCACGTGGCGCAAAACCGTCGTCTTCACGAAATAGATCATCACCATCGCGATCCGGCTCGACTTCCGCGACGCGGGAGCGCGGCATGCGTGGCGGCTCTGGCTGACGACGGCGCAGATCGTCTCGACGTGCAGTCCGTTCATCGCGTTGCGTTATCCGTTCGCGGCTGTCGCGCTCATCACGCCGTGCAGTATCTCTGTCATCATCGAACCCCGTCAAATCGGCGCGTCGGCGATCACGCGTTTCCGAAACCTGCCGACACCGACCAAGCGAACGCCGGCCGAGCACCGCGGCATAGCGATCAACGCGCGCTTCGAAACGCCGTCCATCAAGGCAGCCACGCACAATATAAGTCGGCAACTCGCGGTCGATGAACTCCAGATTGCTCCAGCCGTCAGCAGCGAGTTCGCGCTGTACGCGCGCCGGGCGGTAACCACGCCTTGGTGCTTCGCTGCGTCGCTCATCGCGGGGTGCACTGCGCCGAGCGGAACGGTCATCCAGTCCGGCGGTCTGCGTACCGGATGCCGTTGTGAAAGGCGTGCGCAGCGCGTTTGTCTCGCCAAAGGGAAGAAAAACGAATGCGGCAACGACCAGCATGGCGAGGCCGCCCACAACGCTCAGGCGACGCACTGTTTTATTCACGTCATCACTCCTTGGCAGGTTTCGCACCCACCATCACTCCAATAGACGGGGCCGCACGTTCGACACCGCAGGACCGTAATTACCATCCTAAGGTTACCGAATACGATAAACTATGGCCAATAATTGACCCGAAATCCTTACTTTTATTAATCGTTTCAACGCGGTGTGCGTTTCAGCGCATGATACGGGCGTGCGGAATTGCGCCCTGTGTCGCCGGCATCAGCCTTGACGCGGTCGGCCACACCCGCTTTTGCTCCGCCTCGCCAGTCGGCCGGATGGCCGCTCTCGTCTTTAGGACGAGAGAGGAAAGTCCGGGCTCCATAGGAACACGGTGCCGGGTAACGCCCGGCGGGGGCGACCCCAGGGAAAGTGCCACAGAAAGCAAACCGCCCGCGTGCCTGCACGTCCGGGTAAGGGTGAAAGGGTGCGGTAAGAGCGCACCGCGCGTCTGGCAACAGAGGCGGCAGGGCAAACCCCACCGGGAGCAAAACCGAATAGGGGCCGTCGCGGCAGGCGCTTTCGGGTGCCGTGTCGAAGCGCGTTCTTACGCTACGGCCCGGGTTGGTTGCAGGAGGTGTGCGGCAACGCCCACCCCAGATGAATGGTCATCCCGTCGCAAGGCGGACAGAACCCGGCTTACAGGCCGACTGGCATTTTCTCTCTGCTTCGGATGGCCGGAGGAGCGCAGCGGCCGAACGTCCTCATTGAGGCGCCCGCGCGGTTGTGCGCTGCATCGCTGTCTTTTCGAACTGCGGCAGCTCGAGCGCCTCGGCAAGCGCTTCCCCGACGACACGATGTCCGTGCCGGTCCCAGTGAGCATCCGAGGACGTCTCGAACGCTTTGCCATGCTTGCCCCAGGCCGCAGCAAAGTGATCATGAAGGTCGATCACGTGATACCCGCCACCGCGAGCGGTCTGCAGAAAGTACAGCATGGCGGCATCGCGCCGGGGCAAACCGGTGTACAGCGCTTGGCGATCACTGTCCGCGAGGAAGATTATTTGTGACGGGTTGAGGCATTTTTTGCCCACCTGCGACAGGAAGCGATCGATGGCCGCCTTCTTGATCCCGATGTCGACGTTCGACGAACCTGAAAACGAGATTTCGACATTGTGGTCGCTTGCGCTTCCGGACGTGTAGGTGCGGACGTAGTGGCGCAGATGCATGTTGAAGAACAGGTAGCGCACGAGATTTGATTTCGTCACGATCCGGCGCAGCGTTGAAATGTCATACGGCGATGGCGCAAGCGCATGCGGCTCCGCGTCTGCATAATGGAAGAACCCATCGCGTGAGCGGTGCGCACGGAAACTCTCATCGAAGTCGTTATGGATGATCGCAAAGACGGCCGCCTGCGGTTGAAACGTGTCGCACACCTCATCGAGATAAGCCTCGTATTGCGAAAGAGGTGCACCCGACAGGCCAAAATTGTAGACCTCGCGTTCGATCGCCTGCGCGGCGCGTTGATGGAACGTGTTCTCGAATTCGACCTGCGCAGCCTCCGTGTAGCTGTCGCCAATGGCAACAATGACCTTGGCGCCTGGCCTGTAATCGAAGTCGGAGAAAAATCCAAAGTTGTTCGTTGCTTTGACGAGCGGATTCCGCATCCGCCATGTGTCCGAGTAAGTGACGCTGGAGTTGGGCGTTGAGGCCACGTCAAACGGGCGCCCGTCCTGCTTGAGCATCTGCGTGCGGGCTACGCCGGTCACAGGAAGAAACGCCAGCGCCGCCTCAAGCAGTGCCAGCGTCAAGACGAGCGAGCCGGCTGAGAGCGCCAGATTGCCAAGAAGGTTTTTCACCGCCGCGTTGCCTCCCGTTTCGCACATCACCGGTCTGAGCCATATAGCCGGGCTGGAGACGCCAGGGGGAGGAGAGCTTTATCGACAGGTAAACGCGAGGCCCGGCCTCAACTCAGAAGGCCAGCACGACGTCGATCAGCGTTGGGTGTTGGGATGCGGAATGTCTTTCGCTGCAGCGAAGATGTTAACGGTCCGTTTCGCCCGGCGTGGCGCACGCCGCAACTTCACACGGTGACGCGATGACGACGCACCGCGTGACCGCGTGGTCTTGCGAACAGACGTGGGCTTGGGGGGCAAAGATGCCGAACGCGTCGTGTCAGGCTTTTGAAGGGGAACGGCAACCGTGTCGTCGTCGAACAGCGGCCCGCGCAGAACGGTGTGCGCATGCTCACTCGCTGTCTTGTAGGCAAAGATCAGATCGCTCTTGATCGCAATTCCCGCAAACACTGCACTGACGATCGTCGCACATCCGACAACCACATTGAACTTTGACTTCAGGGGCATAAAAACGCTCCACAACACTTACTCACCAGCCCGCTCTTCATGGTTAATTCTTCGTAAACATGGCACCTTTTTGTTGATGCAGATGCAATGCGAATTGGTTCAACTTCCGCTTGTCTCCAGCGGTTGCACCGGGGCGATGTCACAGAGAAAAATTCTGATGTCTGGAACTCAGGAGAAAACGCGGTCGGCCCTATGAGTGAATTATCATCCCCCCGAGGTGAGAACTCGGATCGCCACATCCCAGTGATGCTGAGCGAGGTTGTCCGCACGCTCGCCCCGCAGTCAGGCGATGTGATCATTGACGGCACTTTCGGTGCGGGCGGCTACACACAGGCCGTGCTCGGATGTGAAGGCACATGCGTGATCGCGGTCGATCGCGATCCAACGGCCATCGCCGC